>DASTIY010000430.1:0-2560 GCA_035717085.1 Casimicrobiaceae bacterium | reverse complement strand
CGGCCGAGCGCGCGCTATCCCACACCGCGCGCGACGGTGTGCGTCTGGGCGCTCGCCGCCGACACCGAAGACGAGGCGCGGCGACTCCTGAAGACGCGCGAGCACTGGCGCGTCGGCTTCGAGCGCGGCGAGCGCAAGCAGCTCGTCACGCCCGAATACGCGGAGGCCTATTCGTACGACGCCGCCGCGCGAGGCGTAATCGAAGCATTGCGTCGCAAGGCGATCGCCGGCACGGCCGAGACGGTCGCGTCGCGCCTTCGCGACGTTGCGCGAGAGCTCGATCTCGACGAGCTCGTCGTCGTCACGTGGACGCACGACGCAGCGGCACGACATCGATCGTACGAATTGCTCGCGCAGGCGTTCGACCTCTCGAAGTGCCTCGCTTGACCGCCTGATTCGCCGGGCGTAGCGTGCGTCTCCCCGCGTGTGGCGCAGGAGGAAAGCGCCCCGCGCAACTTTGCGAGGTCGTCATGCGCCAATGGTTCGCTTCGCCTGCCATGCGGTCGTCCACGTCCGTCTTTCTCTCGGTCGCATCGCTCGTCTCGGCAGCGGTGTGTTGCGCGCAGCCGGTCGAACACGCGGCCGACGCGCTGCTCGCGATCGATCGGCAGCGCGAAAGCGTCGTCGAGCGAATCGTGGCGACTTGGGGCGCGGCGCTCGCCAAGTCGAGCGAGCCGGTGTCGATCGACGATCTGCGAACGCGGCTCATGCAACTGCGCGCGGATCGATTGCTCGCGGCGAGTCTTTCCGGCAATGAACAAGGCGTACGTGCGGCAGGCGGATTGAATGCCGCTACGACGAAGCCGACGACGGTGAACACGAAAGCGTTGGGCGACATCGGCGCCGACGTCGTCTACACGCCCGTCACGCCGTGTCGGCTGGTCGAGACGCGTGGAACGTTTCCCGCCGTGTATCAGGGCAACGGCACGGCGTCGCACACGCCGGTGCCGTTCGCACCGAGCGAGATTCGGAGCTACACGGTGCAAGGCGGGAACGGCGTCTGCACCGCTCAACTGCCGGCGGGATTGAACCCCAGTGCCGTGCAGCTGCAGGTCTTCGGCATGCCGACGACGAGCGCGTCGGGCGACATCGAGATCCTCCCGCAGGGGGCAACGTTCGGCAGCACGGCGACGATGGTGTACGTCGGGACGATCGCCTTCAATACCGTGTCGACTGCCGCGCGTGTCAATGCGAGCAACCACCAGATCAGCGTGCAGGTGCGCGGTGGCGGCGCGAACGTCGCGATCGACGTCGTCGGTTACTTCAGCGCACCGAGCGGCAACGCCGGCAAGTTCTTCATGCAGGGCGGCAACGCGTTCGGAACGACCGCACGGCTAGGCACCACCGACAGCCAACCGCTCGAACTTGCCGTCGCCGACCAGCGAGGACTGCGGGTCGAGCCAGGCGTCACGTCGCCCAACTGGATTGCGGGGTACGCGAACAACGGCGTCTACCCGAGCTTGAGCGGCGTTACGATCGGCGGCGGCGGCGCTCCGGGTGCCAAAAACGCTTTCATCCTCCCCGGTAATTTCTCGGGCGACCTATGTCTCCTGCAATTCGGATGCATCAACGGCGTCCTCGACGCGTTCGGCACCGTCGCGGGCGGTGCGGGCAACCTGGCCGGCGCGGGGACCGACGGAGTTCGGGGACAGGCGGCGAGCGTCGGAGGTGGCGTCAGCAACTGGGCCTATGCGGCGTATTCGGTAGTTGCGGGAGGCACCAAAAACACCGCGAGCGGCTACAGCAGTGCCGTTCTCGGTGGCAGCTTGAACAGCGCCACCGATCAATACTCGGTGGCGTTGGGCGGCAACTTCAATCACGCGACAGGGCTTGGAAGCGTCACCGTGGGAGGTTTCGACAACACTGCAAGTGCCGCGAGCAGCTGGGCCGCCGGCACGGCGGCCAAAGCGACAGCGGCCGGTGAGTTCGTGTGGTCCGACAACCTGGAGAATGGCGCGCCCTTCGACCCTTCCCTCGCGGCCCCTTACGGGTGGGGCGCGAACGCGGCCAACACGTTCAACGTGCGCGCGACCGGCGGCGTCTGGTTGGTCACGGCGGTAGACGGGTTCGGGAGAGCGACCTGGGGATGTACGTTCACGAGCGGCTCGGGACCGTTCTGCTCGAGCGACCGCAACCTCAAGCGCAATCTCGTCGCGCTCGACGGCGGGGACGTTCTAATGAAGCTCGTCGCGATGCCCGTCTATGCATGGCAACCGAAGGATGGGCCGAACGCGAACGACCGGCACATCGGTCCGATGGCGCAGGACTTCTACGCGACGTTCGGCCTCGGCCACACGGATACGGCGATCGGCTTGCAGGACGAGGCCGGGGTCGCGCTGGCGGCGATCCGGGACCTGCATCGGATCGTCGAAGCGAAGGACGGGAAGATCGATGCGCTCGAGCGGCGCCTCGACGCGCAGCAACGCATCCTGTTGGAACAGCAGCGGCTGATGGAGGCGCAGCAACGCGCCATCGCGCGCCTGCAAACGACCATCGAGCGCGTGTCCGCGCAGGTCGCGTCGCCGCGCATCGCGGCGGCGGCTAGCGTCCAATGAGCGCC
>DASTIY010000429.1:0-12143 GCA_035717085.1 Casimicrobiaceae bacterium | reverse complement strand
ATGCGGCGACGTAGTGATCGACCAGCGCAACCTGCGATCCCCGGCGCGCGCCGTGCGTCGCCAGCACGATGCGTCGTAGCGCATCTTCATCGCCTGCCGCCACCGGCGGTGCGAGTGCGGCCGCCAGCAACGCGTCGATGGCCTCGTCGGGCAAGCGCGCGCCCGCCGTCGCCGCAAGATGCGCGAGCAATGCGAGCGGCCAAGGTCCGCCGTGAAGCGCCGCGACGATCGCGTCCGTCCCGCGAGCATCGATCGCGGTAGGGTCGTCGGCGACGTCCAGCAGCACGCGAAGCGCGGCGACCCGTGCGTTCGCCGGCTGCAGCACGAGGACGTGCGTGATCGCGTCGCGCGCGCCGGTGAAATCGCCGCGTGCCGCGCACGCGTCGGCGAGCGCGTGCCAGCTCGCCGCATGCGCCGGCGTATCGGCGCAGACGTCGCGCCATTGTGCGATGGCCTCGGCAGGCTGGCCCATGTGCCATGCGATTTCCGCGATGTGAAAGCGCGCGTCGGCGCCCTGCGCGTCCTCGCGAAGCGCGCGGCGGTAGCAAAGCCACGCATCGATGATGCGGCCCGCGACGTGATGCTCGCGCGCGCGCCCGAGCCAGGCCTCGTACGGGGTTCCGGCCATCGCGCCTAAGGCCTGTTCATGCGAATTCCGCGCATGCGAACGGCCTAACTGCCGAGCCGGGCTTTCAACGCGCCGATGACGGGCTCGGCGATGCGCTGCCAAAGTCCGGCGCGCGTCGCCGGCGTCGCGTTGATCGGCAGGCTCGACACCTCGGATGCCGCAGCCTTCCACGCGCGGTAGCCGAGCGCATCGCGCAGCCGCACGTTCGCCAGCGGCGGCGCGTCCGGCAGCGTGGGCGCGATGGATCCGGCGATCACGTGATCCATGCTGTCGACGACTGAGATCCCGATTTCACGCCACGCATCGACGACCGGCGCGAGAACTCTCGTGGCGCTCGACGCGTGCACGATCGACACGCCAAACGTCGAAGCGAGCGCACGCGCGAAATCGCGCCACGATTCCTCGGGATCGCGAACGAGGTCGAACGCAACGCCCTCGCCCGCCGCACGATCCTCCACCCGCCAGCGATCATCGTCCACGCGAGCGACGTAGTATCGGCACACGAACGGCATCGGTGCGAAATCGGCATCGATGCCGATGTTCGCGACGCGCGTGTCGACGACCTGCAGCACACCCGGTTGCCCCGCATCGCGCGCAAGCCGCGACGAAGCAACGCCGCGAATCGCCCGCAGCGGATCCACCGCGATGTAGTCGCGCACCATCGCTTCGTAGTGCGGGAAGCGCTGCAGAAGAAGCGCGAGGTTGCGGCTGCCGAGCTCGTCCTTGCGTCCGGCGAACGAGCGCCCGCCGGTGTGCACGACGTACGCATCGTCGGCCAGCGCGTTGCGAAAGCCGGCGCGCGCCGCGCGCAGGCAGAAGTCGTTCTCCTCGCCGTAGCCCGCGCCGAAAGCGAGGTCGAAGACGCCGACGGCATCGATCGCCGCGCGACGCACGAGCATGCAGAAGCCGACGCCCGTCGGCAGGTCGGGATACGTCGGGACCGCCGATGCGCGCAGTGCCGCGGCGATGCGCTCCGGATCGTCGGGCACCGGGTGCGCTTCGCAGATGCGCGGAAACGAGCAGATCTCCGCGTTGTTGGAGAAAGGCGTCACCGTCGCGATCCGCGGGTCCGACGCCGCGCACGCGACGAGCGCCTCCAACCAGCCGGTCGTGACGATCGTGTCGGAATTGAGCAGCACGACGTCGCGCGTCGACGCGCGCAGGCCCCGGTTGGCCGTCGCGGTGAAGCCGAGGTTGCGATCGTTGCGCAGCAATTCGATGCGTGCATCGCGCTGCGGCGCGAGCGCGCGGAAATACTCGCCGATCGCGGGATCCGGCGAGCCGTCGTCGATCAGCACGAGCCGCGAAAGCCGTGGCGTGCGCGCGAGCACGCTGTCGACGCATCGCCGGACATCCGTTGCGGCGTTGTAGACGGGAACGATGACGTCGACGGGGAGCGCTTCGGACGTCATCGGCGTTGCCACAGCGAATGCCAGAATCTGCGCGCACGCACGAGAGGCAGCTCGCACCACCAGCGGATGCTTTCGCGATAAGCGATGAGCCGCTCCTGCGCGTCGAGTTGCCGCAGCAGCCTTTCGCGCACCGTCGTCGCCTGCGCCACGGCATCCTCGACCTCGGCGATGCGCTCGCGCAGCCGGGCGGCATCGCGATCGCGCTCGGCGATGACCTCGTTGCGCTGCTCGAGCATCGCCGCGAGCTCCTTCGCGTGATCGACCTGGCGCTGCAGCTCCGCATCGCGCTCGCGCGCGAGCCCGTCGAGGCGCAGGACTTCGCGCGCCTCGAAGTCCACGCGGAGCCATTCACTGTCGTCGCGATCGGCGTAGAGCGAAAGCGCCGGCGCTTCGCCGAGCGCCTCCTGCATACGGGCGGCCACCACGACGAAATACAGGGCGGCCGGTGCTCGCGCGCGGTCGACGCTCGCCGGTGAGCCTGCGATCGCCTCGAACGTGTCGCCCGGGGTCTCGCGCCAGATCGCCGAGCCGAGGTATCGCCGCTGGCAGAACCATTCCGTTCGCGGGAAGTGTGCGTCGAGAAGTAATGCGAGCTCGGCGCGGTCGAGCTCCTTCACGTGGAACGGATTCGCGTAGCCGCGCGCCTCGCTGTACTCGACGCGATTCGGCGACGACAGGATGACGCGACCGCGCGGGGCGAGCACGCGCGCGAATTCGGCGAGCATCGCGCGCTGGTCGTCGGCGCCGATGTGCTCGATGGTCTCGAACGACACGATCGCATCGACGCTCGCATCGGCGAGCGGCAGCTTCGTGACCGACGCCGTCTCGAAGCGCAGGTTCGCGTGCGCCGCATAGCGTTGCGCCGCGGCCGCGACGACGTGCGGCTCGATGTCGAGGCCGACGACGCTCGCCGCCGCGCCGGCGAGCAGCGCCGCGCCGTAGCCCTCGCCGCACGCGGCGTCGAGCACGCGCGCGCCCGTCACGAAGCGACGCGCGAACGCATAGCGATGGCAATGCTCGTAGGCGATCTCGCCCGCGACGCCGGGGAGGAACCGTTCGCCGGTGAAGTGCTCGCTCGCGTTCAACGGGCCACGCGCAAAGCCTTGATTTTACCCAACTTCCGCGCGCACCCTGGCGGTCTCCGACGCGCGCGGAGAAACGAAGCGCGGCCATTCGGCCCACAGATGCCACGCCGCGGCGTCACGGCGGATCGCCTCGTCGAGCATCGTCGCGAGCGCCTGCAGCGCCGCGTCGCGTCGCTCGGGCAATCGATGAAATGCGACGCGGCGTTCACCGGTCCTGGCGTCGAGCGTCGCGACGAACGCGACCGTGGGCACGCCTTCGGCTTCCGACAGCCGCAGCAAGCCGTCAGGCCAGCGCACGTCGCAGCCCAGCAACGAAACGCTCGTCGCGTTCGCGACGTCCGGCACGTCGATCAGTCCGACGACCGAAGTCCCGTCGCGTAGCGCAGTCACGATGCGCTCGCGGCTGCCGCCGACGAAGATCACGGGTGCCCCGGCCGCGCGCTCGACGCAGCGCTTGCGAAAGCGCATGAACGCAAGGCGAAGCGCGTCGCCCGCGCACTGGCGCGCGGTCACCCTCGCCGCGAGAAACGACGTGCGGCGTCCTTGCCGTCGAAGATGACGCAACGCCCAGAACGCGGTGCCGTAGTGGAAGCCGATGAAAAGGCAGGGTACGTCGGGCAACGCGTCGCCCTCGATGCGCACGTGGCGATCGAGATAGCGATCGCCGCGAAAGAACGACAGCACCGGGTCGACGTGGTCGACGACGCGGGTGAGTGCATGCGCGCAGAGGAACGCACGCTCGTCGTCGACGCCCACGCTGGCGCGGCAGGCCTCGAGCGCACGCGCGCTTTCGCGCTCGAACGCCCGACCGCGTGCGGCCAGCGACCGAAAGCCGCGCAACGCGAGCCGCCACGGCAGCAGGACGGCGATCGCCGGCAGCACGATGCATTCGCCAAGCGTATGCAGGAGCGGCATGCGAGGCCGCGCCTTGCGCGTCGTCGGCTTTTCCTGCGTGTCCACGTCAGCGTTCGAGCGCATTCGGCTTCGCGCGGACACCGGGCGCGAGATCGAAAACGACGATTCGGTCGTCCCGATAAACCGGCGCGCCGAGGCGCGCCTCGATGCGCGGCAGGCAGGCGTCGACGTCCGGCCATTCGATGCTGGCGTCGGGCGGCGTCTTCCATGCACTGCGGTGCATCACGAGGTAGCGCGCGCCGAACGTCTCGCCTTGCAGCACGCGCGCGACGTGAACGAACCAGCGGAACCGCAGCCGCGTTTCGTCGGGCGGATATTCGCCGAAGTCGCGCACGCCGCAGATCGGCGTCACCAGCCCGATCTTCACGTACTGGCGGTGCACCTGCTGATACCAGGGAAACGGATCGAAATTGGATTCGAGCCGCCACGGCGCCTCGATCAGCGTCAACGATGCCGGCGGACGCGCCGCGAGTTCGCGATAGAACGCCGGTATCGGCTCCTTCGGAATTTCGAGCACGTACGGATTGTGCGCGGGATCGTAGTCGAACTGGAATCGCGCGTGGCCGATGAACTGATTGGGCCGGTAGAGCCACCCGGGAATCGGGCCTGTCGCGAAGACCGCCGCCACGCCTGCGGCCGCGACCGACGTTGCGAGCCATCGCGGACGCACGCGGGCGAGGGCGACGATCGTCCCTTCCGCCACGAACAGCAATGCGAACGGGAGCGCCGGCAGCATGTAGCGCGCGTACACCCCGGGATGGTGAATCCACGCCGGGCGCGCGAGCGCGATCGCCACCGCGCTGCCGCCGATCAGCGTCAGCACGTAACCGACGAAATCGGCGTCGCGCGCGCGCATGCCGCGTACGCCGAACGCGGCGAGGACGATCGCGACGGCGAGTCCGAACGGCGATGCCGTGCCCGCCATCATCAACGCCGTGCGATAGACGCTTTCGACACTCACCGTGTCGGTTCCCGACTTCTCGGCGAGTTGCGCCGAAGCGTTCCACAAGGGTGGCGCGAGCGCGAGGATGAGCGGGACGAGCGTCGCGAACCCGAGCACGACGAGCCGGCGCAGCGCCGCGCGGTCGCGCGCGTGCAAGGCACGCACGCCGTACCACGCGAACGGCATCAGCGTGAACGCGAGCGTGACGAGGTGCAGCCACCCGGCGAGGAACGTCGTGACGGCGTAGAGCACCGCGTACCTCGCATGTCGCGGCTCGCGGTAGGCGCGGCGGAACGCGACGACGGCGACGCACGCGAGCACGCACGTAAGCGCGTACGGCCGCGCGGTGCGCGAAAGATAGACGAGCAGCGGCGACAGCGCGAGCAGCGCCGTCCACACGGCGGCGCTCGGGAGCCTGACGAGATCGCGCAGCAGCCACGGCGCGACGACGAGGAGCGCAATGCCCGCCGCCAGCGCCGGCACGTGCATCTGCCACTCGCTGAGGCCGCCGTGCAGCGCGAGAAACCGGTCGTACAGCGTGAGCGGAATGCTGTAGTCGGCGGTCCCGAAGTTGGTGGCGATGGTGCGCGCGTCGAAGCGCAGCAGCGCGTGCACCGCATGCCATTCGTCGTCGACGAGGATCTGGCTCGGCAGTTGCGTCGCGCGCAGATACGAGCCCACGGCCACGGCGCCCGCGAGCAACGCCCACCATGCCGGAACAGCGGCGTCGCGCTTCTCGTGCGTCTGCACGGCGCGCCGGCCGCCGGCGAGCACCACCGGAGTGGTAACCTCGGCGGCGTCGTTCGTCACGTCCCGTTCACCTCGCGCGTTGCCGCGCGTCCCCGATGAAGCGCTTCGTCCTCGCCTACCACTCGCATCGCGTCCTCGGCGACGATTACGCGCGAAACGACCACGTCGCGCTCTTCACCGACTTGCGGACGATCGACGCGCACGGCGGTCGCATCGTGCCGCTCGCCGTGATCGTCGATGCCGTCAGCGGCGACGTCGACGGCAGGATTGGCGACGCAGCCGCCGAGGTGGCGATCACGTTCGACGACGGACCGATGTACGACGCGGTCGATTTCGTGCATCCGCGATTCGGCGCGCAGCGCGGCTTCCTCGGAATCCTGCGCGACTTCGCTGCGGAGGTCGGAGCGCGCGCACAGCCGTCGCCTTGCGCGACGAGCTTCGTCATCGCGTCGCCCGAGGCGAGGCAATGCATGGAGCGCACCTACGATCGCGCGCACAGCTACGTCGGTTACGGTGCGCTGAACGACGATTGGTGGAACGAGGCGATCGCGAGCGGGCTGCTGTCGATCGCCAACCACAGCTGGGATCATCTGCACGAAGGACTGCCGGCGGTTGCGCACTCGGCGAACGCGCGCGGCGACTTCGCACGAGTCACGACGCCGCAGGATGCGGATGCGCAGATCGCACAGGCCGCCGGCTATCTCGCGCGACGCACGCAGGGTCGTGATGCACCGTTCTTCGCGTACCCGTACGGCCATTACAACCGCTTCCTCGTCGACGAATACCTGCCCGCGAACGCGACGCGGCTGCGGTTGCGCGCGGCGTTCACCACCGACCCGAAGCCGATTGCCGCCGGCGACAACCCGTGGTGCCTGCCGCGCTACGTCTGTGGTCACCACTGGACGAGCCCGGACGCGTTGCGCGAAATCCTCGATCGCTGATCGAGCGGGCATCAGAACGGACCGATCGCCGCGACCGCATCCTCGATCGCGGCCTTGTCCGCGTCGGGGACGTCCGGCCGCCACTTGACGAGGACGTGCGGATGGCGCGTCGGCACCATGCCGGCGCGCGTGTCGACGACGTACGCCTTGCGATCGCCGCAATAGCCGAACCACGCGTCGGCATCGACGAGGCCCGCAAACGCCGCCTCGAGCAGCAATTGCGCGACGCCGCCGCGATCGCGGCACGCCTGCCAATGCTCGCGCGGGAGGCGCCGATAGAACGTCGGACTGACGCACATGCCGCCGCCGATGTAGGCGCGGCCATGACGGATCCAGTTGCAGAAGCCGACGGCTTCGCGCCGCGCTTCGGGCCAATCGTAGAACGCCACGTATTGCCGCCAGTTGGCGGGCGGCGTCGGGATCGGCAGCCCGGCATGCTCGGCGGGTGTGGGGAACGCGACGCCGAAGCATTCACGGAAGAGCTCACTCGCGTGCGCGCTCGCATCGGCGAAGCATTCGATCCGGAAGCGCGTGTCGAACGATCCCACGATCGACGAGATTTCTAGCGAGGAACGCCGTCGTGCCAGCGATGCGCGAGATGCACGAGGCCGAGCTCGCGGGTGCGCCCGCGCACGAAGAGCGCGCGCTCGACGTTGTCGAACACGCGCATGCCCTCGGGATCCGCAGCGTGCGCGCGCAGCCAGTACTTCCCGGGTGCGAGCGGCAACGCCGGGAACGTCAGCGTGAACGTGAAGTGCTGCGCATCGGCGCACGCGATCGCGACGCCGTCCATGTCGGATGCGACGCCGTAGACCGGCGTGCCATCCGCGCGCACGATGCCGACGACGACGGTAGGCGCGCGTCCATCGGGCGAATACACGCTGCCCGAGAGCGTGAGATCGTCACCCTGGTCGATCTCGTCGGCACTCGACTCGAAGGCCTGGATCGCGTAGACGCCGCCGGCCTTCGCCTGCGCGAGCGGCATCCCCGATTTGGCGTTCGCCGATTTCTCCTCGTGATAGGCGAGGTAGGCGCGCGTCACGTCGGACGCGGGCCCGTACTGCGCGACGCGGCCGTCCCTGAGCCACAGCGCGTGCTCGCAAAGCTTCTGGATGTGGTACATGCTGTGCGAGCACAACAGCAGCGTGCCGCCCCCGTCGAGAAAGCGCTCCATCCACGCGATGCAGCGCTTCTGGAACGACTCGTCGCCCACCGCGAGCACTTCGTCGGTGATCAGGATGTCGGGCGACAGCGCGGTCGCGACCGCGAAGCCGAGGCGCACGACCATGCCGGATGAATATTGCTTGATGGGGTCACGGATGTGATCGCCGAGGTCTGCGAACGCGATGATCTCGTCGCGCTTCGCGGCGATTTCGGCCGGCGCAAGGCCGAGCAGCGCCGCGGCGAGATCGATGTTGGCAAGGCCGCTGTACTCCGGGTGGAAGCCCGCGCCGAGCTCGAGGAGCGCCCCGACGCGTCCGCGCACGCTCGCCTCGCCGCGCGTCGGCGGAATGACGCCGGCAATGATCTTCAGCAGCGTCGACTTGCCCGCGCCGTTCTCACCGACGATGCCGAGGGACTCGCCGCGCGCGAGCGTCAGCGATACGTCGTCGAGCGCGCGAAATACGTGCGCCGCGCCCTTGCCGCGCAACAGGTCGAAGACCAGGCGAAGCCGGCCGCCGCGCGTCTCGATCTTCGCGTAGTCCTTGCCGACGTGCGAAAGCCGCATCAGCACGTCGCTCGCGCCATGCGCGCCACCCGTAGGCACCGCCACGCCGGCTGAGGGCACAGGCTCGGCCGACGACCTAGCCTCGCGTGCCGGCGGCGCCGCCGTGGGCGCGTGCGCACTCATACGAAATCTTCGAAGTGCGGTGACAGGCGGCGAAACACGAAGCGGCCGCCGGCGAAGAGGAGCAGCGCGACAGCGACCGCGACGATGTCGCTCCATTGCGGCATGAGGCGGCCGTCGAGCAATGCATCGCGCAGGCGGGTGACGGCCCACGTGAACGGATTCGCGGCGACGAGCGTGCGCAGGTTCTCGGGCACGATCGACAGCGGATACAGGATCGGCGCGAGGTACATGAGGATCATCAGCACCGGCGCCAGCACATGCTCGACGTCGCGCACGAACACCTGCACCGCGGCGAGCGCGAACGCGATGCCGCACACCGCGATCGCGACGACGAACCAGACGGGAATCGCGACGACGAGACCGGCGAGATGGAGCGGCTGGCCGAGCGCCGTCAGCACCACGAGCACCGCGACGTAGCCTGCGAACTGCAGCGCAAAGGTGGCGGCGACGGTGGCGACGACCACGATCTCGTGCGGAAACGCGACCTTGCGGATCATGCCCGCGTAACCGGGCAGCGACAGCGTGCCGCGCATCAGCGCTTCCTGCGTGGCGAGCCAGGGCCACAGCGCGACGGCGACGAACGCGATGAAGCTCGCGCCCGCGAACGACGTCGCCTTGAAGACGTTCGTGAACACGAAGTCGTACACCGCGAGGAGCGCCAGCGGCGCGAGCAGCGCCCACGCGAGGCCCGTCACGCTGCCGAGATAGCGCGACGTGAGCTCGCGGCGCAGGAAGTGCGCGAAGAGCGCGCGATTGCGCGCGCCCGCGGCCACGGAGGGCGTACGCGGTAGCGCAGGCTCGGCGACGGAAGCGGGGAATCGGCTCAAGCGTTCGCTCGAACGCCGTCGATCACTTCGCGGCGCTTGCGGGCGGGGCTGAAGGCTCGGCGTTGCCGGGTACCGCGGAAGGCGCTGCATCGCCGCCGGGGACCGGGACCGTGGCACCCCGCTTCGCGGCAGCCGGGTCATAGGGCACGACGAGCGCGTCCACCGCTTTCTGGTTCACGACCAGCGCGGGGTCGCGATGGATCGCCTGGATGCGTGCGTCGCGTTGCTCGCTGACGTACCGCGCCCGCATTTCCTGCAAAAGCTTGTCGCGCACCTCGTCGAACGACTGCACGCGCGAAGGACGCCGCTCGTCGAGGCGCACGACGTGGTAAGCGTTCGGCGCCTTGATCGGCTGCGAGATCTCGCCGACGCGCGTCAGCGCGAACACGCCGTCGGCGAATTCCTTCGCGAGGCGCTCGCGCGGCACGAACGGCAGCGCACCGCCGTGCTCGCGCGTCGTCGGGTCATCCGAGTATTCGCGCGCGACCTTCGCGAAATCCTCGCCGGCGACCACTTTCGCCCGCGCCTCTTCCGCACGCGCCAATGCCGCAGCCTCGCCGCGATCCTTGATCGTCACCGCGATATCGGAGAACCGCACTTCTTCGGGTATGCGGTATTTGTCGGGCGCGAGCGCATACGTTTCGCGCGCCTTGGCGACGAAAGCGTACTTCTTCGCGTCGAACGCGCGGGCCGCGTCCTCGTCGATGCGCGCGAGCTCGGCATTGGCGAGCGCCTGATCGGGAGTCGTCGCGTTCGCCATCCCGACGGCTCCTTGCGGACGAACGCCGTCGACGCGCGCCTGCGCAGCGAGCGTCTTGATGACGAGGAGACTGTTCAGAAGCGACTGCACGCGCCGCGGGCTCGTCGCGAACTCGTCGCGCTGCGCGGGCGGCACGCGCGACAACGCAGCCTCGTAGTCGCTCTTCGTGAGCTTGGTCCAGTGGTTCTGCGCGAGCACGTCGGCGGGCAGCTCGACGGCGCGTACGGCGAACGACGCGACGCAAACGAAAGGCAGGATCGCGGCAGCGATCCACGACGACGACGGGCGCATGAGCGGCTTGCGGGGGAAACGGCGAATTATGCCCTGCGACCCCCGAAGCCGCGCGTGCGGAATTGACCGCCGAAACGACGATGGCCCCGCGAGGGGCCATCGTCTGCTGCACGGTCAGCGAGCTACGGCGCTCAGAGTCCCGGCGGCTTCTGCAACTCGATCTTCATGTCGCTGCCGGTGCCGTTCGTGTTCTTGATGTTGTAGTAGTACGTCGTGTTCGGCTGGAGGACCGGATACCAGAGGCTCGAACCGCCGATCTGGAAGTTGACGGTGACCGTGTTGCCCTTCACCAGCGCGGACCCCGAAATGCTCGCGAAGAGGCTGCCGGTGGCGCCGAGGTTGTTGTCGAACGAGCACGGCGTCGTCGACAGCGAGGCGGTGCGGGAGATGGCGGTCGTCCCGAATTCTGCGGCCTGGATCGCGCCGACCTGCCCGGCCGACGTCGCGTTCGGCGTCGTGAACGAGGCAACGATGATGTCCCCGCCCGAGAAGCTGCCGAAGTTCTTCGTGAAGACGGAGACGCTGCCGCTGCCGATCGCGCCCCAAGCGATTGGGATGTTGCGCGTGTTGGTGTAGCCAGCGCAGGTGCCATTGGTGCCGCCACCGCCCGACGTGGTACCCGTGCCGGTCTGCACGATCGAAGCGCGCGCCGTGCCGTTCCCGCCCGTCACAGCGTACGTGTACGTCGAGTTGCTGGCCGACGTCGTCGCCGGAATCGAATCGGTCCACGTCGTCGATCCCGCGGAGCCGCCGGCGATGCCGTTCTTCGTCCACCCGGACACCGTGCCGCAATTCGAGGTCAGCGTCACGTTGCCACCGCTCGCCGGCAGCGTCGTCGGCGACGCGGAGAGCGTGCAGTTCGACGGTTGCGAAGTCGAGCTGCAGGAGACCGTCAGATTCCCCTGGCCGTCATTGCTCGCGGTGAACGACGCGCAGCTGCTGTCGGTGAAGGAGAACGTGGCCGCCTGCGCGGGAACGGTGGGCAGTGCCCATGCCGCGGCGACCGCGGCGGCGAGCACGAGGCTCGTACGTCGATTCGAATTCATGCATTACCTCGAAGAAAGAAAACGATGACACGGTGATCTTTTGGTTGGGCTTGCAACCGCCACGCCATGCCGTTGTCATTTTTAACGCATTCGCGTCGCCATTCGCATCATCCGGTTCGGCGGCATCGATTCGCCGACGATCGGCGATGCGCGTTCGACTCGCGACGGATACTGCATCGAACACCGCCGCTTCATGCCAAAAAAAAGGGCGGGGTGGAAACCCCGCCCTTCGTCACTAACTAACCAATCGCGTCACTTCGGTAATCAGTCGGTGAGCGTCCCCAGCGTGATCAACCGCGTGCCCTTCTGCACGAAGTTGCCGCCGTAGTTCGACAGCACCGTCTGGTTGCCGACGGTGATCGCGCCGTTCGCGAACGACTGTACCGCGAAGCCGACCACCGGCAGGCCCGTGTACGTCGCCGTGCCCGACGTCGTCTGGCCGAGCGCGCTGATCTGCAGCGTTGCGAGGCTCGTCAGCGAGTGGATCGGCGGCGTGACCGACGTCGGCTCGAAGCCGAGGTTCAGCCAGCCGTGCTGGAACGTCGTCGGGACGTTCGCCACGTTCGCCGACCCGAGCACGTTCGAATTGTTGAACGTGATCACGTTGGCTTCCCAGCACAGCGAATTCGTCTGCGTGGGCGGCGGCGGCGAGAAGTCGATCGGCGTCGACGTGGTGTTCTCTTCGCGGTCGTA
>DASTIY010000428.1:0-11000 GCA_035717085.1 Casimicrobiaceae bacterium | reverse complement strand
GGGGCGCGGCACGACGGCCGGCGGCGCCGGCGCGACCGGTGCCGGCACGACCGCCGGAGGACCCGGTGTGATTCGCGGCGGCGCGACCGGCTGCGGAACGACCGGCGACGTCGGCGCGCTGCGTAACGTCGGCGTGGCGGGCATCGGAAGCGACGGCACGGCGGGTGCGGGCGCGGCCGGCACGCGCTGCGGCGGCGGCACTGCGGCGGGCGGGGGCACGGCGCGAAGCGGTGCGGTCGGTATCGCGGGCGCCGCCGGCGCGGGCACCGTGGGCCTTGGCGCAACGCGAAGACCGCCCGGTGTCGGGGGCTGCGTCGTACCGGGAACGGTGGCCGCGGGCGGCGTCGTCGCAGGCGGAATCGCCGTCATCGGTGCACCCGCGCGCGGAACGACGGTCGGAGGCAGCGGCGTGCGGGGAACCGCCGACGCGCCGGCCGGTGCGCGTGGCGGAAGCGCCACGCCCGGCGTCGTGCGCGCGATGGCGCCGGCGGGCGGCGGCACGGCGCCGCCGGGACGCACGAGCGGCTTGGCGACGATCGGCGCGACGGCGGGCGGTGCGACGAGCGCCGGCGGAATCGTCGCCGGTGCCGCCGGAATGTCCACCCGATTGATCGGCACCGGCCGTCCGGTCGCGAGCGTCGCCGCCGGCACCGCGGTCATGCCGCCCGGCGCGCGCAGATTCACCGGACGCGGCGGCGGCTCGGGCACGCGGCGCGACACGTCGACGGCAAAGGGCCGGTTGTAGCGCGCATAGCAGCGCGACGCGCACCCGCGCCACGCCGGCACGTAGGCCTCGCCCCAGCCGAGCGGAACCCAGCCGTACACCGGCGCGCCGCCCGCGACGTACGTCCACGACGGGCCGCCATACCAAACGACGAGCGCCGGTGCCCAGGCCGGTCGTCGCACGTACGCGCCCGGGCACCAGCCCCAGCGACCGCCGATGTACGCCCAGCGGCCGTAGTGGAACGGCGCATAACCCCATGGCGCGTCGTCCACCCAGGCGTACCCGTAATCACGCAACCACGTCCAACGGCCGAAGCGATACGGCGCCCAACCCGGATCGACCGTGGGGAACCACACCGCGCCGTACTCCGGATAGCGCTGCCACGTGCCGTAGTCGTCGAGATCGTACGACCCCACCATCTGCGGCGACACGTACTGCTGCGCGTCGCGTCTTTCGTAGACGCGGTCGCGCTGCGCGCTCCACGTGTCGAAGAGGTCGACGCCTCCCGCCTTGCCGATGTCGACCGTGACGTCGCTCGTCCCCGCGAGCACCGCCATCTCGCCGGGATAGATGGCCTCGGCGCCGCGCACCGTCGTGACGTCCGCCTGGCCGAGGCGCACGACCACGGCGGTTTCCGGCGGATCGGCGTTCACGTCGATCCGGTAGAGTCCCGGACGCGCGAGTGCGGCCTGCGTCGACGGCGTGTCGACGATGACCCGGTCGCCGGCTTCGAGATAGCGAACGCGAACGATGACGCTGCCCGACGCGACGAACAACGCGAGTTCGTGATCGTCGAGCCGCGAGACGTGCAGGTTGGTCTGCCCCGCGAGGCGGAATTGCCCACCGCCGTAGTCGATCTCGGCGAGCGACCCCGCCTCGGTCCACAGGTCGTCGCCTTCCGCGATCGGAACGTTCACGCCGATCTCCGTCCACGCGTCCGCACCGCCGGGCGGCGTGTGAAACAGCTTGCCGTCGACGAGCGCGACGCGGCCCACGCGCGCCGGCGCTTCCGCGACCTCCTGTGCCTGCGCGGCCAGCGCCAGCAGCGCGGCACAGAACGCCGCGAGGATCGGCTGCCCCACGCGCCGCAGCAATGAACGAGCGACCATGATTCGCATCTTCCCGAAACGCCGCCGGGCGCGGTCGCGTTGACGGGACCTCAGCGTGGCGGCGATCGACCGGCGCCTTCCGCTTTGCGCGAAATTCGACTCATCCGCGATCGCGCGGCTTGCGCGGCGCGTTCGCGAACATCCGGTCGTAGAGTGGCCGCGGCAATGCGCGGAAGACGCGACCGGCGAGCGCCATCGGCCACGGCAGCACGTAGAAGCGCTTGCGCCGCGCGATCGCGCGCGCGATCTTGCGCGCCGCGACGTCGGGCTGCATGAGAAACGGCATCCGATACGGATTGCCTGCCGTCATCGGCGTGGCAATGTAGCCGGGACACACCGTGACGACGGCGATGCCGCTCGCGCGCAATTCGACGCGCAGGCTCTCGAGGTACGCGATTGCCGCGGCTTTCGACGCGCTGTACGCGCCCGAGCCCGGCAGTCCGCGGAAGCCCGCGACGCTCGCGATGCCGACGAGCGTTCCGCGACGCCGCTCGCGCATTGGCGCGATGAACGGCTGGAACGTGTTGACGATGCCGAGCACGTTGGTGTCGAACACGCGTCCGAACACGGAAAGATCCTCGGCGTGTCCCGTCACCGTGCCGGTCGAGATGCCCGCGTTGGCGACGACGACGTCGGGCACGCCGGTGCGAGCGACGAATGCCTTCGCCGCGCGCTCGAGCGCCGCGGCATCGCGCACGTCACCTGCATAGGATTCGACGCGCGCCGGCGCGAGCATTCGTGCAACGCGCTCGAGTTCGCTTGCACGGCGCGCGAAGAGACCGACGCTCGCACCCCGTGCCGCGTAATGACGCGCCAGCGCTTCGCCGATGCCGGACGAGGCGCCGGTGATGAAAACGCCGAAACCAGGGTCGGACTCCGGACACACGATCGGCGCAATCGACGTGGCGCCCGGAAATCGGTGTCTGACCCTGATTTCCCGCAGGACAGGGGTCCGACCCGGGGTCTGGCGCTTGTTTGACTAGCTCTTGCGTTCGGCGCGCGCCTTCGCGACGAGCTCGTCGATCGCGGCCGGAAGGTTCGCGTGCGTGCCCACGCGATCGGACGACGTGACGAACTTGCCGTCGACGATCACCGTCGGCACCGCCTGGATGTTGTATTCCTGCGCGAGCTGCAACGCGCGCTTGACCTTGCCTTCGACGCCGAACGAGCTGAACACGTCCTCGACCTTCTTGCGATCGAGGCCCTTGCTCGCCGCCCAGTCGAGGAACGCCTTCGTATCCCACAGCGCCTTGCCTTCCTGGTGGATCGCCTTGAACACCTCGGGCGACAGCTCGGTCTTCCCGAGCGCGTCGAGCGTGTAATAGATCTTCGCCAGCGGAACCCAGCGCTGCTGGAACATGACCGGCACGCGGCGGAATGCGACGTCGGGTGCCTTCTTCGCGAGCCACGTGTCGAGGTACGGCTCGAGCGCCGCGCAGTGCGGACAGCCGTACGAGAAGAACTCGACGACCTCGATCTGCTTCCCGGTCTCGACGGGGTGCGGATTCTGCATGCGCACGTAGTTCTTGCCTTCGACGAGCTCGGCATTCGCCGTGGCGGCGAACAGTGCGAGCACGCCGACTGCGGCGAGGCTGCGCGCGAGGAAGCGGAGGACGGATAGGGTCATGAAAGCTCCGGGACGAGGGAAACGGGTTAACGCACGCTGCGCGCCGTCGGATGACGCGCCCGGCACGTTGGGCTTGCGAGCTCGCCGGCGAGTTCCGGCCGCTCGCGGTACGGCGAGGACCGCCCGGCGGCGGTCAATAGTGGATCACCGCGACGTCGAAGCCACGTTTCGCGAGCTCCGATTTCATCCGCGTCAGCTCGTCGGTGTTGTCGTAAGGGCCGAGACGCACGCGATATCGCACGCTCTTGTCGGGAAGGGCGCCCTCCTGCACGCTCGCTTCCCAGCCGGCGAGCGCGAGCCGCGCGCGGAGGTTCTCGGCATCGGGCGCCGTCGAGAACGACCCGGCCTGCAGCCAGAAGCGGTCGTTCGCCTTCGCCACCCTGGCATCGGTCGCCGCGCTCTTGCCCGCCTCGATCATCGCGGCCTTGAGCGCATCGGCGGTGAGGGATCGCGCCGCATCGGCGCTCGCCGGTTTCGTTTGGCCCGCGTCGACCTTCGTCGCGGCGTTCGTCGCCGGATTCTGGCTGCGATCTTTCGCCTGCTCGACGACGGCGCGATCGCCGCGCTCGGGTCGCGGCTGCACCTTGGGCTCCTCGACGCCCGGCAGGATCTTGTAGAAATCGAACCGCGGCTTGTCGTCGGTCTTCGCGACCTTGCCGTTGCCGCCCACGGCTTCCGGCGCGTCGCGCGAAAGCGACGGCATCGGAAGCGCCGGATTGTTCTTCATCAGCCAGTACGCCACGGACGCCGCCATGCCGAGGCCGACGACGATGCCGATGAAAACGCCGAGGAGCGTTCCGCCGAGCGCACTGTGGCGCGGCGGCGTACGGGCCAGCGAGCGGGAGCGGGAAGTGCCTGCAGTCATGGAGGGACGTGGATTGCGCATGCGCCATTCAAAACGCGCGGCGGCGCGCACACAAGGGTTACATCTCGTCGGGGGCACGAATGCCGAGTATGGCGAGTCCGTTACGCAACACCTGTCCCGCGGCGACGATCAGCGCGAGTCGCGCATCGCGGAGCTTCGCGTCGTCGACGAGAAAGCGCTCGGCATTATAGTAACTGTGGAATTCCTGCGCCAAATCCTTGAGGTAGAACGTGAGCTGATGCGGCGCGAACTCGCGCGCCGCCGCGTCGAGCTCCGCTGGAAAGTCGGCGAGCCTGCGCAATAGCGCGGTTTCATACGGGCTCGCGAGCGGCGTCAGGTCCGCTCCGCGCAACGCCGTTAGCGCATCGTCGCGCGCGAGTTTCGCCTGCTTCAGCACCGACGCGACGCGAGCGTGCGCGTATTGCACGTAGTAGACCGGGTTGTCTTCCGACTGCGACCGGGCGAGGTCGATGTCGAAGACGAATTCCGAATCGGCCTTGCGCGACACCAGGAAGTAGCGCACCGCATCGCGGCCCGCCTCGTCGATCAAATCGCGCAGCGTGACGTAGCTGCCGGCACGCTTGCTGATCCTGACCTCCTCGCCACCGCGCATCACCGTCACCATCTTGTGCAGCACGTAGTCGGGATAGCCTTGCGGAACGCCGATGGCGAGCGCCTGCAGCCCGGCCCGGACGCGTGCGACGGTGCCGTGATGATCGGAGCCCTGGATGTTGATCGCGCGGTCGAAGCCGCGCTCGAACTTCGTCACGTGATAGGCGACGTCGGGGACGAAATACGTGTACGCGCCGTCGGACTTGCGCATCACGCGATCCTTGTCGTCGCCGAAGTCCGTCGTGCGCAGCCATAGCGCACCTTCGTTCTCGTACGTGACGCCGGCATCGACGAGCTTCGCGACGGTGGCGTCGACGCGCCCGTCGAGGTAGAGCGAGCTTTCGAGGTAGTACCGATCGAAGCGAACGCCGAAAGCTTCGAGGTCGCGGTCCTGTTCCTTGCGCAATTCGGCGACGGCGAAGCGGCGGATCGGTTCGATGTCGGACAAGTCGCGTCCGACGTCGTCGAGATAGCGCTGCGCCAGCTCGCGGATGTATTCGCCGCGATAGCCGTCCTCGGGGAAAGCACCCGATTCGCCGAGGATCTCGTGCGCGCGGGCGCGCACCGATATGGCGAGGTTGTGGATCTGCTGGCCGGCGTCGTTGTAGTAGAACTCGCGCGACACCGCGGCGCCCTGCCATTCGAGCAGGTTCGCGATCGCGTCGCCGAGCGCGGCCTGCCGGCCGTGACCCACATGCAACGGCCCGGTCGGGTTCGCCGATACGAATTCGACGAGCACGCGCTCGCCGTGGCGCGCGTCGCTTCGACCGAAGCGCTCGCCCGCGGCGAGGATGTCGTGAACGACGCGCTGGCGGGCCGCATTCGTCAGGATGACGTTGATGAAGCCGGGGCCGGCGACGTCGACCTTCGCGACGAGGTCGGCCACGTCGGTCCGGAGCGCGCGCGCAAGCGCATCCGCGAATTCGCGAGGCTTGCGACGCATCGCCTTCGCGGCGGAGAGCGCGAAATTCGTCGCGTAGTCGCCGTGCGCGGCATCGCGCGGCCGTTCGACCTGAACGGGCAGCGACGCGGCGTCGGGAAACGTGCGGCGAACGATCGCGGCGAGCGCTTCGACGATTCGCTGCCGCGCGTCGGTCGGCGCCGATGCGGCGCCGACTTCGTGGGGGGACATAGGCCGCGAATTATAGATTTACGTGCGCACCGGCGCGCCGCGAGCGGCAACGTGCGTGCGCATGTTGTCGCACGCGACAATCATCCGCCCGCAATCCGCGGCCCGAACTCGGAGGTAAGCGCTCAGTCACATCAGTACGTGTCGGCGTAGCCCGACAGCTCGCGCGTTGCGGGCTCCGCGCGCAACGATGCGCGACGAAGCCGCGCGACGGCGCGAACGCCCATGGAAGACGACATGAACGAAAGAAACGCCCGGCCCGCGATGTACGCGTGGCTGCTTCCCCTCGCAGCATTGGTCGCTCTCGCTGCGGCGCTGTTCGACTACTTCTGGCCGGGCAACGGCATCCACGGCACCGGCGGCGCGCTGCTCGCGGTGGTGAGCACCGCCGTGATGCTGCTCCTCGCGCTCGCACGGGTGCGCTGGCGCACGCAGCCCTCGTGGATGCACGCGCTGCTGCTCGTGCTGCTCGTCATCGACATCGCGGGAACGGCGCTCGCTGCATGGCTGCTCGAGGCGACGTGGGTCTTCGGCGCGACGATCGTCGCGTTCATCGGCTGGCTGATCGACATTCCGCGCGTCACGCCGCTTCGCGCCGTCCCTGCGCCGATGCTCGTTGTCGGCATTGCGGTCGCTGCATCGATCGCGGCGTGGATGCCGTCGCTGCGCGCACAGAACGACGCGGCACCCCCGCAGGCCGCCGGCGCGCGCGCGGTGGCATCGGAGGAGGCAGCCGTCCGTTATCACGGCTGGTACACGTTCAACGGCGACCTCATGGATCAGAAGTTCTCGACGGCATCGCAGATCACGCCGCAGAACGTGAGCCACCTGCAGAAGGCGTGGGAGGTCCACACCGGCGACGTCTCGAAAGGCGACGGCAAGGTGCCCGTGTCCGACTGGTCGGCGACGCCGCTCTTCGTCAACGACACCGTCTACGTCGCGACGCCGTTCTATCGGATCTTCGCGCTCGCCCCCGACACCGGCAAGGTCAAGTGGACGTTCGACCCGCACGCGGTACTGAAGGCGCCCACGCAACCCGACATGAAGACACGCGGCGTCGCGTACTGGCAGGCGGCGCAGCCGGAAGCGGGCAAGGCGTGCCAGAAGATCGTTTATGTCGGCACGATGATGGCGAAGCTCTACGCGGTCGACGCCGACAGCGGCAAGCCCTGTGAAGGCTTCGCCGATCACGGCGTGCTCGACATCGACCAATGGAACACCGTGAACGCGAAATGGCCGCTGTCGATCCTGCAACCGCCGACCGTGTTCAAGGACAAGCTTTACGTCGGCTGGGCGGGCAAGGACTGGGCTGACAAGGCCGCGCCGCCAGGCACCGTCTTCGCGGTGGATGCGCAAACGGGCAAGCTCGATTGGACGTTCAATGCCCTGCCGAAAGACGCCGACGCATCGACGGGAACGGCCAACGTGTGGGCGAGCATGTCGATCGATCCGCAGCATGGAATCCTCTATCTGCCCGTCAGTTCGCCGAGCCCGAATTTCTGGGGCGGCAACCGCAAGGAGAAGCTGCCGCTCGCGACGTCGGTCACCGCGCTGGATGCCGAGACCGGCAAGCTCTTGTGGAGCCGGCAGATCGTGCATCACGATATCTGGGACTACGACGCGAATTCAGCGCCGACGCTCGTCGACCTGCACAAGGACGGCAAGACGATCCCCGCGCTCGTACAATCGAGCAAGATGGGCTTCTTCTTCGTGCTGAATCGGCTCACCGGCGAGCCGATCTATCCGATTCCCGAACACGCGGTCCCGGCGTCCGACGTTCCGGGCGAGCAAGCGTCGCCGACGCAGCCGTGGCCCGAGACGCTCGAGCCGACGGTTCCCGACCGCTTCCCGGGCATCTTCAAGCTCGCCGATTGGGCAAGCTTCGGCGAATGCAGCGACACGCTGGAGCATCTGCGCCACGAAGGCCGCTACACGCCGCCGAGCGTGAAGGGCACGCTGGCGTATCCGTCGACGGCCGGCGGCGTCGAATGGGGCGGTGGCGCGGTCGATCCGCGTACCGGCGTCTACGTCGTCAACAGTTCGGCGGTCGCACAGATTTACCGCCTCGTTCCGCGCAACGAGTACGCGACGGAGTCGAAGAACGGACGGCTCGAAGGGTATTACGCACAGGCGGGCGCGCCGTACGGCTTCTACCTGCACAACTTCGTCAATCGCTGGGGCATGCCGTGCTGGAAGCCACCTTACGGCACGATGTCCGCATACGACCTCGACACCGGCAAGCTGCTGTGGCGCAAGCCGTTCGGTGAAGTGCAGAAATGGGGTTTCTACATGCCGAAGTCGTGGGGCTCGGTGACGATCGGCGGGCCGCTGATCACCGAGTCGGGCGTCGTGTTCGTCGGCGGTTCCATGGACGCGCGCGTGCGTGCGATCGATGTCGAGTCGGGCGACGTGCTGTGGAAGGCACAGGTCGATGCGCCTGCCGTCGCGAATCCCGGCACTTATGTCTACAAGGGCCGCCAATATGTCGTGTTCGTCGCCGGCGGCAATGCGATCCTGAAGCCGCAGGTGTCCGACCAGGTCGTCGCGTACGCGCTGCCCGTCGGCACCGGCTGAACGTCAAAAGCTGGTCGGGTCGACGTCGATTACCCACCGCACGCGGCGGCGCGCGTGCTGGGTGATCGCTTCGCGCCACGGCGGCAGGAACGCCTGGAGCGCGCTTCGCGCACGGCTTTGCACGAGGACGTGCGCGCGCTCGAAGCCACGGCGGCGTGACATCGCCGCGGGCACCGGCGCGAATACCTCGACGCCGCGATGCTCGTCGCGCAGGCGCGTCGCGAGCGCATACGCCTCGCCGAGGAAGCCCTCGACATCGGTGAGCGCGTGCGCCTCCGCGACGAGCAGCGCGAGGCGCATGCGCGGTGGCAGCTCCGCGACGTTGCGCTCGTGCAGCAGCTCGTCGGCGAACCGCGTGTAGTCGTGCGTCGCCAGCGCGCGATAGACGCCGTGATCGGGATAGTCGGTCTGCACGACGACCTCGCCCGGACGCTGCGCGCGGCCGGCGCGGCCGGCGACCTGCATCAGCAGCGCGAACAGTCGCTCGGTGGCGCGGAAGTCGGCGCTGTAGAGCGCGTTGTCCGCGCCGAGAACGCCCACCAGCGTAAGACGTTCGAAATCGTGGCCCTTGGCGAGCATCTGCGTGCCGATCAGGACGTCGAGCTCGAGCGATTCGATCGCATTGCGCACCTTGGCGAACGCGTCGCGATTGCGCGTCGAATCGCGATCCACGCGCGCGATCCGCGCGGCAGGGAAGCGTTGCCGAAGCGCCTGCTCGAGCCGCTGCGTGCCGTAGCCCAGCGGCAGCAGATCGACGTTGCCGCACGCCGGACATTGCCGCGGCAGCGCGCGCGCGTGGCCGCAATGATGGCAGCGCAACCCGACCGGTGCGCGATGCACGACGAGGCGCGCGGCGCAGCGATCGCATTGCGACTCCCAGCCGCACGCGACGCATTTGAGCGACGGCGCGAACCCGCGGCGGTTCACGAAGACCAGCGATTGCTCGCCGCGCGCCAGGCGCTCGCCGATCGCATGCAAGAGGTCGCCACCGATGCCGTCGTGGACGTCCGGGCCGCGATTGGCCGCGAAGCGGATCGTGGGCAGGACCGCGCGCGGATCGGCGCGCGAAGCGAGCGTCGCCAGCGCATAGCGGCCACCGCGCGCCTTCACCCACGTCTCGAGCGACGGCGTCGCGCTGCCGAGCACGATCGGCACGCCACGTCGCCGCGCGCGCCAGATCGCGAGGTCGCGCGCGTGATAGCGCACCCCGTCCTGCTGGCGGAACGAATCGTCGTGCTCCTCGTCGACGACGATCAGGCCGAGCCGCGGCAGCGGAACGAACACGCCGAGGCGCGACGCGAGCACGAGGTCGGCGTCGCCCGCGGCGGCGGCGTCCCAGTTCGCGCGTCGCTCACCCGCGGCAAGCCCGCTGTGCAGCGCGACGCTCCGCGTGGCGCGCAAGGCTTCCGCGACGCGCTGCGCGAATTGCGGCGTCAGGTTGATCTCGGGAACGAGGATCAGCACCTGCGCGCCGCGCGCGATGCATCGCTGCGCGGCCGCGAGATAGACGTCGGTCTTCCCGCTGCCGGTCACGCCGTGCAGCAGCGTGACGCCGAAACGTGCCGGCTGCGCATCGAGCGTCGCGAGCGCCGAGGCCTGCGCCGAGTTGAGTCGTCGAATCCATTCGTCCTCGATGGCGCGCGCGTGGGCTGCCGGATCGTCGTGCATGGCTGCCGGATCGTCGTGCATGCGACGGGCGCGCACGAGCGGAGGCAGGAGCAGCGCGTACGCGAGTCCCGCGGGCGCCTGGTAGTAGCGCGCCACGAAGTCGGCGAGCGCGAGCACCTCGTCGGGCAGGCGGCGAACGTCGGCGAGCGCCTCGATCGGTTGCGGCGCATGCGCCGTATCGCCCGCCACGTCGGCGTGCACGACCACCCCGACGCAGCGGCGGTTGCCGAGCCGCGCGCGAACGACATCACCGCGGGACACGTTGAGGCCGCCGGGCACCCAATAGTCGAAGAGTTGCCACGCCGCGACCGGCATGGCGACCTGCGCGACACTCACTTCACGATCTCCGGCGCGTCGCTATCGATCGCCGATTGCCGATCGAATGATTGATCGCTGCACGGTGAAATGATCGTTGCCGGAACAAACGGAAATCGGGGAACGTTACCGGAAACTTAAACCTCAACATCAAGACAGGTCGGCAAATCTATAAGAACATGGCACTCCGGTAAACTTTTCCCCCGCGTCCTGTGGATACTTTTGTGCGTAACTTCGAGGGCCGGGCGTGCACGTCGCCGTCGTCAGGATGGCGTGATTGTTGCACCATTACGACGTCATGGAAAATCACACTTGTTTTCAGTGGCTTGGCGGTTGCCTTTCGCGCAATTTTCGTCACATGACCGACGGTAGGACAA
>DASTIY010000427.1:0-11255 GCA_035717085.1 Casimicrobiaceae bacterium | reverse complement strand
CGACCAGATGATGCTGCAGATCCACGAGTCGATCGGCCACCCGCTCGAGCTCGACCGCATCCTCGGCGACGAGCGCAACTTCGCCGGAACGAGCTTCGTGACGCTCGACATGTTCGGCACCTATCGGTACGGCTCGCCGCTGTTGAACATCACGTTCGATCCCACGCGGCCCGAGGAGCTCGCGAGCTACGCGTACGACGACGAAGGCACGCGCGCGGAGAAGACGTACCTGATCCGCGCCGGGATCCTCGAGCGTCCGCTCGGCGGCGCGATCTCGCAGGCACGCGCCGGCATGCCGGGCGTTGCCAATGCGCGCGCCGACGGCTGGAACCGCCCGCCGATCGACCGCATGGCGAACCTGAACCTCGAGCCGGGCGACGCGACGTTCGACGAGCTCGTCGCCGGCATCGAACGGGGCATCATGATGGAGACCAATTCGTCGTGGTCGATCGACGATTCGCGCAACAAGTTCCAGTTCGGTTGCGAGCGCGCACGACTGATCGAGAACGGCAAGCTCGGCGCCGTCGTGAAGAATCCGAACTATCGCGGCATCAGCGCCAAGTTCTGGCGCAGCCTCGCACGCGTCGGCAATGCGGACACCGTGCGCGTGCTCGGCACGCCGTTCTGCGGCAAGGGCGAGCCGGGCCAGAGCATTCGCGTCGGCCACGCGTCGCCGGCGTGCGTGTTCACCGACGTCGACGTGTTCGGCGGCGAGGACTAGTCGTGGAAGCTTATTTCGAGTCGCTGGCCCGCGCGGCCGATGGCGCGCTTCGCGCCGACGAAATGCACACGCTGACGTTCGCGGCGGAAGCGACGGATTTCGTGCGGATGAACCGCGGCAAGGTGCGGCAGCCGGGGCACGTGGAGCAGCGCGACATCACCGTGCGCCTCGTTCGCGGCGCGCGGCACGCATCGCATCGGCTGACGCTTTCCGGCGAGTCGCGGCAGGACGAGGCGAGGCTCGTCGACGCGATGAACGGCCTGCGCGACGCACTTGCCGCACTGCCGGAAGATCCGCATCTCTTGTTGCCGCCCGTCGTCGAGTCGTCACGCAGCGAGCACGGCGACGCCTTGCCCGACGCCTCGGCGATGATCGATACGCTCCTCGATGCGACGAAAGGGCACGATCTCGTCGGAATGCTCGCATCGGGACCCGTGTACCGGGGGTTCGCCGATTCGCGCGGCCAGCGCAACTGGCACGCGACGACGACGTTCAATCTGCAATGGAGTCTTCATCACCGCGCCGACAAGGCGGTGCGCGCGTCGTACAGCGGCTTCGCGTGGAGCGACGACGACGTGCGCCGCCGCGTCGCGCGCACGATCGACGAGCTTGCACTGATCACGCGGCCCGCGAAGGTGCTGTCGCCCGGCAAGTACCGCGCCTTCCTGCGGCCTGCGGCGATGCAGGAGATCGTCGAACTGCTGCAGTGGGACGCCTTTTCGGCGCGCGCGCTCGAGACGACGCAAAGCCCGCTCGCCCGGATGCGCAACGGCGCGCGGCTCGATGCGCGTGTCGATATCACGGAGGACATCGCGCACGGCGTCGCGCCGCGCTTCCAGGCGGACGGCTTCACGCGTCCGCCCGAAGTGCCGCTGGTCGCGGAAGGCAGGCTCGTGGGCGCGCTCGTGTCGCCGCGCACCGCGCGCGAATTCGATCTCGCGACCAACGGCGCCAACGCCGGCGAGTCGCCGGAAGCGCTCGCGATGGCCCCAGGCGAGCTCGCGACCGGCGATGCGCTCGCCGCGCTCGACACCGGCCTCGCCGTGGCGAACCTCTGGTACCTCAACTACTCGGACCGCCCCGCGTGCCGGATGACGGGCATGACGCGCTTCGCGACGTTCTGGGTCGAGCGCGGCGCAATCGTCGCGCCGGTCGACGTCATGCGCTTCGACGACACGCTGTTCCGGATGCTCGGCACCAACCTCGAGGCGTTGACGCGCGAGCGCGAGATGCTGCTCGAGGCGAATACCTACGGCGAGCGCGTGCTCGCCAGCGCGACGCTTCCCGGCGCGCTCCTTCGCGAGCTGAACTTCACGCTTTGATGCTCGGCGTCGGAGGAAACGTCCGACGCCGCTGTCAGTCGGCGGCGCGCGCGCCTTCGCCCTGCCAGCCCTTCGGGATCGATGCGAGCAGCCGCTTGGTGTACGGCTCCTTCGGATTGCGGTAGATCTCGTCGGAATTCGCGATCTCGACGATCTCGCCCTCGTTCATCACCATCACCTCGTCGGAGATGTACTTCACGACGGCGAGGTCGTGCGAGATGAAGATGTACGAGAGGTGGAATTCGTCCTGCAGGTCCTGCAGAAGATTCAGCACCTGCGCCTGAACGGACACGTCGAGCGCGGACACCGATTCGTCGCAGATCAGGATGTCGGGCCGCATGGTGAGGCAGCGCGCGATCGCGATGCGCTGCCGCTGCCCGCCCGAGAACTCGTGCGGATACTTGTAGAACGACACCTCGGGCAGGCCCACCTTGTCGAGCAACTCGAACGCCATGTCGGTGCGCGCCTGCGCCGAATCGCCGATGCCGTGGATCTGCATCGGCTCGACGAGGATCTGCCCGATCGTGAAGCGGGGATTGAGCGACGCGTACGGATTCTGGAAGATGATCTGGATGCGCCGCTTGTACTGCATGAACTCCTTCGGCGACATCGACAGCAGGTCGCGGCCCTCGAAGAGCGCCTCGCCGGTCGTCGCCTCGTGCAAGCGCATCAGCGTCAGCCCGACCGTCGTCTTGCCCGATCCCGATTCGCCGACGAGCCCGAGCGTCTTGCCCTTCGGCAAACTGAACGAAACGTCCTTCACCGCCTTGAACTCGCGCTTGCCGAAAAGGCCCTCGCGTGAATAGAAGCTCTTCCCGAGATTCCTGACGTCGAGGACGATCGGGTCGCCGGGCTGCACGCCGCGGCGCCGCTCCTCCGTGTGCTTCGGTCCGGTGCCGTGCAGGTAATCGTCGATGACCGGCAGCCGCACGGGACGCCGCTCGAGTTGCGGCCGGCAGCGCAGCAACGCCTTGGTGTACGTGTCCTTCGGGTGTTCGAACACGTCGCGCGCCGGTCCCTGCTCGCGGATCTCGCCGTTGCGCATCACCACGACGTAATCGGCGATCTCGCCGACCACGGCGAGATCGTGCGTGATGAACAGCACCGACATCTGCCGGCGCTTCTGCAAGTCGCCGATCAGGTCGAGGATCTGCTTCTGGATCGTGACGTCGAGCGCGGTCGTCGGCTCGTCGGCGATCAGAAGCTTCGGCTCGCACGCGATGGCCATCGCGATCATCACACGCTGCTGCTGCCCACCGGACAGTTGCGACGGGTAGCTGTCGATGCGCCGCTCGGGCTCCGGAATGCCGACTTCGCGCAGCACTTCGATCGAGCGCTTGCGCGCGGCCTTGCCGGTCAAGCCGACGTGCAGGCGCAGGACCTCCTCGAGCTGCCAGCCGACGGTGAACACCGGGTTCAGCGACGTCATCGGCTCCTGGAAGATCATCGAGATGTCGGCGCCGCGGAGCTTGCGCAGCTCGCCGATCGGCAGCGCGAGCACGTTGCGCCCGCCGTAGATGATCTCCGACGCCGGATCGATGATCGAATTCTCGGGGGGCAGCAAGCCGAGCATCGCAAGCGACGTAACGGACTTGCCCGAGCCCGATTCGCCGACGAGCGCGACGGTGCGGTTGTGCGGAATGTCGAAGGAGATGCCCTTGACGGCGTCGAACGTCGTGTGCCGGTCGAGGCGAAACGAAACGCGGAGATTGCGGACGGCGACGAGCGGATCGGAGTGGAATTGCGGCGGCTTCATCGCATCATGCTCCGACGCGTCCCTTGAGCTTCGGGTCGAGCGCGTCGCGCAGCGCGTCGGTGAAGAGCGAGAACGCGGTCACGAGGATCGCCATCGCTGCCGTCGCGGCCACGAGCTGCCACCACTTGCCGAGGATCAGCTCGTTCTGCGCCTCGTTCAGCATCGAGCCCCACGACACGACGTCGACCGGGACGCCGAAGCCCAGGAACGACAGGATGACCTCCGCCTTGATGAAGCCGACGACGAGAATCGAGAGCTGCACGAGCACGACGTGCGACACGTTCGGGAAGATGTGCAGGAACATGCGGCGCGAGTTCGACGCACCGATCGCGTCGGCGGCCTGCACGTATTCGCGCGACTTGTGCTTCAGATACTCGGCACGCATCAGCCGGAACACGCCGGTCCAGCCGGTCAGGCCGAGTATCAAAATGACCGTGAAGACGCCCTTCTGCTGCAGCACGGCGGCGACGGCGAGGATCAGCAGCAGGTACGGGATCGAGCTGAACACGCTGTAGAACCAGTTGAACGCGTCGTCGACCCAACGACCGAAGTAGCCGGCGAGCGCCCCGAAAACGGTGCCGAGGAACGTCGCCAGCACCGCCGCGGCGAGACCGACGAAGATCGACGTTTCGGAGCCCTTGATCGTCTTCTTCAGCACGTCGCGTCCCCACTTGTCGCCACCGAACGGCAGCGTCGCCTTGCGCTCGACCGGCTTCGCGGTCGCCTTCGACGCTTCGCTCTTCCGGATGTCCGCCATCACGTCGGCGAGCGGATCGACCGACGGTTCCTCCGCGCTCGGCGGCGCCGCGGGAGGGGGCGTCGTCGCCGCTTCGCCCGGCGTGCGACCAGCCTTCAACGCCTGGATCACGTCGCCGATCGGATCGACGATGTTCGATTTGTATTGCGTGCCGCCGCGCGCCCCGGCCGATCCCGGAAGCGTCGTCGCCGCAGGCGCACCGGCGCCGCTCTCCGCGCCGAGGAACGTCGGCGGCGCGTAGTTGACGCCGACCTCGCGGTTCCAGTCCGCCGCAATCAGGCCGGCGCCTGACAGAATCATCATCAGGACGAACGCCGCGACGATCACGAGCGAAACCATCCCGACCGTGTCGGAGCGCAGCCGGCGCCATGCGAGCGTCCACAAGCCCGGTGAGACGGTGTGCGGAATCTCGCGCGCCGCCGGCGCGCGCCCGCCGCGAAGTGCCGCTACATCGGTCGCCATCTGCGGTCTTCTTTCATCATTTGAGTTGCACGCGCGGGTCGACGGCCTTGTACGTGAGGTCCGCCAGCAGGTTGGTCGCGATCGTCGCGAACGCGACGTACACGGTGATCGCCTTGATGACCGGGAAGTCGGAACGCTCGACCGCGAGGATCACCTCGCGACCGATACCGGGAATCGAGAAGAAGCGCTCGATCAGGAACTGGCCCAGCAACAGGCCGGGCAGGCCGGCCATCAGGTTGGTGATGATCGGGATCGACGCATTGCGCAGGACGTGCACGAGCATCACCCGCTTCTCGGTCACGCCCTTGGCGCGCGCGGTGCGCACGTAGTCCTGGTTGATCTCGTCGAGCACGAACGTGCGGTACAGCCGCAGCTCGGGCGCGATGCTGACCGCGAGCCCGATCAGGATCGGCAGTGACGCGTAGACGAACAGGTTCTCGAAGAAACCGTCGCCCCAGCCCTGCACGGGAAACCAGCCGAGCTTGTACGCGAACACGTACTGGAACACGATGATGTAGACGAGGATCGAGATCGACAGCCCGACCGTCGACACGATCATCGCCATGCGGTCGGTGAACGAGCCGCGCACGTAGGCGACGAGCAGCGCGAGCGTCACGGAAATGCCGAGCGACAGGAGCGTCAGCGGGACGAGCACGGTGAGCGACGGCCCGAGCCGCGTCAGCAGGATGTGCGAAACGCGCTCGTTGGTGCTCCAGCTCGCGCCGAAGTCTCCGGTCAGGATCTGCTTCAGGAAGATCCCTAGCTGCACGTAGTACGGCTGGTCGACGCCGAGCTGGCGGCGGATGTTGTCGATCTGCTCCTGGTTGCTGATCTTCCCGGCGAGCACGTATGCGGGATCGCCGCCGACCCAGTTGAAGATGAAGAACACCAGCAGCACCACGCCGAGCATCGTCGGAAGCATCTGCCACAGGCGTCTTACGATGTAGCCGGTCATGGCGAACCTTTCCTAATGCCTAATTGGCCGCACGCTTGCCGAGCCCCGTCGCCACGTTGCCGGCGTCGTTGGGCGCGATGTCGATGTACGCCCATTCCGCGTGCAGGATCGGGTGCTTGCGGAAGCCGATTATGCGTGGCTGGATCAGCATGTTGCGGTACGTCGACGTGTCGAGCCGCCACGGCGCGTATACCTCGATGATCCGCGCGAGATCGTGATAGATGCGATCGCGCTCCTCGCCGGCGGGCAGCTTCATCGCCTTCTCGTAGAGCGCGTCGTACTCGGGAATCCTGGCGCAGCCGTTGTTGTTCTGGCCGATGTACTTGCTGTAGAGGAGCTGCATGAAATTGTCGCCGTCCGGATAGTCGGCGATCCACGACGCGCTGCGCATCATCAGCTTGCATTGGCGCTCGAGCTTCAAAAGCTCGGGGAAGCGGTCCTTCTGCACGTCCATTCGGATGCCGATGCCGTCGAGCGCCTTCTTCCACAGCTCGTCGAGCTGGCGCCCGAGCGAATCGGGCCGTGACGCGTAGCGGACCGTGAACGGCTTGCCGTCGGGCAGGTTGCGATAGCCGTCGGCGCCGCGCTTGTAGCCGAACCAGTCGAGCAGCTTGTTCGCGAGCGCCGGGTCGTAGTGCACGGGCGACTCGTAATGCGGATCGTGTCCGACGACGCCGGGCGGCACCGGGTATTGCACCTCCTGCGCCTGACCGTTGCGGATGACGCGAATCTCCTCGTCGACGTTGTACGACATCGCCATCGCGCGACGCAGCGCGATCTTCTCGCGCGAAAGGCCGCCGACGATCGGATCCTGCAGGTTCCAATAGACGTAGCCGATCGACGGATCGACGATGCGCGACAGCTTGATGCCCTTGCGCACGAATTCGGGCTTCAGCTTGTCGCCATCGAGCACGTTCGGCGCGAGCGGGCCGCCGAGGTCCATGAGGTCGAGCTGCTCGTTCTGGAACGCGAGGAGGCGCGCCTGGTCCTCCTCGATGATCGACACCTCGATGCGGCCGATCTGCGGCATCGGCTTGCCCTTCATCGACGCGACGATCGAGCGATCCTCGGGATCCGCCGACGCGAAATCCCACGTGAAGCCGCGGTAGCCGGGATTCGCCTCGAGGATGATCTTGGCGCTGCGCACCCACTGCTTCAGCAGGTACGGACCGGTGCCGACGGGATTCGACATCGCGCGCCCCGCGATGTCGCGGTACGCCTCGATCACTTCGCGCGCGACCGCCGACGTCGGCTCGTGCGCGAGGATGTACGGCAGGTTGTAGTCGCTCTCCTTGAGCTTGATGCGCAGCGTGTAGCGATCCGGTGTCGTCAATCCCTCGATCGGCGCGTCGTAGTCGAACGGCGCGCCCTTCTTCGCCGCTTCCGCGAGCTCGTCGAGCCCGACGATCTTGCCTTCGACGAGCCACGCCCACGGCGAATGGATCTTCGGGTCGATCAGCCGCTTCAGCGCATACGCGTAGTCGGCGGCGACGAGCTCGCGCTTCTGTCCCTTGAACGCCGCATCGTCGATGAAGTAGATCCCCTTCTTCACGCGCAGCGTATAGGTCTTGCCGTCATCGCTCACCTCCGGCATCGCCTCGGCGGTGAGCGGCACGAGCTTCGCGGGGCGCGCGAGGTAGTCGTAGGTGAGCAGCGTCTCGAAGAGCATCTGCTCGATGGTGGCGGAATAGAGATCCTGCACGCCGGCCGGATCGAAGCCGGTTTCGGCCACCGGAAACACCGTGCGCAGAACCTTATTCGGGTCGGCCGCACCGGCCGGCGCGCCGCCGACGAGGGCGATGGTGGCGATGAGCAGGGTCAGACCCCAAATTCGAAAACGAATCTGGCGTCTGACCCCGCGCTTCGCGAACGCGCGCATCACGACCGCGGCTCCAGGTCCATGTAGACCCACTCCGCGTTCAGGATCGGATGCTTCTTGTAGCCTTTCACCCACGGACGGATCAACTGGTTGCGAATCGGCGACGAGTGCAGGCTCCATGCGCCGTCCACCTGCTCCTGTCGCGTCATGTCGATGAACAGTTGCTGACGCTCGACCGAAGCGGGCGGAAGCGTCAGCGAGCGCTCGTACAGCGCGTCGAAGGCCTTGGACTCGTAGCAGCCGTTGTTGCTCTCGCCGGTGTTCGGTCCGTAGAAGAGCTGCATGAAATTGTCGCCGTCGGGGTAGTCGGCCGTCCACGCGGCCTGCCACATCATCAGCTGGCACGCCTTCGCGGCCTTCAGCTGATCGGCGAACTTCCCGGGATCGAACACCATGCGGATGCCGATCGCGTCCATCGACCGCTTCCACAGTTCGCTGTATTCGCGGTCGATGGCCGCGGTGCCGGTCGCCATGTGAATGACCATCGGCTTTCCGTCGGGCAACGTGCGGTAGCCGTCGGCGCCGCGCTTGTAGCCGAACCAGTCGAGGAGCTTGTTGGCGAGCGCCGGATCGTACTGATCGACGTTGCGGTAATCGGGGTCGTAGCCGACGACGCCGTAGGGAATCGGCATCTGCGCCTGGATTTCCTGGTTCTTGGCGATGACCGCGATCTCCTGGCCGAGCTCGTAGCCCATGTTGATCGCGCGGCGCAGCGCGATCTTCTCGCGCGTGAAGCCGCCGAGGATCGGATCCCTGAAGTTATAGAACGAATAGCCGATGCTGGGATCGATTGCGCGGAAGAGCGACACCTTCTGCGCGACCCACTCGGGCTTCAGGTTGTTCTGGTCGTCGAGCGCCTCGCGCACGAACGTCGCCGGAACCGCCAGCAGGTCGAGCTCCTTGCGGTTGAACGCGAGCCAGCGCGACTGGCTTTCCTCGATCACCGAAATTTCGATGCGGCCGATCTGCGGGAGCGTCTTGCCCTGCATCGCGGCGACGACGTCGCGATCCCACGGATCCTTCGTCGGCTGGAAGTCCCATACTTCTTCGCGAAAATTCGGATTCGCCTCGAGCACGATGCGCGCGCCGCGACGCCACTCCTTCAGCATGTACGGCCCGGTGCCCACCGGATGCCCGTTCGTGTCGCTCGCGTACGCCTCGATCACTTCGCGCGCGACGGCGCCGAACACCGCATGCGCGAGCGTGTAAGGGAACAGGTAGTCGACCTTCGTGAGCTTGAAGCGCAGCGTGTACTTGTCGAGCGCGACCATGCCGGGGATGACCGCGTCGTAATCGAACCGGCCGGTCTTCTTCGCGCGCTCGGTCGCGTCGTCGAGGCCCTCGATGCGGCCCTGGATCATGAACGCGTACGGCGAGCGGTTCTTCGGATCCGCGAAGCGCTTGAAGCTGTAGACGTAATCCTCGGCGACGAGCTCGCGCCTCTCGCCCTTGAAAGCGGGATCGGGCGCGAAGTAGATGCCGCGCTTCAGGTGGATCAGGTACGTGCGTCCGCCGTCGGACACCTCGGGCATCCCGTCGGTCGTCTTCGGGACGAGCTTCGCCGGCCGTGCGAGGTAGTCGTACGTGAGCAGCGTATCGAAAATCGCCTCGTTCACGGTGTTCGAATAGAGATCGGACACCTTCACGGGGTCGAAGCCCGTCTCCGCGACGGGAAAGGCGATGCGAAGGACCTTACCGGGATCGGCCGCGAGGGCCGAGGCGGCAATCAGCAGCGCGACGACGCCACTTGCCAATCGCCAGAAGCCGCGCATTCATGCTCCGAAATCGAAAAAGCGGCGTAATGTACCATTTTCACCCCGCCACAGACACTCGCCAGCGGGGTGCATAGGACCGCGTCGCGGGGGAATCGTTGCGCGCGGACGCCGGCGCGCCACGCCGTCGCACCCGGCGGCGACCGCCGATGACCAAGCCGCATTACTGGGACGACGCGACGCGAAAGCTCGCCTTGCGCGACGCGGTGCTCGCGAAGCTCATCGGCGACTATCCGGGCCTGCACCTGGTTCGGCGGGGCGATCCGTTCACCACGCTCGCCCGGGCGATCGTCGGCCAGCAGATCTCGGTGAAGGCGGCGCAGTCGATCTGGGATCGCGTCGTGAAGCTCTGCGGCAACCCGGGACCGGCGCCGACGCTCGATGCGGCGCGCGTCGTGCGCCGCCGCATCGCGACGCTTCGCGCGTGCGGACTTTCGGAGCGCAAGGCCGAGTACATCCGCGACCTCGCGAAGCACTTCGTGTCGAAGCGGCTCGATCCCCGCACATGGACGGCGCTCGACGACGAAGCGCTGATCGAGGCGCTGGTCGACGTCAAAGGCATCGGCCGCTGGACGGCGGAGATGTTCCTCATGTTCCACGAGATGCGCGCCGACGTCCTGCCCGTCGACGACATCGGCCTGCAGCGCGCGGTCGCGATCCACTATTTCGACGGCGAGCGGCCGACCCTCGCCGAACTGCGCGCGTTCGGCGAGCGATGGCGGCCCTATCGCAGCGTCGCGACGTGGTACCTGTGGCGCTCGCTCGACCCGATTCCCGTCGAGTATTGAACGCGCAGCGCTCAGCGCAGCACGCCGTCGACGAGATGCAGCGTGCGATCCGTTTTCGCGGCGAGCTCCGCGTCGTGCGTGACGATGACGAGCGCCGTCCCGATCGCGCGGTTCAACTCGAGCATCAGGTCGAACACGCCCTCGGCATTGCGGCGATCGAGATTGCCGGTGGGCTCGTCGGCGAGCACGCAGCGCGGCTTGGTCACGAGCGCGCGCGCGAGCGCGACGCGCTGCCGCTCGCCGCCCGAAAGCTCGCCCGGAAGATGCCGCACGCGATGCGCGAGGCCGACGCGTCCCAGCATCGCGTTCGCCTCGTCGCGGGCGCGACGCTCGTCGAGGCGGCGGATGCGCAACGGCATCGCGACGTTCTCCAGCGCGGTGAATTCGGGCAGCAGGTGATGGAACTGGTAGATGAAGCCGAGCGCACGGTTGCGCAGCGCGCCGCGCGCGGCTTCGGAGAGCGAGGCGAGCGGGATGCCTTCGACGCGCACCTCGCCGCCGCTCGGCACGTCGAGCCCGCCGAGAAGATGAAGCAGCGTGCTCTTCCCCGAGCCCGAGGCGCCGACGATCGCCACGCGCTCGGCGGGCGCGACGGCGAGGTCGATGCCGAGGAGCACCGCGACGTCGAGGGGGCCGTTGCGATAGGTCTTGCGAAGGTCGCGACACGCGACGACGGGATGGGACGCCGCCTCGGCCTCCTTGGACTGATTCGCCGTACGCGGCCTCGGCGCGTCGGCCTCGCGTCCACGCGCTCGGACGGGCCCTTCGGGCCTTGGCTCCGCCCCGCTCGCGTGGACGTCGTCATTCATACCGCAACGCCTCGGCGGGATTGACGCGAGCGGC
>DASTIY010000426.1:0-17447 GCA_035717085.1 Casimicrobiaceae bacterium | reverse complement strand
TGCGCTCGAGCAAGTCGCTGATGAACTTCGTATGGTCCGAGACGTAGTGGCGAGCGGGAAGGAGCGGCATGGCGAAGGAAATTTTGCGCGTGCGATCATGCAATTGGACCGTGCACCGCGCGCCAGATTCTATCACCGGCGCATCGCGCCCGAGACCATGCGAAAGACGAAGAGGCGGCATTCGATCGCGCCGTTCCACAGCGGGATGCGTCGCTGCGGCGAGAGCCCGATGAGCCGTGCGAGGCGCAGATCGCCGGTGAAGAGCGCTGCCGTCCAGCCGGCGAAGCGATGCTTCAGCGCATCGCCGAGGCGCGGGTACAGCGCGGCGAGCGCGTCGGCGTCGGCGAGCCGCACGCCGTACGGCGGATTCGCGAGCAGCAGGCCCTCGGGCGTGGGCGCGCTGCGCGTCAGCACGTCGGCGCGCTCGACGCGGACGAACCCGTCGACCTTCGCCGCGCGCAGCGTCGTCTGCGTCCGCGCGACGGCCGCCAGCGCGATGTCGCTCGCGAAGAGCGTCGGCTCGCGCGGCGCCGGTCGCTGCCGGTCGTGCGCCGACTGCCGTATCCGCTGCCACGTGGGACCGTCGTAGAACGCGAGCTTCTGGAAACCGAACGTGCGCGAAAGGCCGGGGGCGCGATCGGCGGCGACCATCGCGGCTTCGGTGACGATCGTTCCGCTGCCGCACATCGGATCGAGGAGCGCGCGTTGCGGCGTCCATTGCGCGAGCGCGAGCAAGCCGGCGGCGAGGTTCTCGCGCAGCGGGGCGCTGTCGGCGTCACGGCGATAGCCGCGCTTGAAGAGCGGCTCGCCGGACGTGTCGACGTAGATCGTCGCTTCGCGCTCGGTCAGGTGCGCGTGCACGCGCACGTCGGGGGCGCGCTTGTCGACCGAAGGCCGCACGCCGCATGCGTCGCGAAAGCGGTCGCACACGGCATCCTTGACGCGCAGCGTCGCGAACTCGAGGCTCTGCAGTCGCGAACCCGTCGCCGCGATATCGACGCGCAGCGACCGCGACGGCACGAACAGGCGCGGCCAGTCGAGCGCCTGCACGAGGGCGTAGAGATCGCGCTCGTTGCGATACGCGCCGCCGCCGACGCGCCACAGGATGCGGCTCGCGAGTCGCGATTCGAGATTGGAGCGGTACGCGAGGTCGAGCTCGCCCTCGAAGCCGACGCCGCCTTCCGCCGACGCGGTCCCCTTTGCGCCGAGTCCGGTGAGTTCCTGCGCGAGCGCGGCTTCGAGCCCGCGCGGGCACGGCGCGAAGAAACGCTCGGGCATCAGAACGGCTTCGCGATGACCAGCCAGACGATCGCGAGCAGAAGCGGCAACGCCGGAATCTCGTTCAGCCAGCGATAGAAAACGTGGCCATGTCGATTGCGGTCCTCGCGGAATGCGCGCAACAGCACGCCGAAGTAGACGTGCACCGCGACCAGCACCAGTACGAGCGCGAGCTTCGCGTGCAGCCAGCCGCCGGCGATGCCGTAGCCTTGCCACAACCACAGTCCGAAGGCGATCGTGAGCAGCGCGCCCGGTGTGGTGATGCCGAAGTAGAGCTTGCGCTCCATCAGCTTGAAGCGCTCGATGCCGATCGTGTCGCGCGGGTCCGCCATCGCGTGATAGACGAAGAGGCGCGGCAGGTAGAAGAGCCCGGCGAACCACGTCACCATGAACACGACGTGCAGCGTCTTCACGATGGCGTAACCCGCGGTCATGCGTGTTCTTCCATCCTAATCGGCGATCTCGACCAGCTTTGCGCGGCCCGTCACGCCGTGGCGGATCGACACGCGCGCCTTCGGCACGCCGAATTCGCGCGCGACGAGCGCGCGCAGCTCCTCGTTCGCCTTGCCGTCGACCGGCGGTGCCTTCACCTCCGCGATCCACGTTCCATCACCCAGGTCACGCAACGCAGACACGCGTGCATTGGGCTTGACCCGCACGCTGATGCGCGTCGTCACTTCAGCAGACGGCGCCGCGTCAGCGCCATCGCGACCCAGTACGCGACGAACGCATACGCGAGGATCACGAGCACGTGCAGCGCGATCGCGTCGGGAACGCGGCCGAGCATCAGCGGGCGCGCGATGTCGATCGCGTGCTTGAGCGGCAGCAGGTTGGCGACCGACTCGAGCCACGCCGGCATCTGGTCGACCGGAAAGTAGACGCCCGAGAAGAGCAGCATCGGCGTCAGCACGAGCGTGAAGAAATACGTGAAGAAGTCGTAGCCCGGCGCGAGCGCGTTCATGACGAGGCCGAACGCGCCGAAGCAGAGCCCGACGAGAAAGCCGAGGGGCAGCACGCCGAGCGCGAGCCACGTATGGCCGAAGCCGAGCACTTCGATGACGACGAGGATCGCGGTGGTCGACATCACGGCCTTGGTCGCGCACCAGATCCACTCCGCGAGCATCACGTCGTCGAGGGCGATCGGCGCGTTGATGATCGCCTCCCAGGTGCGCTGCACGTGCATCCGCGAGAACGCCGAGTACATGCCCTCGAAGCTCGACGTGAACATGGCGCTCTGGCACACCATGCCGGTGCCGATGAACGCGACGTACGACATCCCGCCGACCTCGCCGATCATCGACCCGAGGCCGTAGCCGAGCGCGAGCATGTAGAGCAGCGGATCGGCGATGTTGCCGAGCACGCTCGCCGCGGCGAGCTTGCGCCAGACGAGGAGGTTGCGCCGCCACACGGGCAGGAAGCGCAGCGACAGGCGCGGCAGCGCGAGAACGGCAGTCGTATTCATCGTTTCGATACGCTACGGCTTCAGCTCGTCTCGGATCTCTTCCTGCGCTTGCGCAACCGGATGTTCAGCAGCTCGACGACGGTCGCGAACGCCATGGAGAAGTAGATGTAGCCCTTCGGGATGTGGAAGCCCGAGCCGTCGGCGATCAGCGCGAAGCCGACGAGCACGAGGAACGACAGCGCGAGCATCTTGATCGTCGGGTACCGCTCGACGAACTCGCCGATGGGCTTCGCGGCGAAGATCATCACGCCGACCGCGAGCAGGATCGCGATGACCATGACCGGAATGTCGTCGACGAGGCCGACCGCGGTGATGACCGAGTCGAGCGAGAACACGATGTCGAGCACGGCGATCTGGGCGATCACCGCCGGGAGCGAGACCCTGCGAAGGCGCGTGGTGAGCTGCGTCGGATCGTTCTCGATCGTGCCGTGGATCTCCGACACGCTCTTCCAGATCAGGAACAGGCCCCCGCAGAACAGGACGAGGTCGCGTCCGGACACCTCGCGCCCGAAGAGCGCGAAGAGCGGCTCGGTCAGCGACATGACCCACGTGATCGACAGGAGCAAAAGGATGCGCGTGCCCGCGGCCAGTCCGAGCCCGAGCGTGCGCGCGCGCTGGCGCTGCGACTCGGGCAGGCGCCCGGCGAGGATCGAGATGAAGATGATGTTGTCGACGCCGAGCACGATCTCGAGCGCCGTGAGCGTGGCGAGCGCCACCCACGCCTGCGGGTTGGTGACCCACTCCATGAACATCGCCGATGACGGAAACGGCGAAGCCTAGCACCCAACGCAGCGCGCGCCCGCGGCCGCGACGTCAATCGCGCAGTTCGCGTCCCGTCAACTTGATGAAGAGGTCTTCGAGGTTCGCGGGGCGGTGCAGGTAACGCACGCCGGCATGCGTCGCGAGGTCGGCGAGCAGCGGCGCGGCGTCGTTCGCGTAGCAGAACGCCGTTTCGCCCGCGAGCTCGAGGCGATTCGACAGCGCGCGGCCGCGCGTCTCGGCCCACGTCTTCGCCGCCTCGCCGTAAACCTCGACCACTTCCGGCTCGACGTGCTGCGCGAGCAGCGCGCGCGGCGCATCGCAGGCGATCATGACGCCGTGGTCGATGACGGCCAGGCGCGTCGCGAGGCGCTCGGCCTCGTCCATGAAGTGCGTCGTGAGCAGGATCGTCTTGCCTTGCTTCAGCAGTTGGCGCAACCCGTCCCAGATCAGGTGGCGCGCCTGCGGGTCGAGCCCGGTCGTCGGCTCGTCGAGAATCAGGAGCTCGGGGTCGTTGACGAGCGCGCGCGCCAGCGTCAGCCGCCGCTTCATGCCGCCCGACAGCGTGCGAATCGACGTTTCCGCCTTGCCGGCGAGACCCGCGAACTCGAGCAGCGGCGCAATGCGCCGCTCGAGGTCCGCGCGCGGCATCCGGAAGTAGCCGCCGTAGATCAGCAGGTTCTCGCGGACGGTGAAGTCGGGATCGAGATTGTCCATCTGCGGTACGACGCCGACGCGAATGCGCGCCTCGCGCGCCGCTTTCGGCACCGGCTCGCCGACGAGCTCGATCGCGCCGCCGTCGGGATCGATGAGACCGAGACAGCAGCGCAACGTCGTCGTCTTGCCGGCGCCGTTCGGGCCGAGCAGCGCGAAGCATTCGCCGCGATGGATCGAAAACGACAGCCCGCGTACGACCTCGTTCCCGCCGTAGCGCTTGCGCAGGCCGGCGACGTGCAGGATCGCGGAATCGGCAGCATGCGCGTCGCGCGCTGCGGCGGCCGCCGGCGCGGGCAGCGCGGCACCGTTCATTGCGGCTCGCGGTCGCCGTGCGACCACATCGTCGTCACGACGCGCGAAAGCTGCGGCAGGCGGCCGTGGAAGAAGTGGCCCGAGCCCGGAAATACGACGATGGGCAACGCCTGCGGGCGCGCCCATGCGAGCACGTCGGCGAGCGGCACGACGTCGTCTTCCTCGCCATGAATGACGATCGTGTCCGGCGGCACGCCCGGAACGTCGAACCGATTGACGGCGGCGCCGACGAGCACCAGGCCCTGTGCGGCGATGCGCTGCGCGACGCGCGTGACGATGAACGATCCGAACGAGAAACCGGCGAGCGCCAGCGGCAACGCTTCGCCGTAGCGGCTTCGCGCATCGGCGACGACGGCAAGCGCGTCCTCCGTCTCGCCGCGGCCTTCGTCGAACGCACCCGCCGACGCGCCGACCCCGCGAAAATTGAAGCGCACCGCGGCGTAGCCGAGCGCGAAGAACGCCTTCGCGAGCGTCTGCACGACCTTGTTGTCGAGCGTGCCGCCCTGCAGCGGATGCGGATGGCAGACCAGGGCGATGCCGCGAAGGGCGGGCCCGGGCACGTTCGCGACGACCTCGATCGCGCCCGCGCCACCCTGCGCTGTGAGCCGCTGCGTGTTGCGAGGGCTCATCTTCTGCTCCTGGCCGCAAGAGTCATCGCGGAAGATTAGCGCATCACGCGGAGTCGGCGGGCTTGCCCCACGCCGGCAGGCCGGCGAGCGCAAAGAGCCAGATCGCGGTCATCACCGGCCACGCCAGCAGCACGGTCCGCGTGAGGCCGTTGTAGTTCAGCAGCTGGCCGTATTGCCATTCGAACAGCGTGACGGGGGCCCGTCCCGCGAGCGATTCGGGCGCGAGCAGCGGCGCGCCGAGCGCCGACAGCACCGCGACCGCGCAGAGCGCGACCTGCGCAGGGCGTGGCAGCGCCAGCGCGACGCGTAGCAACAGCGCACCGATCGCGATGCCGGCGAGCGCGGGAAGCTTCGCCCAGGTGTGCCACGCCGCCGGCTTCAGCATCGATGCGGCCGCAATCGTCTTGAGAAGGAGCGCGCCGACGATCAGCGTCGTCACGAACGTCCCCGCGTTGGCGTGCCGGCGCAGCAGCAGTGCGACGAAGAGCCCCACGCCGATCACCTGGAACGCGCTGCCGGCCGCCTGCACGAGCAGGTCCGCCGCGTCGGTCGGCGCGATCGTCGGGGCGCCGGCGGGATTGATCGCGTCGGCATCGAACGTGATGCCGAAGAGCGGGATGCCGGGATTGGTCTGCGCGACGAGCCACAGCAGCAGCAGGCCGAGTCCGATGTCGCCCAGGTGCCCGGGCAGGAACCAGCGGTCGCGCGCGCGGTAGAGCAGTCGTCGCATGCGAGGGCTGCGCATGACGGGCATGGCGAGGAGCGCGCCGAGCAGCGCGCCGACCGTGTTCGTCGCGAGATCGTAGGGACTCGCGATCCGCGGCGGCACGTACATCTGCAGCGATTCCATCGCGAACGACATCGCTGCGCCGATCAGCGTCGCGATCGCAACGCGTCGCGCGCTGCCGCCCCGCGCGGACAGCGCGAGGAAGCATCCGAACGGGAGGTACGCGAGGACGTTCAGCAGCGCGTCGTAGCGGATGAAGCGCGCCGTCGCGCCGAACAGGAAGAACGGCGTGCCGGGCGGCGGCGGCAGCCACGGCGAGAACGGCTCGAGCGACGCGTAGACGATCGCGACGCCGTAGAGCGCCGCGAGAACGTGCGGCAGGCGCGTGCGTTCTATCGCGATGCCTTGATCTCCGTCCACAGTTTGTTGCGGAGACGGCGTTGCGCGGCGGTCAGGTCCTTCAACTGCTCGAGCTTCTTCTGCAACTCGGGCGGCGGAAACACGGCGGGAAGCTTCAGCAACTCCGGCTTGATGTACTTCAGCGCCTCCGTGTTCGGATTGCCCGAGCCGATCAGGTTGGTGAGCTCGGCCGAGTTGCGGCCCTCGAGCATGAAGTTGATGAACTTGAGCGCGAGGTCCGGCCGCGGCGCGTTCTTGTCGATCACCATGTTGTCGACGGCGAGCACGGCGCCTTCCTTCGGCACGCCCTGCAGGATCTGGAACGGCCGGTTCGCCGCCTTGGCGTCGAGATTCGCCTGGAAAATGTCGTTCGAGTAGCCGTGCACGAGCCAGATGTTGCCGACCGTGAGCTCCTTGATGTACGACGACGCATTGAACGCCGCCCAGTACGGCTTCGCCTTCTTGATGGCCGCGGCCGCCTCGTCCCAGTGCTTCGGATCGACGTCGTTCGCCGAGTAGCCCAAGTACTTGAGCGCCGCCGCGAAGACCTCGTTCGCGCTGTCGAGCACCGTGACGCGGCCCTTCACCTTCTCGAGGTACTTCGGATCGAAGATCACCGCCCACGTGTCGGTCGGGAGCCCGAGCTCCTTCATCTTGACGTCGTTGTAGCCGATGATCGTCGTCGACATCGCGTAGGGCACCGAGTACCGGTTGCCCGGATCGAACGGCGTGTTCAGGTACGCGGGATCGATGTTCTTGATGTTGGGGATCGCCGTCTTGTCGAGCGGCTTCAGCTGCCCGCCGCGGATCAGCGCCTGCACCGCGTTCGACGTCGGCACCAGCACGTCGTAGCCCTTCGCGCCGGCGGCGAGCTTCGCCAGCAGCTCCTCGTTGTCGGAGTAGTACGCCTGCACCACGTCGCACTGGCAGGCGCTCTCGAAGCGCTTCACCGTCTCGGGCGCGATGTAGTTGTTCCAGTTGTAGAGGTGCAGCTGATCGCGTGCGAAGGCGGGCGCCGCGAGCGCGACCGTGGCCGCGAGGGCGGCGGCGACGAAGCGAAGCATCACGTCAGTGGCGAAGGGCCGTCCCAAGCCAATGACACGCCCCCTTGGGGGCAGCGAGCGGAGCGAGCGTGGGGGTCGTTTCATCCTAATTTTCCCGGGCGGTGCGAAGCAGGGTGGGCGACAGCTTGGCGGCAAGGACGATCAGCAGCAACGTGAGGAGCATCAGCAGCGTTGACACGGCGTTGACCTCGGGCGTGACCGAGATCTTGATCATCGAGTAGATCTGCAGCGGCAGCGTGACGGTGCCGGCGCCGGCGGTGAAGAACGTGATCACGAAGTCGTCGATCGACAGCGTGAAGGCCATCAGCGCGCCGGCGATGACGCCGGGCATGATCAGCGGCAGCGTGACATGGCGAAACGCCTGCACCGGCGTGGCGCCGCAGTCGCGCGCGGCCTCGGTCAGCGTCTCGTCCATGCCCGCGAGGCGCGCGCGCACGACGATCGCGACGAAGCCGATGCAGAATGCGATGTGCGCCAGTGCCACGGACACGAGCCCGAGCGTGAAGTTCAGCATGACGAAGAAGATCAGCAGCGACACGCCGGTCAGGATCTCCGGGATCGCGATCGGCGCGACGATCAGTACGGGCAAGAGTCGCAGCCGGTAGCGGTGCATCGCCACGCCGGCGAGCGTGCCGAGCACGGTCGAGACGAGGCTCGCGACCACGCCGATCAGGAGCGAGTTGCCGGCCGCCGCAATCATCTGCTCGTCGGCGGCGAGCGTCTTGTACCAGTCGAGCGTGAAGCCGACCCACTCGGCGTTGAGGCGCGAATCGTTGAACGAATAGACGACGACGATGACGAGCGGCAGGTACAGGAACGCGTACGCGAAGAGCGCCGCCGCGTAGAGCCAGGTCGAACGCCTACGCACGGACACCCGCTCCGCGCCGGCCGACCCATGCGGCGGCACCGGCGAGCACGAGCGCCGAGATCGTCAGCACGATCGACAGCACGCTGCCGAACGGCCAGTCGCGCGTCTCGAGGAACTGCTGCTTGATGAGGTTGCCGATCAGCGTGTCGTCCGGGCCGCCGAGGATGTCGGGGATCGCGAAGATCCCGAGCGCCGGAATGAACACGAGCGCGGCACCCGCGTAGACGCCGGGCAGCGACAGCGGAAACGTGATGCGCCAGAAGCGCTGCCACGCGTTCGCGCCGAGGTCCTGCGCGGCGTCGAGCAGCGCCTGGTCGTGCTTCTCGAGATTCGCGTAGAGCGGCAGCACCATGAACGGCAGGTGCACGTAGACGAGGCATACGAGCACGGCGAAGCCGCTGAAGAGCAGCGGCACCGGCCCCGCGCCGAAGGCGCCGAGCACGGCGTTGACGAACTTCGCGAGCGCGGCGTTCGGCCCGAGAATGATCATCCACGCGTAGATGCGGATCAGGAAGTTGCTCCAGAACGGCAGGATCACGAGCAGGAGCAGCAGGTCGCGGTAGCGTTTCGCGCTCTTGGCGATCAGCGTCGCGAGCGGGTACGCGAGGAGCAGGCAGAAGAGCGTCGTCAGCAGCGCGTACCACGCCGACTTCACGAAGACCTGCATGAAGACGGGCTCGGTGACGAAGCGCGCGTAGCTGTCGAGGTTCAGGTCGACCTTGCCGCTTTCGTCGACGAGCGGCGCAAGCCCGCCGAACTCGCCCGGCGTGCGAAACGACGCGAGCACCATGATCAGCGTCGGGATCAGGAAGAACACGACGAGGTAGAGGAGCGGCGGACCGCCGACGATCCAGCGTGCCAAGCGGTTTTGCGCCGTCGCGGCCATCGCGCGCTACTCGGGAATGAAATGCCCGGCGCCGACGGGCCAGCTCATCTCGACCGCGTCGCCCACCTCGAAGAACTTCGCGCGGCCGCTCTGCGAATTCGCGAGCAGCGCCTCGACTTTCGCGCCACCTGGCGTCGACACGCGGTAGACGGTCACGTCGCCCATGTACAGCAGGTCCTCGACGTTGCCGCGAAAGTGGTTGTCGTGCATGCCGTCAGCGGCGTCGGGAGCGCTGGCGGCGATGCGGATCTTCTCGGGCCGCACGGCGATCGTTCCCCGCGCGGCCGCGACCGTGTTCGCCGCCGCTCCGACGTGCACGGGCCCGAGGCCGTCGACGTCGACCGTGACGACGTCACCCCCGCGACTCGCGATCGGGCCCGAGAACAGGTTGCAGTGGCCGATGAAATCGGCGACGAAGCGCGTGCGCGGAAAGCCGTAGATCTTCGACGGCTCGTCGAGCTGCTCGACGCGCCCGCGATTCATCACCGCGATCCGATGCGACAACGCCAGCGCTTCGGACTGATCGTGCGTCACGTAGACGAACGCGATGCCGACTTCCTTCTGCAGATTGATGAGCTCGATCGACAGATCCTCGCGAAGCTTCGCGTCGAGCGCGGCGAGCGGCTCGTCGAGGAGCAGCATCGTGGGATGGGTGACGAGCGCGCGTGCGATCGCGACGCGCTGCCGCTGTCCGCCCGAAAGCTCGTGCGGATAGCGCTGGTTGAAGCCTTCGAGGCGGACGTCCTCCAGCGCGCCTTCGATGCGCGCCTTGCGCTCGGACGCCGGCGCGCGCGTCATCTGCAGCGGGAACGCGACGTTGCCCTCGACCGTCATGTGCGGGAAGAGCGCGTAGCTCTGGAACACCGTGCGCACCGGACGCCGCTCGGGCGGCGTATCGGCGAGGTCCTTGCCGTTCAGCAGGATGCGGCCCTCGTCCGGGAGATCGAAGCCTGCGATCATGCGCAGGAGCGTCGTCTTGCCGCAGCCCGAGGGCCCGAGGAGCGTGAAGAATTCGCCGGCCTCGATTGCGAGGCTCACGTCGTCGACCGCGGTGAAATCGCCGAAACGCCGGGTGACCCGCTGGATGTCGAGTAGCGCCACCGGCGCTGGGCTCCTTCGCTCTTGGGTGGAATCGCGCGCGGATTGTACCCTCACGACCCCTCGGTGTCAGACACGGGTCTGACCCCGTTTATCGAATCAGCAGCAGCAGCAAGATCGCCGCGAGCAGAACCGTGATCGCGCCGAGCCAGCGGTTACGCGACTGCTGCGCGAGCGCGAGCGCGCGTAGCGATGCGTCGGACGCAGGCCGCGGCTCGGACAGCCGCTCGTGCAGAAGACGCGGCAACTCGGGCAGCGTCTCGACGAGCGACGCGGCTTCTGCGAACACGCGCCGGCGCAGCGCGCGAAAGCCGATCTGCTCGTCCATCCAGCGCTCGAGAAAGGGCTTCGCCGTCACCCACAGGTCGAGTTCGGGATCGAGCTGGCGGCCGAGCCCTTCGACGTTCAGCAACGTCTTCTGCAGCAGCACGAGCTGCGGCTGGATCTCGACGTTGAAGCGCCGCGACGCACGGAAGAGCTGCACGAGCACCTTGCCGAGCGAGATCTCGCGCAGCGGGCGATCGAAGATCGGCTCGCAGACGACGCGGATCTCGCTCGTGAGCTCGTCGATCCGCGTATTGGCCGGCACCCAGCCCGACTCGACGTGCGTCATCGCGACGCGGTGATAGTCGCGGCGGAAGAACGCGAGGAAGTTCTTCGCGAGATAGTTCTTGTCGCGCTCGGAGAGCGTGCCCATGATGCCGAAGTCGAGCGCGATGTACTTGCCGTGGTTCGCCGGATCGACGCCGACGAAGATGTTCCCCGGATGCATGTCGGCGTGAAAGAAGCCGTCGCGGAACACCTGCGTGAAGAAGATCTCGACGCCGGCGCGCGCGAGGCGCTTCAGGTCGACGCCGGCGGCGACGAGCTCGGTCACGCGGCCGATCGGAATGCCCGGCATGCGCTCCATGACGAGGATCTCGCTCGCCGTCCAGTCCCAGTACACGACGGGAACGCGCAGAAGCGGCGACATCCGGAAATTGCGATGCAGCTGCGCGCAGTTCGCCGCCTCGCGCATCAGGTCGAGCTCGTCGTGGATCGTCTTGTCGAACTCGGCGACGACGTCGCGCGGGCGCAGCCGGCGCCCCTCGCGCCACAGGCGCTCGACGAGCGACGCGGCCGTGCGCATCAGCGCGAGGTCGTGCTCGATGACGTCGTGGATGTTCGGCCGCAGCACCTTGACCGCGACCGGCGTGCCGTCGGGCAGCTCGGCGAAATGCACCTGCGCGACGGACGCGCTCGCGACCGGCGTCAGCTCGAACGTGCGAAAGACGCCGGAAAGCGGCTTGCCGAATACGCGCTCGATCGTCGCGACGACGAGCTCGGACGCAAACGGCGGCACGCGATCCTGCAGGAGCGCGAGCTCGTCGGCGATGTCGGTCGGCAGCAGGTCGCGCCGCGTCGACAGCATCTGGCCGAACTTGATGAAGATCGGGCCCAAGTCCTCGAGCGCGCGTCGAAGACGCACGCCGCGCGGCGCCGACAAGTCGCGCCAGAACAGCGACTGGCGGACGAAGATGCGCAGTGGCCGAAGCCGTGGATGGCCGAGCGCGAGCTCGTCGAGGCCATGGCGAAGCGCGACGACGATGATCCGCAGGAGCCGGCCGAGGCGCATCATGCGGGCGATTGTACGGCTCGCCGCTGCGCGCGCCGTCGCGCGGCCGGGAACGCTCGCGCGGCGGCGTCAGCCGCGCGGACTGCTCATTCTCGCGTCGACGGCCGCAATGCGACGCGCGAGCGCGTCGATGCGCGCGTCGAGGAATGCAGTCTCCTCGCCGAGCGTGCGCAGGTCGGCGGGATGCGCGAGCACACGCACCTCGTCGCGCGCATAGCCGCCGACGTTCGCGGCCACGCGCCGCGCCGCGTATTCGGGAAACGCGAGAAGTCGCCGGCCCGCATTCGCGATGCGCTGACCGGCGATCGGACCGAACGCGCGCGCGAACGACTGCTCGACGAACCAAGGCAGCGTCGCGGCAAGTTCCGCGAGCGTCGCGCCGAGGACGGGATCGCCTCGCTGCGAGACGAGCTCGTCGAAGCGCCGGGGATCGGCGAGGAACGCGGCCACGTCGAACGGCGACAACGCGAGCGTGAGGTCGGGTGTGGCACCCGACAGCGGAATCGATTCGAGGAGGCCGCGCGGCCCGATGCGATGAACGCTCGTCATCGGACCGACGCGAAACAGGAACGTGCGTCCGGCGGAAGCGGCGAGGCGCTCGCGCGCCCAGCGCTCGCGCTCGAGCAGGCGGTTCAGCGGGCCGGTGGACAAAGCCACGACGCGGTCGCGGCTAGGCGTATTGCTGGATTCCCGCGAGCAGCCAGCCGGCCGAACCGTCGACGGGCTTCACGAGGTGCCACAACTCCTCGAACGGCTGCGCAGGATTGCCGTCCTCGCGCAGCGTCCCGTGATAGCGGACCGTTGCGACATAGCGATCGCCTTCCTGCACGACCTCGACGATATCCGCATCGAGCGTGATCACATCGGTCGGCGCGACAGTGCGTCGTGCATCGAGATCGCGCATCAATTCGGCCTGCATGTCGGGCGTGGTCACGTCGGCGAGCAAGGCGCGATCACCGCGGTCGTACGCGGCCTGCAGCCGTCGAAACTGCTGCTTCGCCTGCGCGAGGAACGGCGCCGGGTCGAACCCTTGCGGATACGGACCGGCGGCGTTCGTCGTCGGCACGTTGCCGGTCCCCCAGCCGCTTTCGATCGACGGCTCGCGCCGCGTTTCGAACGGCGTGCGCGCGGCACCACCCGCGTATTGCGGCGCCGGCGAGCGTCGCGCCGCGAATGCGCGCACGAGCGCGATCACGGCGAAGACCAGCACGCCGAGCAGCAGCAGGCTGCCGAGGCCTTCGGACAAGCCGAGATGCGAGAAGAGCGCTGCGAGGCCGAGGCCGGCGGCGAGACCGGCGATCGGACCCATCCAGCGCGACATGCCCGAGCGCTGCGCCGCGGCGCCTGCGGCGGCGGCCCCTTGCGCCGGTTGCGCCGCGGACACGCCGGGCTTCGCCGGCATCACGGGGTTGGCGGCGGGGCCGTTGATCGCGCCGGCGGGCGGCGTCGCGCGGGGCGCGGGGGGAACGATGCTTCGCTGCATGCCGAAGCTGCGGCCGCCGCCGATTCGCGCGGCGTCGGCCACGTCGGCCTGCACCATGGCGAAGGTGGCCGTGGCGGCAAGGGCGATTACGAGCAGTCGTTTCACTTCATTCCTCCGGGAAAAGGTGGCGGCCTTTGGCGAATACGCCCGGCCCGGCGCCTATATGCGGTCTGCACGGGGTGCTGTCAATCCGGGAAACCCCGATGAGCGAAACGCGTTCAATAGACGCGCCCGACGTGCAGGGCGACGACACCGGCGGCGAGGTTGTAGTAATCGACGCGATCGAACCCCGATCGTTCCATCAGCGCGGCGAGCGACTGCTGGTCGGGATGCACGCGGATCGATTCGGCGAGATAGCGGTAACTGGCCGCGTCGTTCACGACGAGCCGCCCGAGCAGCGGGAGCATCGTGAAGCTGTACCAGTCGTAGAGCGGCGCGAGCGGCGCCTTCACGCGCGAGAACTCGAGCACGAGCGCGACGCCGCCGGGGACGAGCACGCGCGCCATCTCTTCGAGCGCGCGGTCCTTCCGTGTGACGTTGCGAAGACCGAAGCCGATCGTGACGCAGTCGAACGCGTGGTCGTGAAACGGCAGCGCTTCCGCGTTGCATTGCACCGTCGGCAGCATGAAGCCCTCGTCGAGCAGCCGATCGCGCCCGGCCTCGAGCATTGCCGCGTTGACGTCGGTGTGGACGACGCTGCCGCGCGTACCGACGCGCTGCGCGAAAAGCTTCGCGAGATCGCCGGTGCCGCCGGCGAGGTCGAGCACGCGCTGGCCGGCGCGAACGCCGGAAACTTCGAGCGTGAACCGCTTCCAGCCGCGATGCAGCCCGAACGACATCAGGTCGTTCATCACGTCGTAGCGGCGCGCGACGGAATCGAACACGCCGCGCACGCGCCGCGTCTTCTCGTCGGGGCTGACGCGCTGGTAGCCGAAGTCGGTGGTTTCCATCAGGGGCCAGGGGCCAGGATTCAGGAACCAGGGATGGGTGGAGGTGTACGCATCGGGTCGCTGCTTACTCACCCCTGGATCCTGAATCCTGGTCCCTCATGGGTCCCGGCTCGCGCCCGCCGCCGCGAGCTGATCGAGGTAGCGCTTCCACAACTCGTCCTGCCGCGCACCGAGGTCGTACAGGTAATCCCACGAGTAGATGCCGGTATTGTGGCCGTCGGAGAACGTCGGCCGGATCGCGTAGTGCCCGACTTGCTCGACCGACGCGATCGTCACGTCGCGCTTGCCGGTCTGCAGCACCTCCTCGCCGGGACCGTGCCCGCGCACCTCGGCCGACGGCGAGTACACGCGCAGCAGTTCGTACGGCAGCCGGAACGCGCGCCCGTTCGTGAAGTGGACCTCGAGGACGCGCGAGGCCTGGTGCAGCTTGATCTCGGTGGGTGAGACGTCCATTGCGCGGTGTCGGAGGTGCGGCTATTCCGGTGTTGGAGGTCGATCGATCGCACCATTCTGGCACGAACAATCGCACCTCCGGCACCGGAATTACACCTCCGATACCGCGCTAGGGATTGGCCTCGGGCACGATGTCCAGGTTGCCGATGCCCGAGAACATGTTGCGGTTCTTCGCTTCCTTGCCCTTGAGCTTGATGTCGAGCCGCAGGTCGTTGAGCGAGTCGGCGTTGCGCAGCGCGTCCTCGTAGGTGATGAGGCCCGCTTCGTAGAGGTCGAAAAGCGACTGGTCGAACGTCTGCATGCCGAGTTCGCGCGACTTCTTCATCAGGTCCTTGATGCCGCCGATGTCGCCCTTGAAGATCAGGTCGGACACGAGCGGCGAATTCAGCATGATCTCGACCGCCGGCACGCGACCCTTGCCGTCGCGACGCGGGATCAGGCGCTGTGCGACGAACGCGCGCACGTTGAGCGACAGGTCCATCAGCAACTGCGCCCGCCGCTCCTCGGGGAAGAAGTTGATGATGCGGTCCAGCGCCTGGTTCGTGCTGTTCGCGTGCAGCGTCGCGAGCAGCAGGTGGCCGGTTTCCGCGAACGCGATCGCGTAGTCCATCGTCGCGCGCTCGCGCACTTCGCCGATCATGATGACGTCGGGTGCCTGCCGCATCGAGTTGCGCAGCGCGATGTCCCAGCTGTCGGTATCGACACCCACCTCGCGCTGCGTGACGATGCAGTTCCTGTGCTCGTGCACGAACTCGATCGGATCCTCGATCGTCACGATGTGGCCGAAGCTGTTCTCGTTGCGATAGCCCAGCAGCGACGCCATCGACGTCGACTTGCCGGCGCCCGTCGCGCCGACGAACATCATGATGCCGCGCTTGCTCATGATGATGTCCTTCAGCACCGTCGGCAGGCCGAGCTCGTCGAACTTCGGGATGTCGGTGGTGATCGTTCGCAGCACCATGCCCACGCGCGCCTGCTGCACGAACGCGTTGACGCGAAAGCGGCCGACGCCGGGCGGGCTGATCGCGAAGTTGCATTCCTTCGTCGACTCGAACTCGGCGGCCTGCTTGTCGTTCATCACGCTGCGCACGAGCTCGATCGTGTGCTGCGGCGACAGCGCCGATTTCGACACGGGGCGGATCTTGCCATCGACCTTGATCGCGGGCGGAAACGACGCCGTGATGAAGAGGTCGGACCCCCTTTCCTTCACCAGCAGCTCGAGCAGCTCGTGGATGAAGCGTGTGGCTTTTTCGCGTTCCATCGTCGTTCTCCGGCGTCTTCGCGGCGCGCTTACGCGGCGCCGAACGTTTCCTTGTTGACCGCGCGCAGGCGCGCGTCGGCAGGCGAGATCACGTTGCGGCGCACGAGGTCGATCAGGCACTGGTCGAGCGTCTGCATGCCGATCGATTGTCCCGTCTGGATCGACGAGTACATCTGCGCGACCTTGTTCTCGCGGATCAGGTTGCGGATCGCCGGCGTGCCGATCATGATCTCGTGCGCGGCGACGCGCCCCTGCCCGTCCTTGGTCTTGATCAGCGTCTGCGAGATCACGGCGACGAGCGATTCGGACAGCATCGCGCGCACCATGTCCTTCTCCGCCGCGGGGAACACGTCGATGATCCGGTCGACGGTCTTCGCCGCCGAGCTCGTATGCAGCGTCGCGAACACCAGGTGGCCGGTCTCGGCGGCCGTCATCGCGAGCCGGATCGTCTCGAGGTCGCGCATTTCGCCGACGAGGATGTAGTCGGGATCCTCGCGCAACGCCGCGCGCAGCGCGTTCGGGAACGACAGCGTGTGCGGCCCGAGCTCGCGCTGGTTGATGAGGCACTTCTTCGATTCGTGCAGGAACTCGATCGGATCCTCGATCGTGAGGATGTGCCCGAACTCGTTCTCGTTCACGTGATTGACCATCGCCGCGAGCGTCGTCGACTTTCCCGACCCGGTGGGACCGGTGACGAGGATCAGCCCGCGCGGGCGCTCGGTGAGGCCGGCGAAAACCTTCGGCGCGTTCAGCTCCTCGAGCGACAGCACCTTCGAGGGAATCGTGCGAAACGCCGCGGCGGCGCCGCGTTGCTGGTTGAACGCGTTGACGCGGAAGCGCGCGAGGTTCGGCACCGCAAAGCTGAAGTCGCACTCGAGGAATTCCTCGTACATCTTGCGCTGCGCATCGCTCATGATGTCGTACACCATCGCGTGCACGTCCTCGTGCTCCATCGGCGGCAGGTTGATGCGCCGGATGTCGCCATGGACGCGGATCATGGGCGGCAGGCCGGCCGACAGGTGCAGGTCGGAGGCCTTGTTCTTGACCGAGAATGCCAGCAGCTCGGCGATGTCCATCGTTCCGGTTCCCCCCACGCATGCGCCTTGGCAGTATAGGCACAATGCAAACGCCCCCGCACAGCGCCCTGCCCACCGTCCTGCAGTCGCTCGACAACGCAGCGCGGGCGTCGCAGCGGCCATCGCCGCGGCTGGTCGCGGTGGCCAAGCGCCAACCTGTGACCGCCGTCGCAGAACTCGTCGCCGCCTGGCGCGCCGAGCGCCCCGGGGAGCGCCCGGCGATCGGCGAGAACTACGTGCAGGAGGCGCGGGACAAGGCAGTCGCGCTGGCCGGCATGGTCCCGCCGGGCACCGACATGGAATGGCACCTGGTCGGCCACCTCCAGACCAACAAGGCCGCCGTCGCCGCAGCCCTCTTCGACTGGGTGCAGTCGGTGGACAGCGCGCGGCTCGCCCGGGCGCTGGACGCC
>DASTIY010000425.1:0-3984 GCA_035717085.1 Casimicrobiaceae bacterium | reverse complement strand
GAGAACGAAGGCCTGCACGGCGTGATCCAGCCGCTCGTCGGGCTCGCGTTCGGCGGTTCGCTGATCTCGATCTTCGCCCGTCTGGGCGGCGGCATCTTCACCAAGGGCGCCGACGTCGGCGCCGACCTCGTCGGCAAGGTCGAGGCTGGCATTCCCGAAGACGATCCGCGCAATCCCGCGGTCATCGCGGACAACGTCGGCGACAACGTCGGCGACTGCGCCGGCATGGCAGCGGACCTGTTCGAAACGTACGCGGTGACGATCGTCGCGACGATGCTGCTCGGCGCGCTGCTGCTGCCGACGATGGCAACCGCGGCGGTGACGTATCCGCTCGTGCTCGGCGGCTTCTCGATCCTCGCGTCGATCGTCGGCTGCTACTTCGTGAAGGCCTCGCCCGGCGGCAAGATCATGAACGCGCTCTACCGGGGCCTGATCGTCGCCGGCGTGATCTCGGCGATCGGCTTCTGGTTCATTACGCAGTGGATGATGCCCGGCATCGCGACGATCGACCCCACGCTGACGCCGGCTCGCATCTTCGGCGCGGCGGTCGTCGGCCTCGTGCTGACGGCGGCGATGGTCGTGATCACCGAGTACTACACGGGCACCGAGTTCAAGCCGGTGAGGCACGTGGCGTCCGCGTCGACGACGGGACACGCGACGAACATCATCGCCGGTCTCGGCGTGTCGATGAAGGCGACCGCGTGGCCGGTGATCGCGGTGTGCCTCGCGATCCTGGTCTCGTACTGGTTCGCCGGCCTCTACGGGATCGCGATCGCGGCAACGGCAATGCTGTCGATGACGGGCATCATCGTCGCGCTCGACGCGTACGGTCCCATCACCGACAACGCCGGCGGCATCGCCGAAATGGCGGAGCTGCCCGACTCGGTGCGCAGCATCACCGACCCGCTCGACGCCGTCGGCAACACGACGAAGGCGGTGACGAAGGGCTACGCGATCGGCTCGGCGGGCCTCGCCGCGCTCGTGCTCTTCGCCGACTACACGCACGCGCTCGAGACCTCGCGCATCAGCGTGTCGTTCGACCTGTCGAACCACATGGTGATCATCGGGCTCTTCCTCGGCGGGTTGATTCCGTACCTGTTCGCCGCGATGGCGATGGAGGCCGTCGGCCGCGCGGCGGGCGCCGTCGTCATCGAAGTGCGCCGCCAGTTCCGCGAGATCAAGGGCATCATGGAGGGCACGGCGAAACCCGAATACGGCGTGGCTGTCGACATGCTGACGCGCGCCGCGATTCGCGAAATGATCATCCCGTCGCTGTTGCCGGTGCTGGTGCCGGTGGTCGTCGGGCTCGTGCTCGGCCCGCAGGCGCTCGGCGGTCTCCTGATGGGCACGATCGTCACCGGTCTCTTCGTCGCGATCTCGATGACGACGGGCGGCGGCGCCTGGGACAACGCGAAGAAGTACATCGAGGACGGCAACTTCGGGGGCAAGGGGTCCGACGCCCACAAGGCCGCGGTCACCGGCGACACGGTCGGCGACCCGTACAAGGACACCGCGGGGCCTGCCGTCAATCCGCTGATCAAGATCATCAACATCGTCGCGCTCCTGATCGTGCCGCTGCTCGCGATCCAGTGGGGCGAGCGCCACACGGCGAGCGTTTCGGCACCCATCAGCGTGACGACGCCCGCGGCACCGGCGAGCGCGCCGGCGAAATAGCGCCCTCCTGGCGTTGACGTCGACGAGGGGCGGCGGGGCCGCTCGCTGCCCTTCGTTTTCGCGGCGTATGATCGGCGCGTGCGCGCCCGCGCGGCATTCCTCTTCGACGCGAGGTTCCCGATGGCCCGATGCGAAACCTGCGGCAACGACTACGACAAGTCCTTCACGGTGACGATGATGGGCGCCACGCACGTGTTCGACTCGTTCGAATGCGCGATCTACGCGCTCGCGCCGGCGTGCGAGCACTGCGGCTGCCGCATCATCGGGCACGGGATGGAGGTGAGCGGGCGCTTCTTCTGCTGCGCGAACTGCGCGCATCAGGAAGGCGCCCTGTCGCTCAAGGACCGCGCGCAGATCAGCGATCACGATCCGACGCCCGCGCCGCCCGATCGTTGAGCGCCTCACGCACGCTGCGTGCCGCGCTCGCGCTGGCGCTCGCGTGCGGCACCGCGCTCGCCTGCGCGCAGGACGCGACGCCGGTCGCGCCCGAGCGGCCGTCGGGTTGGATCGACAAAGCCCCGGTCACCGCGCGCCGCTTCCTGGTCGCCACCGCTAATCCGCTTGCGACGCGCGCGGGCGTCGCGGTCCTGAAGGCGGGCGGCAACGCCGCCGACGCCGCCATTGCGGCGCAACTCGTGCTGGGCCTCGTCGAGCCGCAGTCGTCGGGATTGGGCGGGGGTGCGTTCCTGCTCTATCACGACGCGAAGGCGCGCAAGCTGATCGCGTACGACGGTCGCGAGACCGCGCCGCTCGCAGCAAAGTCGGATCGTTTTCTGGACGCGCACGGGAAGCCGTTGCGCTTCGGCGACGCCGTCGTCGGCGGCCGCTCCGTCGGCGTACCGGGCACCGTCGCGCTGCTCGACCTCGTCCACCGCCGGCATGGACGATTGCGCTGGTCGCGACTGTTCGACGACGCGATCGAGCTCGCGGCGCGCGGCTTCCCGATTTCGCCGCGTCTTCATTCGGAGATCGCCGCGCACACGCGCTGGCCGCAAGCGCGTGCCCGCGACTATTTCCTCGGCGCGGATCGCGTCGCCAAGCCCGTCGGGACGCTGTTGCGCAATCCTGCCTACGCGGCAACGCTGCGCACGCTCGCCGACGAAGGCGCCGATGCGTTCTACACGGGCGCGATCGCCGAGGACATCGTGCGCACCGTACGCGGCGCGGGCGTGCATCCGGGCGACATGACGGTGCAGGACTTGCGGCGCTATCGCGTCGTCGTACGCGAGCCGGTGTGCGGCGCGTACCGGCGTTTCCGCATCTGCGGCATGCCCCCGCCGTCGTCGGGAGGCATCGGCGTGCTGCAGACGCTGGCGATCCTCGCGCCGTACGACATCGGCGCGATGGGCGCCGCGTCGTTCTGGAGCGTGCATTTCGTCAGCGAAGCCGAGCGGCTCGCCTACGCCGACCGCAACGTCTACATTGCCGATCCGACGTTCTTCGACGTCCCTGCGGGCCTGCTCGACGACGCGTACTTGCGCGCGCGCTCGAAGCTCGTGTCTCCGCTGCGAACGCTCGGTGTGGCGCCGGCCGGCGATCCCGCACGTGCGCGCCCGCTCGCCTTGTCGATGCCATGGGGCGCGGATCGCTCCGCCGAGTTCGTGTCGACGTCGCAGGTATCGATCGTCGACGCCGACGGCAACGCCGTATCGATGACGACGACGATCGAAGCCGGCTTCGGCAGCCGGCTGATGACGGCGAGCGGCTTCCTGCTCAACAACGAGCTCACCGATTTCTCGTTCGTGCCCGTCGAGCAGGGCAAGCCGGTTGCCAATCGCGTCGAAGGCGGCAAGCGCCCGCGCTCGACGATGGCGCCGACGATCGGCTACGACCAGGCGGGCCGCGTCGCGATCGTCACCGGGTCGCCGGGCGGCGGCGCGATCATCGACTACGTCGTCAAGAACCTCGTCGCGATCGTCGACTGGAACATGGATCCCCAGGCGGCCGCGGCGCTACCGAACTTCGGCAGCATGAACGGCCCGACCGAGCTCGAAGCGCAGACGAATGTCGTCGCGCTGGCGCCCAAGCTGCGCGCGCTCGGTCACGACGTGCGCATCGTGCCCGAGACCAGCGGTGCGCAGACGATCGTCCGGCGCGGTGATCGGTGGATCGGCGGCGCCGATCCACGACGTGAAGGCGTGGCGCTGGGCGAGTAGGGGCAGCGTCGATGCCGCTCGCCGAGCTCTTCTCAGCGACGATCCTGTTGTTGCTCGTCATCGACCCGTTCGGCAACGTGCCGATCGTCGTTTCCGCGCTCGCCAACGTGCCGCCGGCGCGCCACGCGAGGATCGTGGTGCGCGAATGCATCGC
>DASTIY010000424.1:0-6247 GCA_035717085.1 Casimicrobiaceae bacterium | reverse complement strand
GCTTTCTCGCCGCGCAGGTGCAGGAGATGAAGGACTCGATGGTGAAGAAGCCGTGACGCGGGCGCGGCCGGGCCGATGCTCGAGCGGCTGAAGGCCACCTGGCCCTACGCGGCGCTCTTCGTCGGCGCCGCGTATTTGTTTCACGACGCGGGAACGTTCGCCGCCGCAGCGCGGCCGGGCCAGCTCGGTCCGGACTTCTGGCCGCGCGCGGTGCTCGTGCTGCTGATGATCGTGTGCGCGTACGAAGTCGTGCGCCGCGTCGTGTTCGCGCGCGGCGTCGGCGTGGAGGTTTCGAACGCGACGGACACGGTCGCCGATCCGCCTGCGCATAGCGAGGTCGATGAATCGGTCGAAACGCGCGAGCCCGAAGCGCGTTACCCGTGGCGGCTCGCCGTCGGCATCGGACTCACGATCGCGTACGTGCTGCTGCTCGACGTGCTCGGCTTCTTCGTCACGACCGCGCTCTTCCTCGGCTTCTTCATGGTCGCCGGCCGCTACTACCGTACGCGCGTGGTGGCGCTCGCCAGCATCGTCGGCAGCCTCGTCTTCGTGTTCGTCTTCATGAAGATCGTGTACGTGTCGCTGCCCCTCGGCATCGGGCCGTTCCGCACGTTCTCGGTGTGGCTGCTCGCGATGCTCGGCATTCGCTGACGGGATGAAGATCCCCCCACGCTCGCTTCGCGACTGACGAAACCGTGGCCGAGACGCTGCATCAGCTGTCGCTGGGCTTCCTGCATCTGCTGACCGCGGCGAACGGGCTCGCGCTCGTCGTCGGACTCGTCGTCGGGATGTTCGTCGCCGTGCTGCCGGGGCTCACGCTCGTGATGGGCGTCGTGCTGGCGTTGCCGTTCACATACGGGATGAGCGTCACGCCGTCGATCATATTGCTGACCGCGATGTACCTGTCGGGCACGTACGGCGGCGCGTTCACGTCGATCCTCTTTCGCATTCCCGGCGAGCCGCTCGACGTGCCGCTGCTCTGGGACGGCTATCCGATGGCGCGGCAGGGGCAGCCGGCACAGGCGCTCGGATGGACGTTGCTCGCGGCGTTCTGGGGCGGCCTCATCACGTGTGTGTCGGCGGTGGTGCTCGCGGTGCCGTTCGCACGCTTCGCGCTGCGCTTCGATTCGCCGGAATACTTCGCGGTCGTGCTGTTGGGACTATCCGGCGTCGTCGCGCTCGGCGGCGCGTCGCTGGCGAAGGCGCTGATCAGCCTTTGCATCGGGCTCATGCTCGCGACCGTCGGCGTCGACGACACGTACGGCATCGATCGCTTCACGTTCCACGTGCCGATCCTCAAGGACGGCATCGAGTACCTGACGGTGATGGTCGGCGCGTACGGCCTCGGTGAAGTGCTGTCGCGCATGGAAATGGGCTTCGCGTCGCCGACGATGGCGTCGGGCGAGAAGGTGAAGACGCGGCTGCCGCGCTGGAGCGAGGTCTGGAACCTGCGCCCGACGATCGGCCGCAGCTCGTTGATCGGCATCATCTGCGGCATCGTCCCCGGTGCGGGCGCGACGGTCGGCTCGTTCGTCGCGTACGGCATCGAGAACCAGTACGGCAAGCGGCGCGAAGCGCTCGGCACCGGCATTCCCGAAGGCATCGTCGCGCCGCAGGTCGCATCGACGGCGACGGTGGGCGGCCACATGGTGCCGCTGCTCGCACTCGGCATTCCCGGCAGCGGCGCGACGGCAGTGATTCTCGGCGCGTTCCTGCTGCACGGGGTGCAGCCCGGCCCGCAGATCTTCCAGACCGAGGCGCAGATGGTCTACACGATCTTCGCGTCGATGTTCGCCGCGGTCGTCGGCATGTGCCTGCTCGGTTACTTTGCGATCAAGGGGCTGATCCGCGTATTGGAGCTACCCGAGGCGGTGACGTCGGCGTTCGTGGCGCTGTTCTGCTTCGTCGGCGCGTACAGCGCGCGCAACAGCCTCACCGATTTGTGGATGATCGTGATCTTCGGCGTCGTCGGTTATCTGTTCGAGCGCTACCGCTTTCCCGTCGCGCCGATGGTGCTCGGCGCGATCCTCGGACCGATCGCCGAGACCTCGTTCATGACGAGCATGATCGCCTACCAGAACGACTGGACGATCTTCTTCACGCGCCCGATCAGCGGGACGTTCATGGCGCTCACGATTCTCGCGCTCGCGTATCCGATGCTTCGCCACCTGCGGCGCACCTGGGTGGCGTCGCGAAAGGCGGTGCAACGCGGCGACGGGCGCAAGCTGCAGTCGTAGCCAGAAAGGCAGGTTCAGGCTCGACTTGCCAGAGTGAAAAATAGGGTCGGTCACCACGTCTTGTGGAAGTGGAGTCCGATCCTATTTTTCGCCGGGGACGCGGCCGATGCCGGGAATCTTCAGCGCTGGTTGCCGGAAGTCGATGCCCGCGACGAGCCCGAACAGGTTCAGCTCGACCCCCTCGTCGCGTGCGAGCGTCACGCCGAGCAGCCCGCCGAGCGAAACCTGGTAGCCGGTACCGCTCGGCGCGGGCGCGACGAAATCGCCGAGCGGCAGGTAGTCCTTGCCGATCGCGGTCGCGGGCAGCGCCACTTCGAGTTGCGGAATTTCGCGGCCGAGCCACGCGACGAACGTGTTGCTGTTCGGCCCCGGCCACGCGCGATACGTCTCGTACGGGTAGCGCTTCGCGACCGCATCGAGCTTGGCGACGATCGCGTCCGCCTCGGCGCCGCGAACGTCACGAACCAGATACGGCGCGGCGCCGTACCACTCGGCATCGGGCGCCACCGCGTCGGAGATCGACAACGGCGAGCCGCCGAAGCGTGCGCGCCAGCCGATCACTTCGTAGCGCGTGTACTGCTCGGCGTGCGCGGGCTTCGCCGCGACCCAGGTGTGCACCGCGAACGCGCCGCGCCACCCGAACGTGCGGCTCGCGTACACCTGCACGATCGCCTCGGGATGAAGACGCGGATCGGGCGCGAGCCCGACCGGGCGATGCGTCGCGTTGCGCCAATCGCCGCGCAGCGGCACGTGACCCGACGCGAGCGTGAGGAGCGGCCCGGCGAGCAGGGCGAAAAACGCCGCGAAAAATGCGATCAGCATGCGCTGCGTGAGGACCTGGACCGAATGAACCATGGACCGGATTATGACCGACACGCCCCGGTCCCCAGTCGCCTCGGAAAGACGTCGGACCGATGCGTACACCGTTTTCAGCGCGCGGCCGGATCCCGCGGATCGCCATTGCGGCAATAGTGGCATTCGGCACCCCCGACGACGTGCGCGGCTTCGCGGCCCGCCCTCCTTTCCCTTGCAGCTTGGCCGGAATGTCGCACTGCTGACGCGCCAATCGAACGACCGGAGCCCCGATCCTCCGGGCGCCACGTCGCGCCGGCATTCGTTTCGCCTTCCGGTGACGACGCTCCCGCAGCCGGACGAGACGACCTGCGGGCCGACGTGCCTGCACGCGATCTACAGCTTCTTCGCCGACGAGCAGTCGCTCGACGACGTGATCGAGCGCATGTGGCGTCTCGAGCACGGCGGAACGTACGCGGTGTATCTCGCGTGCGACGCGCTGCGCAACGGCTACGCCGCGAGGATCTACACGTACAACCTCACGGTGTTCGACCCGACGTGGTTTACCTCGCCGGCCGTTGATGTCGCCGACCGCCTGCGGAAGCAACGCGCGGCGAAGGACGAGCGCCGGGGGCAGCACGCGATCGACGGCTACCTCGAATTCCTCGAGCGCGGCGGACGTCTGCGCTTCGCCAACCTTTCCGAGCACCTGATCCGCCGCATCCTCGATCGGCGCCTTCCGATCCTGACCGGGCTGTCGTCGACGTATCTCTATCGCTCCGAGCGCGAGCTCGCGGACGGCACGCCCGACGATATCCGCGGGCATCCGGTCGGTCACTTCGTCGTGATCGCCGGCTGGGATGCGCCGCTGCGCCGCGTCATGGTCGTCGATCCCTACCAGCCGAATCCCTGGGGGCCGTCGCACGAATACTGGATCGACGTCGACCGCGTCGTCGCCGCGATCCTGCTCGGCATCGTCACGCACGACGCGAACCTGCTGGTCATTCATCCGAAGCCGCGCGCCGAGCGCGAGCGATGGCGAACCGCACAGAACTGAAACGCATGGGCATTCTCGTCGTCGTCAATCATCCACGCGACTGGCCGTTCGACATCGAGGGCATGCGCGTCGTCACCGCGCGCGACTACCTCACCGATCCCGCATACAGCGAGAACCACTCGGCGCGCGTTCTGAATCTGTGCCGCACCGAGCGCTACCAGGGTCGCGGCTACTACGTGTCGCTGCTCGCCGAGGCGCGCGGCCATCGACCGGTGCCCGAAGTAAAGACGCTCGGCGACCTGCAATCGCCCGAGCCGCTCGACCGACTGCTGCCGCCGAGCTTCGGCGAGCAACTCCAGCGCGCGCTCGCGCAACACGAGGCGACCCCGTTCACGCTCGACGCGTTCTTCGGGCGCGATCCGCACAAGCGCAACGACAACCTCGCGCAGCAACTCTTCGCAGCGCTGCGCATCCCGCTCGTGCGCGCGCGTTTCGACCGCCCGCAGGGACGCTGGCAGCTGCGCGACCTCACGACGCTGGGCTTGAGCGACGTCGATGCGGCGCTGCATCCGGCGATCGCGGAAGCCGCGCGCGAGTACGCGTCGCGCACGGCGCGGCCGAAGACCAGGGACAAGACGAGCGGCACGCCGGCGATTGCGATCCTCTACGACGCGAACGATCCGCAGCCGCCCTCGAATCCGGAGGCGATCGAGAAGCTCTGCGACGCGGCACGCCAGCTGCATATGCGGCCGACGGTCATCGGTCGCGACGACATCGAGAAGCTGGGACGCTTCGACGCGCTCTTCATCCGCGCGACGACGAACGTGCATCACTACACGTACCAATTCGCGCGGCGCGCGGCGCAGGAAGGACTCGTCGTCGTCGACGATCCGGACTCGATCCTCAAGTGCACGAACAAGGTCTACCTGAACGAGCTGCTGTCGCGGCATCGCGTGCCGGTGCCGAAGACGCTGATGGTCCACCGCGACAACGTCGACCAGATCGTGCCGCTACTCGGGCTGCCGTGCATCGTGAAGCAGCCCGACGGCGCGTTCTCGCTCGGTGTGGCGAAGCTCGAGACCGCCGACGCGGTGAAAGACGTCTGCGAGCGGCTCTTCACGAAGTCCGATCTCGTCGTCGCGCAGGAGTGGCTGCCGACGAAATTCGACTGGCGCGTCGGCGTCTATGACCGGCGTCCGCTGTACGTGTGCAAGTACTTCATGGCGCCCGGCCACTGGCAGATCGTCAAGCGCGAGCCGGGGCGCACGCTCGAAGGATCCACGCAGGCCCTCTCGGTCGGGGAAGCTCCCGAGATCGTCGTGCGCACGGCGGTGCGCGCGGCCAACCTCATCGGCGACGGACTTTACGGCGTCGATCTCAAGCAGGACGGCCAGCAATGCTACGTCATGGAAGTGAACGACAACCCGAATCTCGACACGGACAACGAGGATGGGGTGCTGAAGGACGCGCTCTACCGGGAGGTGATGGGCGTGTTCCTGCGACGGATCCAGGAACGCCGCCGCACGACGACGTAGATTCGGCGTCCGCGCGCGTCGCGCACGAGGAGGAGACCGGCGCGCGGGAGGGCGAGCGTGCCCTCCCGATGCCTGCGTTCACGGGTGCCGGCATCGAGCTCGAGTACATGATCGTCGACCGCGACACGCTCGACGTGCGGCCGATCGCCGAACGGCTGCTCGCGAGCTTCGCCGGTCACGAGGCGGCGGACGTCGAGCGCGGGCCGATGGGCTGGTCGAACGAGCTCGTGCGGCACGTCGTCGAGGTGAAGAACCGTGCGCCGGTGCCGACGCTGGCGCCGTTGATCGCGCGCTTCCAGGACGAGATCCGCGCCGCCGACGCGCTGCTCGCCGAGTACGACGCGCGCCTGATGCCGACGGCGATGCATCCGTGGATGGATCCCGTGCGCGAGACGTGGCTTTGGGACGGCGAGATCTATCGTACCTACGACCGCATCTACGACTGCCGTGCGCACGGCTGGGCCAACCTGCAGAGCATGCACGTGAACCTGCCGTTTGCCGGTGACGGTGAATTCGCGCGGCTGCACGCGGCGATCCGCCTGATCCTGCCGTTGCTGCCGGCGCTCGCCGCCAGCTCGCCGATCGCCGACGGGCAGCCGACGGGCCTCCTCGACTTCCGCCTCGACGCCTATCGCAACAACTGCCGGATCACGCCGAGCGTCGGCGGACGCGTCGTGCCGGAAACC
>DASTIY010000423.1:0-2354 GCA_035717085.1 Casimicrobiaceae bacterium | reverse complement strand
GAAGCGATAACCGCTTCCTTCGAGCAACCAACGAGGCCGCGCGATGCGGCCTCTTTCGTTTCCAGCCACTGCTAGAATGAAATCATGATCAGGATCGGCATCGTCGGCGGCACCGGTTATACCGGCGTCGAATTGTTGCGCCTGCTCGCGCAGCACCCGCAGGCCGAGGTCGTCGCGATCACATCGCGCAAGGACGCGGGCACGCGCGTCGCGCAAATGTTCCCGAGCCTGCGCGGCCACTACGATCTCGAGTTCACCGAGCCCGCGCAGTCGGATCTGCAGCACTGCGACGTGGTGTTCTTCGCGACGCCGCACGGCGTCGCGATGGCGCAGGCGCGCGAGCTGCTCGCAGCGGGTGCACGCATCGTCGATCTCGCGGCGGACTTCCGGCTGAGCGACCCGACGACGTTCGAGCGCTGGTACAAGATGCCGCACGCGTGCCCCGATCTGCTCGAAGAGGCGGTCTACGGCATTCCCGAGATCAATCGCGACGCGATCCGCAAGGCGCGCATCGTCGCCAACCCGGGCTGCTATCCAACGACGGTCCAACTGGGCTTCCTGCCGCTCGTCGAAGCGGGCGTCGTCGACGTCCGGCACCTGATCGCCGATTGCAAGTCGGGCGTGTCGGGTGCGGGCCGCAAGGCCGAGCTCTCGCTCAGCTTCACCGAAACCTCCGACAATTTCGCCGCCTACGGGATCGCCGGACATCGGCACTTGCCTGAGATCGTGCAGGGGCTCAACCGGGCGAGCCGCGAGCCGATCGCGCTCGCGTTCACGCCGCATCTGACCCCGATCATCCGCGGGATTCTCGCCACGCTCTACGCGCCGCTGCGCGACCGCGACGTCGACCTGCAGGCGCTGTACGAAAAGCGCTACGCCGGCGAGCCGTTCATCGACGTCATGCCCGCAGGCTCGCTGCCCGATACGCGGAGCGTCCGCGGCTCCAACACGCTACGCATCGCCGTGCACCGGCCGCCGGACACCGATCTCGCGCTGGTGCTCGCCGTCGAGGACAACCTCGTGAAGGGCGCGGCAGGACAGGCCATCCAGAACATGAACCTGATGTTCGGAATCCCGGAGACGACGGGCCTGAAGGCGCCGCCGCTGATGCCCTGAGCCGCCGGGTGAAACGCATATCAGGCACCCCCATCTATATCGAAACCCCCGCGCCGGGTGGCGGGTCGAACTTTTGACGGCCGTCGACGTAGGCGATAATGTCGACCGACGGATCAACGGAGTCGTGAAATGAATGCTATGAACGAGATGCCGAGCCCGCTGGTGTTCACCGACGCGGCGGCGGCCAAGGTCAAGGCGCTGATCGACGAGGAAGGCAACCCCGACCTCAAGCTCCGCGTGTTCGTGTCGGGCGGCGGCTGCTCGGGATTCCAGTACGGCTTCACGTTCGACGAGGTCACCAACGAGGACGACACCGCCATGAACAAGGGCGGCGTCACCCTTCTGATCGACCCCATGAGCTACCAGTACCTCGTCGGCGCCGAGATCGACTATCAGGAAGGGCTCGAGGGCGCGCAGTTCGTGATCAAGAACCCGAACGCGCAGACGACCTGCGGGTGCGGGTCGAGTTTCTCGGCCTGACGTCCCGAAACTCCACGCATGGGGCCCGCTGCGCGCGGGCCTTTTGCTTTAGGGTCGGAGGAAAGGGGCACCACCCCTTTCTTCCCCCGTCTTCAGCGCGGGTAGATCGCGCCGAGCACCCGCGGCCCCTTCGCGCCGGTGACCTCGGGCACGTTGCCCGGGCGTCCCGCGAGCGCCTCGCGCGCAAGCCACGCGAACGCGAGCGCTTCGACCTGCTCCACCGGCACGCCCAATTCCTCGGTCGTCTCGACCTTGCGCGGCGCGAGCTCGGCTTCGAGGTCCTTCATCAGCGTCGCGTTCTTCGCGCCGCCGCCGCACACGAGAATCTCGCTTGCATCCGCCGCGTAGGCGCGAATCGCGTCGGCGATCGTGCGCGCCGTCAGTGCGACCAGCGTCGCCTGGACGTTCTCCGCCTCGTCGTCGACGTGCGCGGCCGCGAGCCGCTCGTCGAGCCACTGCAGGTTGAACGTGTCGCGGTGCGTGCTCTTGGGCGGCGCGGCGGCGAAGAACGGGTCGGCGAGCAGCGCGTCGAGCAGCTTGGCGTTCACCTTGCCCGTCGACGCCCACGCGCCCTGCGCGTCGAACGGACTGCCGCGATTGCGCGCGCACCACAGGTCGGACAGCACGTTGCCCGGCCCCGTGTCGAAGCCGAGCACGCTGCCGTCCGGCCGCAGGTCGGTGATGTTCGCGATGCCGCCGACGTTGACGACGACACGGTGCGTGCCGCGCGCGCCGAAGAGCGCGCGATGGAACGCCGG
>DASTIY010000422.1:0-21433 GCA_035717085.1 Casimicrobiaceae bacterium | reverse complement strand
CCACCTCTGACACGTGTCAGAGACGTGTCAGAGGTGGTCCCGAAAGCCACCTCTGACACGTGTCAGAGACGTGTCAGAGGTGGTCCGTGTCGGAGACGTGTCAGAGGTGGGCGTCCGACGCGCGGACGCGAATGTGCAGGTCGCGCAACTGCTGCTCGGTCGCCGGCGCCGGCGCGTCGACCAGCAGATCCTGTCCACGCTGTGTCTTGGGGAACGCGATGACGTCGCGGATCGAATCCGCGCCGGCCATCAACGCGGCGATGCGGTCGAGGCCGAACGCGATGCCGCCGTGCGGCGGCGCGCCGTACTGCAGCGCATCGAGCAGGAAGCCGAACTTGCGGCGCTGGTCCTCCTCGCCGATGCCGAGCGCCTCGAACACGCGCGCCTGCACCTCGGGCCGGTGGATGCGCACCGAGCCGCCCCCGATCTCCCATCCGTTCATGACGACGTCGTACGCCTTCGCCAGCGCGTGCGCGGGTTCGGTGACGAAGCTTTCCGCGTGCGCGTCCTTCGGCGCCGTGAACGGGTGATGCCGTGCGATCCACGCACCCGTCGCCTCGTCCTGCTCGAACATCGGAAAATCGACGACCCACAACGGCCGCCAGCCACGCTCCACCAGTCCACGATCGTGCCCGATGCGCGCGCGCAAGGCGCCGAGCGTGTCGTTGACGATGCTCGCGCGATCGGCACAGAAAAAGATCACGTCGCCGTTCGTCGCACCGGTGCGCTCGAGGATCGTGCGCAGCGTGTCGGGCGCGAGGAACTTGACGATCGGCGATTGCAGGCCTTCCTCGGTCGCCTTGGTCGCGTCGTTCACCTTGATGTACGCGAGCCCCTTCGCGCCGTACGTCGGCGCAAGCGCGACGTAGTCGTCGAGCTCCTTGCGCGTCATCGTGCCGCCACTCGGCACGCGCAGCGCCGCGACGCGGCCGTTGGGCAACTCGGCCGCCGCGCGGAACACCTTGAAGTCGACGCCGCGCATGACGTCGGTGAGCTCGGTGAGCTTGAGCGGCACGCGCAAGTCAGGCTTGTCGGAGCCGTAATCGCGCATGGCGTCGGCGTAGGTCATCACCGGGAACGGGTTCGGCAGCTCGACGTTCATCGCGTCGCGGAACATCGCGCGCACGAGCCCTTCCATGAGCTCGCGGATCTCGAGCTCGCCGAGGAACGACGTCTCGATGTCGATCTGCGTGAATTCCGGCTGGCGATCGGCCCGCGTGTCCTCGTCGCGGTAGCACTTGACGATCTGGTAGTACCGATCGAAGCCCGCGATCATCAGCATCTGCTTGAAGAGCTGCGGCGACTGCGGCAACGCGTAGAACTGACCGTGGTGGAGGCGCGACGGCACGAGAAATTCGCGCGCGCCTTCCGGCGTCGACTTGTAGAGCACCGGCGTCTCGATGTCGACGAAACCGTGGTCGTCGAGGTAGCGGCGCGCCGCGGTCGCGACGCGATAGCGCAGCATCAGGTTCTGCTGCATGACCGGACGCCGCAGGTCGAGCACGCGATGCGTGAGGCGCACCGTCTCCGAAAGGTTCTCGTCGTCGAGCTGGAACGGCGGTGTCGCCGACGCGTTCAGGATCTCGATCGACTTTGCGAGGATCTCGATCTCGCCGGAGCGCAGATTGGGGTTCACCGTCCCGTCGGGTCGCGGGCGCACGCGACCCGTGACGGCGATGCAGTACTCGTTGCGCAATCGCTCGGCGATTTCGAACGTCGCCGCGCGGTCGGGATCGCACACCACCTGCACGATGCCTTCGCGGTCGCGCAGGTCGATGAAGATGACGCCGCCATGGTCACGCCGCCGATGCACCCAGCCCATCACGGTCACGTCCTGCCCGAGGTAGCGGCGATCGATGCGTCCGCAATAGTCGGTGCGCTTCACGAAAATTCTCCTGTGGATGGGCGGCAACGCCGGGATTGCGCCGCACCATTGCGCGGCCCGGCGCCGCTCAATGCTCGACTTCCGTGGCCTGCGGCGCGGCGAGCGGCAGCGCGCCGGCGTCGCCGGGCGCGACGCGCGCGCGTGCACGAGGCGCGACGACCCCCATCGAGATGATGTACTTGAGCGCCTCGTCGACGGTCATGTCGAGTTCGCGCACCTGCGAGCGAGGCAGCATCAGGAAGTAGCCGCCGGTCGGGTTGGGCGTCGTGGGCACGTAGACGCTCACGTGCTCGCCCGAAAGCCATGGCGCGATGGCGGGGGCGGGGACGCCGGTCTGGAAGGCGATCGTCCAGCTGCCCGGCCGCGGAAACTCGACGAGCAACGCTTTGCGAAACGCCTGTCCCTTGTCGGAGAGCAGCGTGTCGCTCACCTGTTTGACCGACGAATAGATCGACTTCACGAACGGCACTCGGCCGAGCACGCGCTCCCAGGCGCGAATCAGCCGCTGGCCGAAGAAATTCGCCGCGATGATGCCCGTCCCGAACACGATGACGAACGCGACGACGACACCGAGCCCGGGGATATCGAAGCCGAAGAGCGAGCGCGGTTGCGCCGCCTCCGGCAGGATCAGCAGGATCTGGTCGAGCGACGTCAGCAGGAAGTGCAGCACCCACAGCGTGATGCCGAGCGGCACCCACACGAGCAGGCCTGCGATCAGGTAGCGCCTCATCTGCGTCGCGCCTTCGTCGTGCGCGTCATGCGCCGCCCTTGTCGGAAGCGGTCGTTGTCGTCGACTTGGTTTCGGTCGTCCCGCCGGTCTTCGTGCTCGTCGTCTCGGTGGTCGTCTCGGCCTTGCCGGCGTCGCCCGGCTTGGCCTCGCCACCGCCGTTGTCGGCGTCCTTCGTTTCGCCCTTCGCCCCGCCCTTGGCGGCCGGCTTCGCGCCGCTGTTGCGGAAGTCGGTGACGTACCAGCCCGAGCCCTTCAACTGGAATCCGGCGGCCGAGACCTTCTTGTGCAACGTCGCGCCCTTGCACGCCGGGCACTCGGTGAGCGGGGCGTCGCTCAACTTCTGCAGCGCCTCGAGCTCGTGGCCGCACGACGTGCAGCGGTATTCGTAGATCGGCATCGGGTCGTTGGCGCAGGCCCGCAGCCGGCGCTCGAAAGCTGATGAAAAATAACCGGAAATTATAGCGCAGCTCGGCCGTTTCGGGCTTTTCGCTTGGGAGGTCGCCGGTGCTGCTCTTCCGATTTATGTCTTATGCTTGGGGCTTCCCGGCACGGAAACAATCGAGCGATGGAGCACGTCTGGCTTTGGTGGATCGTGGCGATCGTTCTCGCCGGCGCGGAGATCGTGACCGGCACGTTCTATCTGCTCGCGCTCGGCGTCGCGTTTGCGATCGGCGGCGTCGTCGCGTTCCTCGGCGCGCCGCCGGCGATGCAATGGCTCGCGACCGGCGTTCTCGCGTTCCTCGGCACGATCGCGGCGCATCGCTGGCGCGTGCGCCGCGGCGAGCCGCCGGCTGCACCGGACCTCGACGTGGGCGGCACGGTTCACGTCGAGACGTGGCGCCCCGACGGGAGCGCGCGCGTGCTCTACCGCGGCACGCATTGGGATGCCGTGCCGGCGAGCGACACGACACCGCGCCAGCATACGATGTACATTGTCGCCACACGCGGCTCGACGCTGGTGCTCGGCGCAGAACGACCCGCTTAGAGGGCCGCGAACAGGTCCTCGACGACAGGAACAACATGAGCCGTCCGATCGGGATCCGCGGCGCGAGCGCGTGAGCGGATCCGGCGACGGGAACGGCGAGGGGAGGGGATGATGCAGGCTGGCTTTACGCTCGTCGCGTTCGCGATCTTCGTCGTCGTCCTGATCACGATCGTCAAGGCGATACGGGTCGTGCCGCAGCAGCACGCGTGGGTGGTCGAGCGGCTCGGGCGCTTCTACGCGGTGCTCTCGCCCGGGCTCAACTTCGTGATCCCCTTCCTCGATCGCGTCGCGTACAAGCACGATCTCCGCGAGACGCCGCTCGACGTGCCGCCGCAGGTCTGCATCACCAAGGACAACACGCAGCTCACGGTCGACGGCATCCTGTACTTCCAGGTGACCGACGCGCGACTCGCATCGTACGGCTCGACGAACTACGTGCTCGCCGTCACGCAGCTCGCGCAGACGACGCTGCGCAGCGTGATCGGCCGCATGGAGCTCGACCGCACGTTCGAGGAGCGCGACCAGATCAACGCCGCGGTCGTGAGCGCGCTCGATGCGGCGGCGCCCAACTGGGGCGTCAAGGTGCTGCGCTACGAGATCAAGGACCTGACGCCGCCCGCGGAGATCCTGCGCGCGATGCAGGCGCAAATCACGGCCGAGCGCGAGAAGCGCGCGGTGATCGCGACGTCGGAGGGCCGCCGGCAGGAGCAGATCAACATTGCGCAGGGCCAGCGCGAAGCGGCGATCGCCAAATCGGAAGGCGAGAAGCAGGCGGAGATCAACAACGCGCAGGGGCAGGCTGCGGCGATCCTCGCGATCGCCGAAGCGAACGCCAAGGCGATCCGCCAGGTCGCCGAAGCGATCGGTGCGCCCGGCGGCCCCGGCGCCGTGAACTTCCGCATCGCCGAGGAGTACATCACGCAATTCGGCAATCTCGCGAAGGTGAACAACACGATCATCCTGCCCGCCAACATCGCCGACGTCGCCGGGCTCGTCGCGAGCGCGCTGTCGGTGGTCAAAACCACGGCGCCCGCCCGCGCGGGCGCCTGACGCGAGCCCGCTCGCATGCGCATCGAAGGCAATGTCTTCGTCGTCACGGGCGGCGCGTCCGGGCTCGGGGCGGCGACGGCGCGCATGGTCGTGCAATCCGGAGGACGCGTCGTCATGGCGGACGTCAACGTGCGCGACGGCAATGCGCTCGCGCACGAGCTTGGCGACGCGGCGCGCTTCGTGCAGACGGACGTGCGCGAGGACGCCGACGCGACGCGCTGCGTCGAACTCGCGGTGCAGACGTTCGGCGGCGTGCACGCGCTCGTCAACTGCGCGGGCATCGTGCACGGCGAGAAGGTGGTCGGTCGCGAAGGCGCGCATACGCTCGACGGCTTCGTGCGCACGATTGCGATCAACCTCGTCGGCACGTTCAACGTGTTGCGTGTCGCGGCTGCGGCCATGGCGAACAACGCGCCCAACGAGGATGGCGAGCGCGGCGTGATCGTGAACACCGCGTCGGTCGCTGCGTTCGACGGTCAGATCGGACAGGCAGCGTACAGCGCGTCGAAGGCGGGCGTCGCGGGCATGACATTGCCCATCGCGCGCGAGCTCGCGCGCTTCGGCATTCGCGTGATGGCGATCGCGCCGGGCATCTTCGAGACGCCGATGGTCGCGGGTCTGACGCCCGAATTGCAGGCGTCGCTCGGCAAGATGGTGCCGTTCCCGCCGCGCCTTGGTCGCCCGTCCGAGTTCGCGTCGCTCGTGCGCGAGATCGTCGGCAATCCGATGCTGAACGGCGAGGTGATCCGCCTCGACGGCGCGATCCGCATGGCGCCGAAGTAGGATGCACGGCCCGGACCTTCTCACCAGCATCGGCCTTTGCATCGCGGTCGCCGCGGCGCTCGCGTTCGTCGCGCATCGGCTGCGCCAGCCGCTGCTCCTTGCGTACCTCCTCGCCGGCGTCGTCATCGGGCCGCGCATCGGCCTCGGCCTGATCAGCGACGAGGGCGACATCCAGACGGTCGCGGAGATCGGCCTCATCCTGCTGCTCTTCATGATCGGGCTCGAGCTCGACCTGCGGAAACTCGTGAGCGCCGGGCGCGCGGTGCTCGTCACCGGCGCGCTGCAGGTGCCGCTTTGCGTCGTGCTCGGCCTCGGGTTCTTCGCGGCGATCGGTTTCCCGATCGTCGCCGGCGATTTCCGCGCGCTCTACCTGGCGGTGTGCCTGTCGCTCAGCAGCACGATGATCGTCGTCAAGCTGCTCTACGACAAGTTCGAGCTCGACACGCTGCCCGGCCGCATCACGCTCGGCGTGCTGATCTTCCAGGACATCTTCGCGATCATCGCGCTCGGCATCCAGCCGAATCTCGCGAACCCCGAAATCGGCAAGGTGCTGGTGTCGCTCGCCGGCGGCGCGGCACTCGTGGGCGCCGCCTTTCTGATCAGCAAGTACCTGTTGCCGCCGCTCTTCCGGTCGGTCGCGAAACTGCCGGAGCTCGTGCTGATCGGCTCGCTCGCGTGGTGCTTCGTGGTGTGCGCGGCGGCGAGCGCGGCCGGGCTCTCACGCGAGATGGGCGCGCTGATCGCCGGCATCAGCATCTCGACGTTCCCGTACAACCTCGACGTCGTCGCCAAGGTCGTCAGCATCCGCGACTTCTTCGTGACGCTGTTCTTCGTGGCGCTCGGGATGCAGATTCCCATGCCGACCGCGCATCTGTTCGGCATGGCGGCGCTCGCCTCGCTCTTCCTCGTCGCGAGCCGCTTCGTCGTGGTCTTTCCGATCCTGCGCGCGCTCGGGCTCGGCCATCGCGCGAGCCTCCTGCCCGCGATCAACCTCGCGCAGATGAGCGAATTCGCGATGGTGATCGCCGCGATCGGCCTCGGCTTCCACCACATCGACCAGCAGACGATGAGCCTGTTGATCTTCGTGTTCGCGTTCACCGCGGTCGCCTCGACGTACTTCATCAACTTCAGCCATCCATTGCAGCGCGTGATCACCGCCGGACTTCGCCGCGCGGGCCTGCGCGACATCGAGGACAAGCCCGCGCAGGCGAGCGTGCCCGAAGTGCCGCGCGACGTCGTGCTGCTCGGGTTCTTCACCGAGGCGAGCGCGCTCGTGCACGAGTTCGAGATGGCGTCGGTGGAGGATCGGCACCCGATGCTCGAGCGGCTGCTCGTCATCGACTTCAATCCCGACGTGCACGCGGAGCTCGTGCGCCGCGGCATCGCGTGTCGCTATGGCGACGTCGCGAACATGGACACGCTGCACCACGCCGACGTGCACGACCCCAAGCTTGTCGTCTCGACGATTCCCGATGCGATCCTCAAGGGCACGACGAACCTGCGGTTGTTGAAGCTCGCGCGTAGGCTCTGGCCGCACGCGAAGGTCATCGTCACCGCCAACCGTGCGGCGGGTGCGTTGCAGCTCTACGAAGCCGGTGCCGATTTCGTGTTCGTCGCGCGCCTGCACTCGGCGCCCGAGATGGCGACGATCCTCGAGCGCGGGCTCGCCGAGGGCTTCGAGCGCATGCGCGAGGCGCAGATCGAGCACATGCGAAGGCGCAACGAAGTGCTGCAGTAGTAAGGAACTTCGCTTTCGGCGCTACGCGCCGGCGCCCTCGACCGGATGCACGTCGCTGCGCCAACGCAGCATGCCGCCGGCCAGATTGGCGACATCCTTGAACCCGAGCTTCTGCAACATCACCGACGCCTGCGCCGAGCGCGCGCCCGAGCGGCAAACGGTGACGACCGGACGGTCCTTGGCGAGCTCGCCCGCACGCGCATTGAGTTGACCGAGCGGAATCGACATCGCGCCGGGAATGCGTCCGAGCGGCCCTTCGAATTCATCCGGCTCGCGCACGTCGACGATTTGCGGGTTGCACGCGCATTCCTCGAGCGCGTGCGGCTGGATCTCGTGGATGCCGGCGAACGTGAACGTGAGCGGCGCCCATGTCGGCTGCGGCGCGAGCGCGGCATCGCTTTCCGGGCGTCCGACGCGGAGGTTCGCCGGCACCGCGACGTCCATCAGCTTCGGATGCGGCAGCCCGAGGTTGTTCATATAGCCGACGAAGTCGCCTTCGCCGGCCTGACCGCCGAGACGCGGGTTGAAGCGCTGCTCCTCCGCGACGCTCGTGACGGTGAGGCCGCGATAGTCGTGCCCCGGATAGAGCAGGCACGTCGGCGGAAGCGACAGGATCTGGCTTCTCACCGAGCGGTAGAGCGCGCGCGGGTCACCCTGCTGGAAGTCGGTGCGCCCGCTGCCGCGAATGAGCAGCGCGTCGCCGGTGAACGCCCGGCTCTCGTCATCGAGAACGAGCGTGATGCATCCCGACGTATGTCCCGGCGTCGCGCGCACTTCGAGGTAGCGCTTGCCGAACGCGATGCGATCGCCATGCTCGACGTAGCGGTCGGCACCTTCCGCGCCGCTGTCGGCGGAGATCACGATCGCGCTGCCGAAGCGCTGCTTCTGCAACCACGCGCCGGTGACGTGATCGGCGTGCACGTGCGTCTCGATGGTGGCCACGAGCTTCAGGTCGAGCTCGTCGATCAGTGCGGCATCGCGGCGCGCCTGCTCGAACACCGGATCGATAAGCACCGTTTCGCGCGAGCGCGGGTCGCCGAGCAGGTACGAGTACGTCGATGATTGCGGATCGAAAAGCTGGCGGAAGATCATGACGCGTATTCCCTCAGTGACGCCGGATGAGCGCGATCGCGGCGACGATCATGCTCGCGAAGAACACGAACGTCCAGCCGGCGATCGACAAGCCGAGGAACACCCAGCCTTTCTCCGCGCACTCGCCGCTGCCCTCGAGCACTTTCGTGATGACGGCGGTGAACGGCAACGTCTCCATCATGTACGACAGGCCCATCCCGCACGCCGGCACCTGGTCCTTCGGCAGCGCCTGCAGCCAGATCTGCCGCGCCGCGAAGCCCGCGCCCGCGCCCGCGATGATCAGCGTGAGCACCGCGTAGAACGCGGCGCCGCGGCGACCGGGATTCTGGACCGCGGCGATCAGGAACACGATGCCGACGAGCACGACGCACACGCGCTGGAACATGCAGAGCGGGCACGGCTCGAGCCCTTCGCCGTATTGCAGCCAGAAGGCCCAGCCCATCAGGGCCGCGCACACGAGAAAGCCGAGTGCGTACGCCGCGCGCCGTGGCGGCAGCAGGATCAGCGCAAGCGAGGCGACGCCGAGCGTCATCACGAACACGCGATACGCCGCTTCGGTGAGCGCCGGTTGCGCGCCGAGCCACTGCAGCAGGAGCTGCTGGGCAACCAGCGCGACCGCGAGGATCAGGATCGCCCAGGGCCAGGCGATGGTGGCATAACGGTTGTTCGCGGTGGCGGCGTAACGGTTCATGTCGATTGGGATTGGGCGAGGGCCTGGTCGAGGTCCCACAGGATGTCGTCGAGCGATTCGAGGCCGACGGAGAGCCGGATCATTTCCGGTGATACGCCCGCGGCGCGCTGCTCCTCCTCGTCGAGCTGCCGATGCGTCGTCGACGCGGGATGAATGATGAGCGTCTTCGCATCGCCGACGTTCGCGAGATGCGAGAGGAACTGCACCGCTTCGATGCACTTCACGCCGGCCGCCGCGCCGCCCTTCACGCCGAACGTGAGGATGCCGCCCCCGCCTTGCGGCAGGTAGCGCTGCGCGAGCGCGTACGAGGGGCTCGTCGGCAGGAACGGATAGTCGACCCACGCGACGGCGGAATGCGCCTGCAGATGCTTCGCGACGGCGAGCGCCGATTCGCAGTGCCGCGGCATCCGCAGATGCAGCGTCTCGATGCCTTGCATGATCAGGAATGCGGACAGCGGCGCGAGCGTCGGCCCGAGCGTTCGCATCGTCTCCATCCGCGCCTTCATCGTGAAGCCGAAGTCGCCGAACGTCTCGTGGAAGATCACGCCGTGATAGCCGCGCGACGGCTCGGTCATCTGCGGGAACTTGCCGTTGCCCCAGTCGAACTTGCCGGACTCGACGAGAACGCCGCCCATCGTCGTGCCGTGGCCGCCCAGGTATTTCGTCAGCGAATGGACGACGAGATCGGCGCCGTGCTCGAAGGGCCGGCAAAGCCACGGTGAGGCGAGCGTGTTGTCGATGACGAGCGGCACACCCGCGTCGTGCGCGATATCGGCGATCGCGCGAATGTCGGGGACGTCGAGCCGCGGGTTGCCGATCGTCTCGGCGTACACGCACTTGGTCGTCGGCTTCAGCGCGCGCAGGAAGTTATCGGGGTCGGCGGCGTCGACAAACGTCGCATCGATGCCGAATTGCGCGAACGTGACGGCGAGCTGCGAATACGAGCCGCCATACAGTGAGCGCGCCGCGACGATATGATCGCCGGCTTGGGCGAGCGTGAGAAACGCGAGCATTTGCGCCGCCATGCCGCTCGCCGCGGCGAGCGCCGCGCGTCCGCCTTCGAGTGCGGCGACGCGCTCCTCGAGCGCGGCGACCGTCGGATTCGAAATGCGCGAATAGACGTTGCCGAACGTCTGCAGGTTGAAGAGCGAGGCGGCCTGGTCGGCGCTGTCGAAGACGAACGACGTCGTCTGGTAGATCGGCAGCGCGCGCGAGCCCGTTTGCGCGTCCGGAATCTGGCCGGCGTGCAGGCACAGCGTGTCGAAGCCGTAATGGTGGTCGGCCATGCGGAAAATGGGGTCGGACTCGAATTTTCGCGCGCGAAAAATCGAGGCTCACCCCATTTTCCGCGAATCGCCGAAGCTCGCGTCGCCGAGTCGCCGGACCGGCGCCTGCCTTGGCAGACGCGCATTATGCTACCGCTTCGAAGACTCAGTTCGCGATCGCGCGCCGCGCCGAGATGACGCCGGTGTTCACGCCGGCGAAGTTGAGGCCGCCGAGAATCCGTGCGTGCTCGATCTTCACGCAGCGATCCATGACGACGTCGAGACCCGCGTCACTCGCGCGCTTCGCGGCCTCCCGATTCACGACGCCGAGTTGCATCCACAAAACCGTGGCGCCGATCGCGATCGCGTCGTCGGCGATGGCCGGGATCTCCTCCGGGCGGCGGAAGCAATCGACGAGATCGACGCGCTCGGGTATGTCGCGAAGGCTCGCGTAGCACTTCTCCCCGAGCACCTCGTGATAGCGCGGGTTCACCGGAACGATCCGGTACCCGTGGTCCTGCATGTACTTGGCGGCGAAGTAGCTCGGCCGATACCACTGCGCCGAAAGGCCGACGACCGCCAGCGTGCGGCACTTCGCGAGGATGCGCCGCACTCCGGCGATGTCGTCGACCATCGGCATGCGTGAAGGTTACCTATCCGAACGGGGCGTTACCCGACGCGGCGGCCCGACGACAACCGCCCGTCCAGCGCGCGGGGCAGCTCGGCGTAGCTACCCGGAGCGAACGTCCGGCATTGGCCCTGCAGGTTCGCGTCGCTGCAGAACATCCACGTGCCACCCTCGACACGCAGCGATTGGGCGCGATCGTTGAACCCGTTGTTCGCGAGATTGGGCAGGTAGTTGCCGTTGACCACGAAGCGGTCGCCGCGGAAGTCGCGATTCGAATAGATCACGGCACGCGCGCCGCGACGTCCTTCACGACCCCAGCGGTTGTCGCGGCTCCAGTCGCGGACCTCGCGCGCGGACGAGACTCGGTTGTTGAGCCCCATCGCGCGAAGCGTCGGATACTCGCCCGGGCCGAGCGTCACGCAGCGGCCGCGAAAGCGGGCGTTCTCGCAAAGCTGCCACACGCCGCCATGAATCACCGCGGACGACGCGCGATCGTTGAAGCCGCTGTGCTCGAGGTTCACGATCGTGTCGTTCGCACGCAATTCGCGGCCTCGGAAATCCTGTCGCCCGTACAGCGTCAGGTCGGCGGCGCTCGCGGTGACGCTCGCGCCCGCGATCAGCAGCGCTCCAGCAAGAAGTGTACGTTTCATAGGTCATGCTCCATCGATACGGCGCGGTCAAGCGCGACATACCGATGCTAGCCGCACCCTCGCCGCGACGGAGTCGGCCCGGTCCGGATCACCGTGTGGGCCTGATCCTACGACCGTCGACACCGATTTTCGCGCGTCGACCCCATCGCGCCCGGCCTCGATGCACGGCGTTGCAAGCGCCGACGTCGTCGCCGCGGCACGGTGCGGCGGATCCGGTGACCACCCATGCACCGCGAGCATCAGCGCGAAGCCCACGACGTACGCAAGCGCCACGTGCCATCCGCCGCGCAGCCATGCGAACACCGACTTCGCGTCGGGATACTGATTGGTGAGCGCGACACCGGCCGACGAGCCGAACCAGATCATCGAGCCGCCGAACCCGACCGCGAACGCGATGTAGCCCCAGTCGTAACCGCCCTGCTTCAACGCGAGCGCGGTCAACGGAATGTTGTCGAACACCGCCGAAATGAACCCGAGCCCGAGCGCCACGCGCCACGATGCGTCGGGCAGCTTCTGCACCGGCATCATCGACGCGGCGAGCACCAGGGAAAGGAGGAAGATCGAACCGCGAAAGGCGCCGGGCAATTCACCCCAGTCGGGCTTTCGCAACGGCACGCACGCCAGCAGCGCCACCCACACGGCAGCGCCGATGAACGGAAACGTGTCGGAGATCTCGTTGAATTTCACGTTGACGACGATGTTGACGACGATCGCCGTCACGAGGATCGCCGCGACGATGAACACGCGCGTGACGTCGATACGCACCGACGCGCCGGGATCGCGTGTGATCGGCGAATAGCGCTGCTGCTGCAGCGATGCGGGCACGCCGAAGATCACCATCGCGATCGACGCCGCGATGTAAGCCTCGAGCACCGACAGCGGCGATACGCCGTCGATCCACATCATCGTCGTCGTCGTGTCGCCGACGACGCTGCCCGAGCCTCCGGCGTTCGAGGCGGCGACGATCGCGGCGAGATAACCGATGTGAACCTTGCCGCGAAACACGACGCCCGCTATCGTGCCCCCGATCAGCGCCGCCGCGATGTTGTCGAGGAACGACGACAGCACGAAGATCATGACGAGCAGCAGGAACGCGCCCTTCCAATCGTCGGGCAGGAGCTTCGGCAGCCACGCCGGCACCTGGCTCGCCTCGAAGTGCTTCGACAGCAGCGCGAAGCCGAGCAGCAACCCGAGCAGGTTCACGAGCAGCACCCATTCGTGCCCGAGATGGGCGATCAGTCCGCCGATGCCGGCGCCCTCGGCGAACGGCGAGAACAGCACCTTGAAGATCGTGATCACGACGAGGCCCGTGAGGGCGACCTTCATCGTGTGATGGTGAAAGAGCGCGACGCCGAGCAGCGTCAGCGCGAAGAGGATGAAGTCGATCGGCGCGCCGAGGAGCGCCGGCGGTTCGGCCAGCACGGTCGCGGCGTGTGCGGCGAGGGGAACGAACAGGGCGAGCGCGGCGACGATGGCACGCGCGTGGCTCGCAGTCGGGTGGGACGGCATGGGACCTCGAAGGACGTTTGCCTGTCGCGGCCGTCTCCCTCCATCTCGGCGCCTCGAGCCCCTCGGCGCCACGGGTCTGCCGCCCGGCGTTTTTTGGTGACGCGGATTGTAACCGCGTCCAACCGTCGGGGAACGGCGGGCCGGCTCACTGGGCGACCCGGCCCGATCCTTGCTTTTTCGCGTGCAAAGCGAGTCGTCGAGCGCAAGCGCGAGGGAGATCGCCGGGTCGGGGATGGTCCGGCCGGGGCGCGGCGCGCCTTCGCGCCGTGTTCCAGGCAATGACATGTCAAGGATGGCCCTGACCCGATCGATCAGCCGACTGGATTTCGCCCCGGTGCCGCAGACCGTGGGCGACGACGCCGACCGGGGACCGCTCCTCGCGTTGTCGCAGCGCAAGCTGAACGCGCTCGGCACGCCGGTCGCCTACATCGACCGCAACCAGCGCTATCGCTTCGTCAACAAGGCGCTGCTCGACTGGTTCGGCAAGCGCACCGACGAGGTCCTGAACCGCGAGATCATCGAAGTGATGGGGCGCGAGAGCTATCAGCTCTATCGCGCCTACATCGACGCCGCGCTCGGCGGCGAGCGCACCGGCTACGAATGGCAGCTCGCGCTGCCGGGCCGCGCGCCGATCTGGATGCGCGTCGACTACTACCCCGACCGCAATCAACAGGGCCACATCCGCGGTTTCCTCGCGACCTACAGCGACGTCGACCAGCTGAAGCGGCTCGAGCTGGAGGCGGGACAGCGCGAGCATCGGCTGCGCCTCGTGACCGACAGCGTCGGGCTGCCGATCCTGCATTTCGATCGCCAGCTGCGGCTGCGCTTCGCGAACAAGCCGTTCGCCGACTGGATCGGCGTGCCGGCCGACGACCTGATCGGCCACGCGCTGTCCGACTTCCTCGCCTCCGACGCATTGACCGAGATGCAGGGCTACATCGAGCGCGCCTTCGCGGGTGCGACCGTCGCCTACGAGCGCCGCGAGCGCCGCGTGTCGGGCGAATTGCGCTGGGTGCGCGTGACGCTCTTCCCCGATCGCGAGATGGGCGGGCGCGTCGGCGGGGCGTTCGTCGTATGGAACGACATCGAGGACGATGTGCGCGTCCGCGACGCGCTGAAGTCGCAGCAGCAGCAGTTGCGTCTGTTCGCGGACAACATTCCCGGGCCGATCGCCTACCTCGACAAGAGCCTGCACTACACGTTCGTGAACCAGGCGTTCGCCAACTGGGTGTGCAAGCCGCAGGACGAGATCTACGGCAAGACGCCGTTCGAGGTGATGGCGTCCGACGTCGCGGCGTTCCTGCGGCCGGTCCTCAAGCGCGCGCAGGCGGGCGAGCACGTCGAGTACGAGCGCATCGGGCAAAACGCGAACGGGCAGCGCCGCTGGATGCACGGGCGCATGGCGCCCGACCTCGATTCGACCGGCAAGGTGCGCGGGCTCTACTGCACCGAGTACGACATCCACGACCTGAAGCAGACGGAGCAGGAACTCGCCGCGCGCGAGAAGCAGCTTCGCCTCTTCACCGACAACATCCCCGAGCCCGTCGTCTATCTCGACGCGGATCGCCGCTACATGTTCGTGAACCAGGCCTTCCTCGACCTGTACGGCCTGTCGCGTGACGAGGTGCTCGGCAAGAAGCCGGAGGAGGTGCTCGGCGTCGAAGGCTCGCAGGCGTTGACGCCCGACCGCGACGACGCTTCGCGCGGCGAAGCGCAGACGTACGAGCGTGCGGTCACCGACGTCGTCGGGCGCACGCGCTGGATTCGCGCGCGCTGCGTGCCCGACTTGAACATCGACGGCACGGTGCGCGGCGAATACATCGTCGGCCACGACATCACCGACCTCAAGCTCGCCCAGGACACGTTGGCCGCGCGCGAATCGCAGCTGCGCGCGATCATGGACGGCGTGCCGGCCCCGGTCGCCTATATCGACCGCGACGAGCGCTGCCACTACGTCAACCGCACGTTCCTGCAGTACTTCGGCCTCACCGTCGACGAGGTCGGCTACCTGCGATTGCGCGACATCGTCGGGCAGGGGATCTACCAGAGTGCGCAGGCGATGCTGTCGCGCGCGCTCGAAGGCGAATCGACGGCGTTCGACCGCCTGGTGCCGGGGGCGAACGGCGCGCGCCGCTGGATGACGATTCGCGTGGTGCCCGACGCCGGTCCATCGGGCGAAGTGCATGGCGCGTTCGTCCTGATGAACGACATCCACGGGCTGAAGCAGGCGCAGGAGGCGTTGCGCGCCTCCGAAGGCGAGCTGCGGCTCATCATGGACAACGTGCCGGCGCGCGTGTCGTACATCGACCGCGAATATCGCTACCGCTTCCTGAACGGCCACAACGAGAAGTGGCTGGGATCGAGCCGCAATGACCTCACCGGACGACCGATGAGCGAGGTGTGCGGCGCTGCACGCTTCGCCATGCTGCAGCCCCTGCTCGCGCGCGTGCTCGCCGGCGAGATCGTGTCGACGGAGATGTTGCTGCCGCAGCCGTCGGGCGAGACGCAGTGGGAGGCGATCCACTACGCGCCGCACCGCGACAACGACGGCAACGTGCTCGGCATCTACGCCGTGCACACCGACATCCACGACCAGAAGAAGAACCAGGACGCGCTGCGCCTCGCGAACTGGATGCTGTCGTCGCACATGAGCAACACGCCGCTCGCCGTGCTCGAATGGGACCGCGACTTGAAGCTCGTGCGCTGGTCACCGCAGGCCGAGGCGATCTTCGGCTGGGACGACGCGGCGATGCTTGGCAAGACGATCTGCGACAACCCGCTGCTGCACGAAGGGGACGCCGCGGCGATGAGCGGACTGATCGATCGCCTGCTCACCGGCGACGAGCCGCGCGAGACGTCGCTCACGCGCAACTACCGCAAGGACGGCAACACGATCTGGTGCGAGTGGTGGCACTCGGCGCTGGTGAGCGACGACGGCAAGGTGGTGTCGATCCTGTCGTTCGTGCAGGACGTGAGCTCGCGGATCCAGGCGGAAGAGCGCCTGCAGTACATGGCGACGCGCGACGCGCTGACCGGCCTTCCGAACCGATTGATGCTGCACGAGCGGCTGACGCAGGCGATCGCGCAGGCGCGGCGCAGCGGCCGGCGCGTCGGCGTGCTCTTCATCGACCTCGACCGGTTCAAGAACGTGAACGACACGCTCGGCCATCGCATCGGCGACGAGCTGCTGAAGGGCGTCACGCGTGCCCTCGCCGACGCGCTGCGCGAGACCGATCTCCTTGCACGCCTCGGCGGCGACGAGTTCATGGTGATCGTCGAGGACTTCGACGAACCGCACGTGCTCGGACGGATCGCGCAGAAGCTGCAGGAGGCGATCTCGCAGCCGTTCCGCATCGAGGACCACGATATCTACGTGACCTCGTCGATCGGCATCTCGGTGTTCCCCGACGATTCGGACGACCCCGACGAGCTGATGAAGCACGCGGATGTGGCGATGTACCGCTCGAAGGAGCTCGGCCGCAACACCTATCAGTTTCTCGATGCCGATCTCGCCGAACGGCGCTTGCGCCAGCACACGCTGGAAACGTCACTGCGCGGTGCCCTCAAGGACAACGCGCTCAAGCTCTACTACCAGCCGCAGGTGCGCATCAGCGACCGCACGATCGTCGGCGCCGAGGCGCTCCTGCGCTGGACCGATCCCGAGCACGGCGTCGTTCCGCCGCAGGTGTTCATTCCGCTCGCCGAGGAGTCGGGCCTCATTCACGCGCTCGGCGAATGGGTGCTGAAGACCGCGGCCGCGCAATGCGTCGAATGGCGCAAGGCCGGGATGGCGATGACGATCTCGGTGAACTTGTCGGCGAAGCAGTTCTACCGCGAGGACCTTGCGCAGCGGATCACCGACATCGTTCGCGCCGAAGGCTGCGAGCCGTCGTGGCTCGAGCTCGAGGTGACCGAGACGAGCCTGATGCACGACCTCGACGCCATCCGCAAGGTGTTGCATCAGTTGCGCGGCGAAGGCTTCACGGTGGCGATCGACGACTTCGGCACCGGCTACTCGTCGCTCACGCACTTGAAGCACTTCCCGATCGACACGCTGAAGATCGACATCTCCTTCATCGCCGACCTCGAGACCGACCAGGGCGACGCCGCGATCACCGAGGCGATCATCGGCCTCGCGCGCGGCCTCGGCCTGAAAGTCGTCGCCGAAGGGGTCGGCACGCGCGCGCAACTCGACTTCCTCGACGTGCGCGGCTGCCACTGCTTCCAGGGCTACTGGGTCAGCAAGCCGCTGCCGGCGCAGGAGTTCGTCGAGTTCGTAAACAAGCGCCCGAGCTAGAAGCGGGGTCGGAACCTCACCTCTGACACGTGTCAGAGGAGTGTCAGACACGTGTCAGAGATGCGAGCCAGGCCGAGAGGGCCTCGCACACGGCCTCCCAGCCGGGCTCGAGCATCAGCATGTGCGCGAGCCCGGGCACGATGACGGCCTCGACGTTGTGATGGCGCGCGGTCGCCCTCACATCCTCCGGGTTGCAGATGCGATCGCCTTCGGCGCCCAGCACGAACACCGACGACCGTCGATCGGGCGGCGGCAATGCCAAGTGCAGCCGCAGTGACAAGTCGAGGAGCGCGCGCGGCGATTCGGCGTTGAAATGGCGCGCCGCCTGCGCGAGGATCGCGGGTGCCACGTTGTCGCTGAAGTAGAACGGGCGCAGCGCCTGCAGCACTTCGGCGGACAGCTTCGACGGGTCGGTCTTCCCGAACTGCATCAGGAAATTCGGATGCGACGCCGCGAGGCGCGTTGCGATCGACAGCAATCCTGCCGGCGGCAACGGTGCGAGCAGCGCGGCCCCGCGCACCGGCCGCTTGGCAACGATGCGCTCGACGATCGCCGCGCCCATCGAATGACCCACGAGGATCGGCGGCTCGGCGAGCTCCCCGACGACGCGCTCGACGTCGGCCTCGTAGTCGTCGAGTCCCGTGACGAAGAGCGCATCGCGGCCGCCGCTTTTGCCGTGCCCGCGCAGGCTCAATGCGTAAGCGGCGTGGCCGTGCGCCGCAAACCACGGGAGAAAATACGGCTCGAAAAACCAGGCGTCGCAGTAACCGCCGTGAACGAAGAGGAGGGGCGCCTTGCCGGCTGCGGTCGCGGGCAACCGCTTCCGCACTTCGATCAACGGTTCGGGCATCGAACGAATTGTGCCAGAACAAACGATTTCATCGACGTACGACATAACGTGTCGCCGCTGCCCGCGGCTCGCCGCGTTTCTCGACGAGGTGCGCGCTGCGCATCCGGAGTATCACTGCCGGCCCGTCCCGCCGTTCGGTGATCCGCAAGCGCGCCTGCTGATCGTCGGGCTCGCGCCGGGCATGCACGGTGCGAATGCGACCGGTCGCCCGTTCACCGGCGACTTTGCCGGCATTCTTCTCTACGAGACGTTGCACGCTTTCGGTTACGCATCGTCGCCGTTGTCGCGCACGCAGCACGATCCGCTGACACTTCGCGATTGTCGCATCACGAACGCGGTCAAGTGCCTGCCGCCCGCCAACAAGCCGATGCCCGGCGAAGTGAGGAATTGCCAGCCGTACCTGGCGGCCGACCTCGCGGCGCTGCCGAAGGGCGGAGCGATTCTCGTGCTCGGGCGCATCGCGCACGAGGGGACGCTCGACGCGCTTCGATTGCGCCGCCGCGACTTCGCGTTCGCGCACGGCGCCGTGCACGATCTCGGCGACGGCCGCGTGCTGTTCGACAGCTATCACTGCAGCCGCTACAACACGAACACCGGGAGGCTGACGCCGGCGATGTTCCGTTCGGTGTTCGACGCGGTCGGCGCGCACCTCGCCAGGCGCGCTTCGTGACCAAGGTCTCGCGTCTCAATCGCCGCGTCGTCGATGCCGAAGCCGGCTCGACGCAGTTCGACGCACGCGAGCTGATCGCGTCGCTCCCGCATCTTCCCGGTGTCTACCGGATGTTCGATGCGGCGGGTGGCGCGCTGTACGTCGGCAAGGCGCGCGATCTGAAGAAGCGCGTCGCGAGCTATTTCCAGAAGAGCGGCCACGAGCCGCGGATCGCGGCGATGATCGGCCAGGTCGCGCGCGTCGACACGACCGCCGTGCGCTCGGAGGGCGAGGCGCTGCTGCTCGAGAACAACCTGATCAAGGCGCTCGAGCCGCGCTACAACATTCTCTACCGCGACGACAAGAGCTATCCGTACATCTGCCTGTCGGGCGACGCGTACCCGCAACTGCGGTTCCATCGCGGGACGCTCGATCGCAAGCACCGCTATTTCGGGCCGTTCCCCAGCGCCGGCGCCGTGCGCGAGGGCATCGCGCTATTGCAGAAGGTGTTCCAGCTGCGGACGTGCGAGAACACGGTATTCGCGAATCGCTCGCGACCCTGCATGCTCCATCAGATCGAGCGCTGCACGGCACCCTGCGTGGGACTGATCGACGAAGCCGACTATCAGCAGGACGTGCAATCCGCGCTGCTCTTCCTGCAGGGCAAGACCGACGAAGTGCTGGCGATGCTCAAGCGCCAGATGGAGGATGCGTCGGGCGCGCTGGATTTCGAGCGCGCGGCGCGCATTCGCGACAAGATCGCGCGCCTGCAACAACTTCAGTCGCGGCAATTCGTCGAGAGCTCGACCGCCGGCGAGATCGACGTGGTCGTCGCCGTGCACGAGGACAACGTGTTCGCGGTGAACGTGGTGATGATCCGCGGCGGGCGCCACGTCGGCGACCGCACGTTCTTTCCGCGTCATGCGGGACTCGGCGACGAGGCGGACGTCGTCAGCGCGTTCCTGTCGCAGCACTACGTCGAGCGGCCGGTGCCTCGAACGATCATCGCGCCGCAGGCCGGCGATGCGAGCGCGCTCGCCGAGGTGTTGAGCCAGCAATCCGCGGGCAAGGTCGAGATCGTGACGAATCCCGGCGGCGAGCGCCGCGTGTGGATGACGATGGCGACGCAGAATGCGACGCTCGCCATCCGTCAGAAGCTTGCGCAGAAGGCGACGCAGGAGGATCGGCTCGCGGCGCTCCAGCAGGCCTTGCATCTTGCTGCATCGGCGCAGCGCATCGAGTGCTTCGACGTCTCGCACACGATGGGCGAAGCGGCAGTGGCGTCGTGCGTGATCTTCGACCGGTTGGCGATGCAGACGTCGGAATATCGGCGGTTCAATGTGACGCCGGCGCAGGCGGGCGACGACTACGCGGCGATGCGCGAAGCGCTCACGCGCCGCACGGCGCGGATCGTGTCCGGCGAATATCCGGCTCCCGATCTTCTCGTGATCGATGGTGGCCGAGGGCAGGTGAACGTCGCGGCGGAAGTGCTCGCCGAGCAGGGCCTGCATCAAACGGCGCTGATCGGCATCGCGAAAGGTCCCGAGCGCAAGCCCGGTCTCGAGGAGATCGTGTTCGCGGGTCGGGACGAGGTGCTCCATCTGCCGCCCGATCATCCCGGTTTGCATCTTCTTCAGCAGATTCGCGACGAGGCGCATCGCTTCGCGATCCAGGGACATCGCGCGCGTCGCGCGAAAGCCCGCAACACCTCGACGCTGCAGGAGATCAGCGGCATCGGCGCGAAGCGGAGACAAGCGCTGCTCGCGCACTTCGGCGGGCTCAAAGGCATGCAATCGGCGAGCGTCGAGGACCTCGCGCGGGTCCCCGGCATTTCGCGCGCGCTGGCGCAACGGATTTACGCGCAGTTGCACTAGCGAATGCGCGTCACGCGTTCGCCGGGCGGCGCATGAGCCGGTGCACGCCGAAGCGTAGAATGCCGTTTCGCCTTGCGCCCTCCCGCAATGGTTCCCAATTTCCCGACTGCCCTCACGTGGCTGCGGATCGTACTGATCCCGGTCTTCGTCGGGATCTACTACGTCCCCGACGAATGGTTGTCACCGCTGCTCAAGAACTGGGTGGGCATGAGCGTGTTCGCGCTCGCGGCGATCACCGATTGGCTCGACGGCTACCTCGCGCGTCGGTGGGGCGAGACGAGCGCGTTCGGCGCGTTCCTCGATCCGGTCGCCGACAAGCTGATGGTCGCGGCGGCGTTGATCCTGCTGGTCGAATTGGGACGCGCCGAGGCCTATCTCGCGATCATCATCATCGGCCGCGAGATCGCGATCTCGGCACTGCGCGAATGGATGGCGCAACTCGGCCGCTCGCGCAAGACCGCCGTCGCGTTCATCGGCAAGGTCAAGACCGTCGCGCAGATGACGGCCATCATCGCGCTGCTGCTGTGGGAGGACGTGATCCCCGGCGTGTCGACGCCGTTGCTCGGGACACTTGCGCTCTACGTCGCGGCGATCCTCACGCTGTGGTCGATGTTCCATTACCTGCGGCGCGCCGCACCGCATTTCGGGGCGGACGCGCCCGGGGAGAGCAAGGCGCAGCGCGAGCGCGAAGCGAAACCGACCGTGCGTGCGGCGAGGCCGCCGCTATAGTGACGCGCGTTCGTCGCGTTAGCCGATT
>DASTIY010000421.1:0-11945 GCA_035717085.1 Casimicrobiaceae bacterium | reverse complement strand
ACGATGCCGCCACCGGGAATCTCGACCGCCAAGAAGGAACGCATCTCGTGCTGCAGGGCCGCCGCGCAGGCGAGGGCGCGCTTGCCGTCGTCTTCGTCGAACCAGCAGGTCAGCGCGTCGCCGCCGAACGCGATCGCGCTGCCGCCGTAGGCATGCACGCGGTCGATCAGGCGGTCGTGCACGCGATTGACGTGGCGCGTGATTTCCTCTGCACCGCGCTGCAGCCCCAGCTCGCGTGCGAGCGATTCGGTGAGCGGCGTGAAGCCCGAGATGTCGGCGAAGAGGACCGTCCCGCGCGCGCTCGAGCGAAGCTCCCCACCCGACGCGAGCGCCGCACGGCGATCGATCGGAACGAAGCTCGCCATCGATCCACGCGCGCCGGCGCGCTGCTCCTCGACGTCGAGGGCGAGCTGGCGAAGTTGTCGACGCAGCCGCTGCTCTCGCGCCACGACCTCGTTCGCCATGTCGCGGAACACGCGGGCAAGATTGCCGAGCGCGTCGTCGCGATCCGCGACACCGGCGACGATCGCCTCGTCGTACGTGCTTTTCCTGACCGCATCGGCCGCAGAAGTCAGCTTCTCGACCTGGCGGAGATAGTCGATCTCGCGATCGCGGCGCAGCTTGCGATCGAGCCCCGATCGCATGCGCGCCTCGAGGAGCACCGGCTCGAACGGCTTCGGCAGCCAGTCGTCGGCGCCGCCGCGGATGCCGCGCACGATGCTCGCGAGATCGTTGACCGCCGAAATGACGACGACCGGCAGGTCACGCGTGGCGTCGTCGGCCTTCAGCCGCTCGAGCACCGCGAAGCCGTCCAGCACCGGCATCATGATGTCGAGCAGCACGAGATCGGGTCGCTGCGCGTGCACGCGCTCGAGCGCCTCGAGCCCGTTCGTCGCGGTCACGACGTCGTAGCCGAGATCGTCGAGCTCCTGCGCGAGGAAGTCGACGTTGAACGGCTCGTCGTCGACGACGAGAATCTTCGGGCGCGACATGCGGTGCGTCAGGCGAGAAGACGCTCGAGCGTGGCGAAGAGCAGCGCGTCGTCGAGCGGCTTCGTCAAGTAGTCGTCACACCCCGCGGCGAGCGCGCGCTCGGCGTCGCCTGCCATCGCGTGCGCGGAAAGTCCGATGATCGGCGTCGCGAGGCCCGCGGCCCGGATGCGGCGCGTCGCCTCGTAGCCATCGCAAAGCGGCAGCGACATGTCCATCAGGATCAGGTCTGGCCGTTCGGACGTCGCCATGGCGACGCCCTGCTCGCCGTCGCTCGCGACGGCCAGCTCGTAATCGTCCTCGAGGAGCTGCGTGACGAGCTCGACGTTGAGCTCGACGTCCTCGACGATGAGAATTTTCTTCATCCTCAGCTCGTCGCGACCGCGGCCTCGATCTCGCGAATCAGCACGTCGGCCGCGAGGCCCTGCTTGCGCACGACGTTGGTGACGCCTGCTTCGAGGCTTCTCGCCTCGGCGGCGGTCAGGCTCTTCGCCGTGAGCACCACGACGGGAATCGTGCGGTGCACCGGATGCGCGCGCATGCGCTCGAGGACGCCGAAGCCGTCGAGCCGCGGCATCACGAGGTCGAGCAGAACCACGTCGGGCGGTTCGCGGTCGATCGCCGCCAGCGCGTCGATCCCGTCGGCCGCGACGCGCAACTCGTATTGCTCGCCGACGAGCTGGCGCACCATGTCGTGCACGTGCGGGTCGTCGTCGGCGACGAGCACGCGGCGCGGCGCCTGTCCACCGTTGCGGCGCGCGACGCGCGACAGCGATGCGACGATCGCGGCGTTGTCGAATGGCTTCAGCAGGTAGTCCGCGGCGCCGAGCTCGTAGGCGAGGGGCTTCTTGTCGACGATCGTCAGCATGACGACCGGGATGTCGCGCGTCGCGGGATCGGCCTTGAGGTCGTACAGCACCTGCCAGCCGTCCTTGACCGGCATCATCACGTCGAGCGTGATCACGTGCGGGCGCAGCGCCTTCGCCTGCACCAGGCCTTCCTCGCCGCTCGCCGCGCCGACGACTTCATACCCGGATTCGTGCAGGTTCTCGCGTAGCAGCTCGAGATCGTCGCGGTTGTCGTCGATCGCGAGGACCAGCGGGCTCTTCGTGGCGCGCGCAGGCGTGCCCGGCTCGCGCAAGGGTCCGGGCGCCTCGCGCACCGGCGCTTCGACATGCGCGCCGAATCGTTGCGGGATGCGAAGCGTGAAGGTCGATCCGCTGCCTGGGGTGCTCGCAACGTCGATGTCGCCGCCAAGGAGTCGCGCGAGGCTTCGGCTGATCGACAAGCCGAGGCCGGTACCTCCGTACCGGCGCGTCGTGCTCGTATCGGCCTGCTGGAACTCCTCGAAGATCCGCGCGAGCGCGCTCGCGTCGATGCCGATGCCGGTATCGGTCACCGCAATCGTCAGCGCGTCGCCTTCGATCGTCGCCGACACCGCGATGGATCCTGCGTGCGTGAACTTGGCGGCATTGCCGAGGAGGTTCAGCAGGACCTGCTTGATCTTCTCCTGGTCGGAGTGCACGAGCATCGCGTCCCCGTCGTAGCGCTTCACGAGCGCCACGCCCGACTTCAGCAGCGGCGTCGCGGTGGCCACGCACTGATCGAGCAGGTGGACGGCATTGAACGTCGACGCCGTCACGTCCATGCGGCCGGCCTCGATCTTCGCGATGTCGAGCACCGTGTTGATGAGCGCGAGCAGGTGCTCGGCGCTCGTCAGGACCTTGTCGAGATTCTCGGTCTGCTTCGCGGGCAACGCGCCTTCGGCCTTGCGCCGCACGATGCGCGTGAAGCCGATGATCGCGTTGAGCGGCGTGCGCAGCTCGTGGCTCATGTTGGCGAGGAACGTGCTCTTCGCGCGGTTCGCCTGCTCGGCCGATGCGCGCGCGTCTCGGGCGTCGGCGAACAGACGCGCGTTTTCCAGCGCGACGCTCATGCCGCCGGCGAGCGTCGTCAGCAGGCGCACGTCGGCGTCGGAGAATCCGTGCTCGCGATCGACATTGTCGAGGCCGATGATCGCGCGAACCTCGTCGCCGACGAGGACCGGTACGCGCACCATGCTCTTCGTCGGCTCGGTTCCGGGGATCGTCGTCGATGCGATCCCGAGCGCGCGCAGGCGCGCGTCGACGCCCTCGTTGACGACGAGCGTCTCCCGCGTCTCGATCACGTGGCGCGCGAGCGGTGAGATCGGCGCATCCGCGACGTCGTAGCGCCGGCCGCGCTCGAGCAGGAATCGATAGCGGCGCGTGCCCCGCGCGAGATCGAACGAGGCGATGCTGATCGCCTGCGTGTCGAAGAGCTCGCGCAACTGCTCGCCGACGAGGTCGTAGATCGCCTGCGCCTCGAGATTCGCGACGAGGCCCTGATGCACGCCGTTGATGATCGCGAGCTCGGCGTTGCGCTGTTCGGTCTCCTTCAGCAGCCGCTGCGTCTCGTCGAAGAGCCGCGCGTTCTCCAGCGCGACGCTCAGGCTGTTGGCGAGCGTCTGCAGCAGCCGCACGTCGGCGTCGCTGAACGCGTGCTCGCGCTCGCAGTTCATCAGGTGGATGAGGCCGCGGGCCTGGTCACCGACCACGAGCGGCACGAAGACGCAGCACTTCTCGGCCGACGAGCCCTCCATCGTGAACGAGCCGTACCGCCGGGCCGCCTCGTCCATGCGCTCGTTGACGACGATCGTTTCGCGCGTGCGGATGACGTGCGGCCCGAAGCCACGTTCGGGGAGCGGCTGCGCCGCGAACTGGAGACGTTTGCCGTTCTCGCAGCAGTAGGGGAAGTGGATGAGTCCCGACGCGGGGTCGTAGATGCGGATGTCGACGCTCGCGCCGCGGAAAATCTCGCTGATCTTGTTGCCGACGACTTCGTAGATGCCCTGGATGTCGAGCTCGGCCGCGAGCGCCGCCTGCAGGCTGTTGATGATCGCGAGCTCGGCGTTGCGCTGCTCCAGGCTCGCGTTCGACGCCTGCAGCTCCGCGGTGCGGTCGGTGACCTTGCGCTCGAGCCCTTCGGCCCATTGCGCATTCTCCAGCGCGACCGCCGCCTGGTTCGCCAGCATGCCGAGCAGGTCGCGGTCCGCGTCGTTGAAGCGGCCGTAGAGCCCATCCAGATCGGCGTAGAGATAGCCGACCAGGCGGTTATGAGCGACGAGCGGCGCGATGATGCGCGAGCGTTGCTTCAGCGCCTTCGTCGTTGCCGGCGTATGCACGAGCTCGGCGTTGCGCGAGCGGCGTGCCATATCGAGCCACGACCCGATCGATGCGAGCACCGCGTCGGGTGTCTCGCCGGGCGGCACGATCGCGTTCGCCACACTCCGCGCCGCGTCCTCCTCGACGATCAGCAGCACCCGCTCGCCCCCGCACAGCTCGGTCGCCTCCTCGACGACGAAGTCGCGAATCTCGTCGACCGTGCGCAGCGCGTTCATGCGCAGGCCCGTGTCGACGAGGCGCTGGAACGGCTCGCGCGGATTGGTGCGGACGGCGAGATGGGGCAGTTGCTCCCCTTTCGGTGTCTTGCCTTTCGTTGCCTCGGCGACCCACGCCGCGAGAATTTCGCGATTCGCGTCGACCTTGTTCAGGTAGTTACGCCGCAGCCCCTCGTCGCGCAAGCTGCTGATGCTCTCGCAGAGCAAGCGATACGCACGTCCCGCCGCCTTCGCGGCGTCGGACCGTTTGCCCGCAGCCTCGAGCGCCTGCGCATGGCGCCACCAGATTTCCTGCGCGCTGAAGCCGTCGGGCTTGGGATAGCCCTGCGCGCGGTGCATGGCCGTGGCCGTCGTCGTCGCGGCGAGTGCCGCGGCGACGTTTCCGCCCAGGAGCTCGGCTTCGCCGGTCAACGTCAGGTAACGGCTTTCCGTGCTGCCGCCCACACGCGTCGCGATCTCGGCGCCGTGCGCGAAGTGCGCGGCGGCCGTCGCGAAATCGCCGCTCGCGCGCGCCAGCACGCCGTACGTGCCGGCGAGCGCGAGATCCAGGCTCGGATCGTGAACTTCGGCGACGAGCTCGGCGAACGCCGGAAGCTGCGCGCTCGCCCATTCGGTATCGCCGATTTCGACCGCCTCGACCAATGCGGTTGCGAGCGCATAGACCTGCGCGAGCCTGGAGCCGATGCGTCGACTCTGCTCGACGACCGAGTGCAGCAGCCGAAGCGCATGGCGATGCAAACCGAGCTCGCGGTAGCCGAGGCCCAGGTTCGCACGAACGATGACGACGCGCTCGACGTATCCGGCTGCCTCGAACGCTTCCAGGGCGAGCTGCAGATGCCGGATGTTCTCCGCGATGTCGGCGTCGGTGAGCGCGAGCGCGTTCAGCGCGTTGCCGAGGCCCTGGCTGTCGCCGGCGGCGCGGCAAAGGGTCGCGGCGCGTTGCGCACACGCGCGCGACCGCGCCGGATCGTTCAATGCAAAATACGCGTTGGCGACGATCCACAGCGCGCGGCCTTCGCCGCACGCATCGCCCAGGCGCTCGAACCGCTCGGCGGCGGCGTTGCCACTTTCGAGCGTGTCGTCGTGACGGAGTCGCATCTGCGCTTCGCCGAGGCGCAGGAACGTCTCGGCGAGAAGACGCTCGTCGCCCGCCTTGCGTGCACACGCCAGCGATCGACGCGTCGTCGCCAACGCATCCTCGAGTCGAGCTCCGCCGCGCATCTCGACGAGCGCGCGGCGATTCAACGCAATCGACTCCGCCGACGGCGTTCGCATCGTTCTGGCGAGCTCGACCATCGCGGCGGCATCCGCGGCGGCGTCGGCGAGGCGTCCGAGCGCGATATGCGATTCCGCGCGCAGGTCGAGCAGCGCGAGGCGCACGTCGCTCGCCTTGGCGCTCGCGAGCCGATCGTTGCATTCGGCGACCGCGCGCTCGTGCTGTCCGGTCCACGCGAGCTCGCGCACGTGCGCGATGGCGTCGTTCGGTGGCGCGGGCGTTGCGATCGGCGCCGATCTGCGCGATCGTTTCGCCGCGCGCGTCATCGTGGTTGCCTGGGTGACCTTAGCCGGACGTGCCATGGCCGACGATGGTGCTGCCGCGATCCTGCCCGGTCAAGCGACGGGCGTCAGGCGGCCTTCTCGAGCTGCGCGATCAATCGCCACCGTAACGCCTGACCGGCGCGAAGCGGCACGATCGTTTCGTCGCCGAACGGGAGGCTCGTCGGGACCGTCCACGATTCGCGAACGAGTTCGACGGTCTCGTCGTTCCGCGGCAAGCCGTAGAAGGCTGCGCCGTGCAGGCTCGCGAAGCCTTCCAGCTTGTCGAGCGCGCCGGCGTCCTCGAAGACTTCGGCGTACGACGGCAGCGCGACCGGCGCCGAGTAGCAGCCGGCGCAACCGCACGCATCCTCCTTCGCCGATTTCGCATGCGGCGCGGAATCGGTGCCGAGGAAGAACTTGCCGCTGCCCGACGTCGCGGCCGCAACCAGCGACTGGCGATGCGTTTCGCGCTTCAGGACCGGCAGGCAGTAGAGGTGCGGCCGCAGCCCGCCGGCGAAGAGGGCGTTGCGCGAATAGAGCAGGTGCTGCGGCGTGATCGTCGCCGCCACCCGGGCGCTCGCCGACGCGACGAATTCGACGCCTTCGCGGGTGGTGACGTGCTCGAGAACGACGCGCAGCGCCGGAAAGTCGCGCACGACCGCGGCGAGTTCGCGCTCGACGAACACGCGCTCGCGATCGAAGACGTCGACGCTCGGATCGGTAACTTCGCCATGTACGGCAAGTACCAGATCTGCACGCTCCATCGCCGCGAGCGCTGGATATGCGTGCGACAGCGCAGTGACACCGGATTGCGAATTCGTCGTCGCGCCGGCGGGGTAATACTTGACCGCATGCACGAAGCCGCTCGCCTTGGCGCGAACGATTTCCTCCGATGACGTCTCGTCGGTGAGATAGAGCGTCATCAGCGGCGCGAAGCGGCTTTTGCGCGGGAGCGCCGCGGCGATTCGCGCGCGGTATCGCGCCGCCATTTCGGTCGTCGTGATCGGCGGTTTGAGGTTCGGCATGACGATTGCTCTGCCGAAGGCCTCGGCCGTTGCCGGCGCAACCGCCGCGAGTGCCGCGCCGTCGCGAAAATGGACGTGCCAATCGTCCGGACGCGTCAGGCGGATGCGGGAAGCAGACATGAGAAGTACTTGTTTTTCAACGATTGTAGCCGTGCGCCCCAAGCGCTGCACGACTGTCGGCGGACTGGCAGGCAATTCGCTTGTCGAGGCCGTCGCAGGTTATAATGCGCAATTTCGCACGGGGGCGCGGCGATCAACGGGTAGGGGAATCGAAAATGCCTGACGCCGCATCGGTACGAAGCTCAAGGATGGATCGAAGCATGGCCGCCAAAAATGCAATCGCGGTGAAGAAACCGCCTCGCGAACTGACGGAGGATGACATCCTCAAGGCACCGGAAAAGGATTACATGAACGAGAGCCAGCTCGCGTTCTTCCGCAAGCGCCTGCAGGACATCCGCGAACAGATCCTGCGCAACGCCGACGACACCGGCGAGCATCTGCGCGAGAACGAGATCACCACCGATCCCTCGGATCGCGCGACGCTCGAGGAGGAATACACGCTCGAATTGCGCACGCGCGACCGGGAACGCAAGCTTTTGAAGAAGGTCGAAAAATCGCTGCGCATGATCGAGGACGGAAGCTACGGCTACTGCGAGGAAACCGGTGAGCCGATCGGCGTGCCGCGACTCATCGCACGTCCGATGACCACGCTGTCGATCGAGGCGCAGGAGCGCCGCGAACGGGTGCAGAAGCTCTACGGCGACTGAAACGTCCGGCGTTCGATCGCTTGGGACGGAGCCCTCACGGGTCCGTCCCGTTTGACGTTGGTAATCTACGATCGAAGGAGCCCGCCCATGTTCACGCTGCCGCCTCTACCCTATCCCGAGAACGCGCTCGACCCGGTCATCTCGGCGAACACGCTTTCGTTCCACTACGGCAAGCACCACAAGGCCTACGTCGACAACCTGAACAAGCTCGCGGCCGGCACCGAATACGAGTCGATGCCGCTCGAGCAGGTGATTCGCGCCACCGCGGGCAAGCCCGACAAGACCGGTGTCTTCAACAACGCGGCGCAGGTGTGGAACCATACGTTCTACTGGAACTGCATGCGTCACGGCGGCGGCGGCAAGCCCTCGGGCCGCATCGCACAGATGATCGACAGTGACCTCGGCGGCTACGACAACTTCAAGAAGGAATTCGCGACCGCGTGCACGACGCAATTCGGCTCGGGCTGGGGCTGGCTCGTCGCCGAGGGCGGCAAGCTTCGCCTGATGAAGACGCCGAATGCGGAGGTGCCCTTCACCAAGGGCGCGACGCCGCTTCTCACGATCGACGTCTGGGAGCACGCGTACTACCTCGACTACCAGAATCGCCGGCCCGATTACGCGAACGCGGTGATCGACAAGCTGCTGAACTGGGACTTCGCGACGCAGAACCTGTCGCGCGCGGCGAGCTAGGTCCTGTCCACGTCCTTCGCGCACGCGGCATCGCGCTCCAAGATGCGGTAGATGGCGATCTTCGGGAAACCGCCCACGCGCCGGCCGGAGTCGAAATCCGGCGAGCGCAAGCAGAAGCGCGAGCCGAAGGTGATGTCGGCGCGCGAACTCGCCGCGCAGGCGGCGGGACGCAAGGGCAAGACCGCCGCGCTCGCGCCGCTCGGCGTCACCAGCATGCGCGGCCCGAGCGTCATCGACTGGTCGACCGCGCCGAAGTCGATCGAGGTCGCACAGCCGTCGGCGGGGCTCTCCGCCGTGCTCGAGAATGCGGCGCTGCTGTTCGCAAACGGGCAGGACGACGACGCGCGCGAGACGCTCGAGCAGGGCGTCGCGAACGACCCTGAGACGCGGCTTTCACCGCTCGCGTGGCTCGCGCTCTTCGATCTGCTGCAGCGTGCCGGCGAGCGTGCGGCGTTCGACCAGCTCGCGATGCAGTTCGTGCTGCAGTTCGAGCGATCGGCGCCCTCGTGGGAGGAGCCGGCGAAGCGGACCGCCACCGAAGCGCAGGGCGGTGGCGGATACATCGCGGTCACGGGCAAGCTTTCGCAGGGAAGCGCACAGCAGCTCGAAGGGCTGAAGCGAGCGCTCGAGAAACGCGTGCCCCGCGCACGGCTCGACCTCGCCTCGGTGAGTGGCTTCGACGACGCGGGCGCGCGCCTTCTCGCGTCGGAGCTCGCGCGGGCGCGCAGCCAGCGGATGGAGCTCGCGCTGCAGCGCCCCGACAAGCTGCGCGATGCGCTCGAGGAAGCGGTCGCCAGGGGACGCGAAGGGGGCGAGGGTGCGTGGCTGCTGTCGCTCGAGCTCATGCAATGGGCACACGACCAGGCGGCGTTCGACGAGCGCGCCGTGGACTTCGCCGTCGCGTTCGAGGTTTCACCACCTTCATGGGAACCGCCGCCCGACAGTGCGCGCCGCGCCGCACAGGACGAGACGACGACGGCAGAGGCGGAGGCGACGCACAAGCGTGCATCCGCGAAGGATCGCGATGTGGTCGAGTTCGAAGGCGTGCTCGCCGGCGCATCGCCGCCGGCGCTCGCGCGGCTCGCCGACGTCGCGGCACGCCATACGTCGACGCAGATCGACATGCGCGGCGTCGAGCGCATCGATTTCGTGTGCGCGGGCGCGTTGCTCAATGCGATCGGCCGCATCGAGAGCCAGGGCAAGTCGGTGGAGATCGAGAGCATCTCGCCGATCGTGCGCGCGCTGCTGCTCCTGATCGGCATTTCACCGCGCCATTTCGTCCGCAAGGTCGACTGACGGCCCTTCTCGGGAGCCGGCTCTCATGGCGGAAGTCTTTCACGGCACGACCATTCTCTCCGTTCGCCGCGACGGCGCGGTCGCGCTCGGCGGCGACGGGCAGGTCACGCTCGGCCAGGTGGTCATCAAGGCGAGCGCGCGCAAGGTGCGACGGCTCTATCACGATCGGGTTCTCGCCGGCTTCGCGGGCGCGACCGCCGATGCCTTCACGTTGTTCGAGCGCTTCGAGTCGAAGCTCGAGAAGCACCAGGGTCACCTGACGCGCGCGGCGGTCGAGCTCGCGAAGGATTGGCGCTCCGATCGCGTGCTGCGCAGGCTCGAGGCGATGCTCGCGATCGCCGATCGCAGCGCGTCGCTCGTGATCACCGGCGCGGGCGACGTGCTCGAGCCCGAGTTCGGCATCGTCGCGATCGGCTCGGGCGGCCCGTATGCGCAGGCCGCGGCGAAGGCGCTGCTCGACAATACCGCGCTCTCCGCGCAGGAGATCGTCGAGCGCAGCTTGCGCATCGCCGGAGAGATTTGCATCTACACGAACCAGCAGATCGTGCTCGAAGTGCTGGAGACATGAGCGAGTCGGTCGAGCGGCACGACGTGCTCGTCGCCGGTGCGGGACTCGTGGGTCTCGCGCTCGCGCCCGCGCTGGCGCGTCTCGGGCTCAAGGTCGTACTGCTCGACGGCGCCAAGCCGCGCAGCGCGCTCCTGCCCGACGCGTGGGATGCGCGCGTGTACGCGATCAGCCCCGGCAGTGCCGCGTTCCTGTCGACGCTCGGCGCATGGCAGGCCTTGCCTTGCGAGCGCATCGAGGCGATCGAGACGATGCGCATCGCCGGCGATGCCGGCGCGACGCTGCAGTTCTCCGCGTACGAGCTCGGCGAGCGCGCGCTGGCGTGGATCGTCGAGGAAAGCGCGCTGCGTTCCGCGCTGCTGCCGCAGATCCATACGCCGGGCCTCGACTACGTCGCCGATGCGCGCTTCGCGAGCCTCGCGTGGTCGGCAGACGAGGGGACGCTGACGCTCGCCGACGGGCGTCGGTTCTCGGCGCGCCTCGTCGTGGGGGCCGATGGGGTTTATTCGTGGGTGCGGCACGCGGCCGGCATCGATGGCGAGCCGCGGTCGTACGGCCAGCAGGGGGTCGTCGCCAATTTCGAATGCGAGCTCGCGCACTATGGCTGCGCGCGGCAGTGGTTTCGCGACGACGGCAGCGTGCTCGCATGGCTGCCGCTGCCCGGGCGCCGCATTTCGATCGTCTGGTCGGCGCCCGACGCGCTCGCCGCGGAGCTTCTCGCGTTGCCCCCCGACGCGTTGGCGCTGCGCGTCGCCGACGCCGGCGGCAGCGCGCTCGGCGCGCTGTCGACGATCACGCCCGCAGCGGCCTTTCCGTTGTCTTCGCTGCGGCTGCCCACGCCCGTCGCCCATCGCCTCGCGCTCGTCGGCGACGCCGCGCACGGCATCCACCCGCTCGCCGGCCAGGGTGTTAATCTCGGCTTCGGCGATGCGAAGGCGCTCGCCGACGTGCTCGCGGAGCGCGGGCCGGTGGACGATATCGGGGCGCCGATTCTGCTTTCACGTTTTGCGCGCCGGCGCGCCGAGCCGGTGCTCGCCATGCACGCCGTCACCGACGGGCTCGTTCGGCTGTTCCGTCCGCGCGGCGGGTTCGCGAGCAAGCTGCGCAATGCCGGCCTGTCCGCAGTGGACCGTCTGCCGATCGTCAAGCGCGCGCTCGCGCAGCCGGCAATGCGCTAGACGCTACTTACGCTGTCCCTTGGAGAAACGAATGCAACGAATTGAAAACCGATGGATGAGGAACGCGACGCGTGCGCTCGCCATCGGCATCGCGCTCGCGTGCGCGCCGCTCGCCTTCGCGCAGAACGCGTCGACCACACCGCCCAAGGCAGCGAGCGAGGCGGCGCCCGCGTCCCCCGAGGCCGCCGCGATCCGCCAGGCGCTCGAGCAGAAATTTCCTGGCGCGCAGATCACGCACGTCGCGAAGTCGGGTTACCTCGGCCTCTACGAGGTGATGCTCGACGACAACCTGATCTACACCGATGCCAGCGCCGCGTACATCTTCGTGGGATCGCTGTACGACGCGGCGACGAAGCAGAACCTGACCGAAGCGCGTTCGCGCAAGCTGAACCGCGTCGCCGTCGACAAGCTGCCCTACGAGCTCGCGTTCAAGCGCGTGAAGGGCGACGGGTCGCGCAAGCTCGTGATCTTCTCCGAT
>DASTIY010000420.1:0-5177 GCA_035717085.1 Casimicrobiaceae bacterium | reverse complement strand
GAGAAGCAGGATCGGCTGCGCTGGTGGCTGGTCGGCCTGGGGATCTTCGGTGCGGCCATGTTCTACGGCGACGGCATGATCACGCCGGCGATCACGGTGCTCGGCGCCGTCGAGGGCCTCGGCGTCATCTTTCCGGCGCTGCACACGTTCATCGTGCCGGTCAGCATCGGCATCCTCGTCGTGCTGTTCACCGTGCAGCGCGGCGGGACGAGCAAGCTCGGCGCGGTCTTCGGGCCGGTCATGATGCTGTGGTTCGTCGTGCTCGCCGTGCTCGGCGCGATCGAGATCCTGCGCGGCCCGGGCGTGCTCGTGGCGCTCAACCCGGTGTACGCCGCGCGCTTCATCGCCAACAACACGTCGATCGCGTTCGTCGCGTTCGGCGCCGTCGTGCTGGCGGTGACCGGCGTCGAAGCGCTCTACGCCGACATGGGGCATTTCGGCAAGACGCCCATCCGTCGCGCGTGGCTCTTCCTCGTTTTTCCCGCGCTCCTTCTCAATTATTTCGGGCAGGGCGCGCTGATCCTCGCCGATCCCGCCGCGATCCAGAATCCGTTCTATCTGCTCGCGCCGGACTGGGGGCGCGTGCCGCTGCTGGTGCTCGCCACGCTGGCCGCGATCATCGCGTCGCAGGCGGTCATCTCGGGCGCGTTCTCGCTGACGCGCGCCGCAATCCAGATGGGCTATTGCCCGCGCCTCACCATCCTCCACACGTCGGAGCGCGCGATCGGGCAGATCTACATTCCGTTCATCAATTGGACGCTCCTCGCCGCGATCGTCGGGCTCGTGGTCGGGTTCGGCAATTCCGACAATCTCGCCGGCGCCTACGGCATCGCCGTCACCATGGCGATGCTGATCGACTCGATCCTGGTCTTTGTCGTAATGCGACGGCTGTGGCACTGGCCGATGGTCGTCGCGATCGCCACGGTGCTGCCGCTGCTCGCGATCGACCTGACGTTCCTCGGCTCGAATGCGCTGAAGATTCCCGACGGCGGCTGGTTCCCGCTTCTGGTCGGCGGCATCGTCTTCACGCTGCTCACGACGTGGAAGCGCGGCCGGTCGCTGCTGATGAAGCGGCTCGCGGAGGACGCGATGCCGCTCGACCTCTTCATCCAGAGCATCGAGGCGTCGCCGCCGACGCGCGTGCCCGGCACCGCGGTGTTCCTGACATCGACGCAGAACCGCGTGCCGCATGCGCTGCTGCACAACCTGAAGCACAACAAGGTGCTGCACGAGCGCGTCGTCTTCCTCACGATCGTGACGAAGGACATACCGTACGTGCCCGACGAGGAGCGCTACGAGATCGAGTCGCTGCAGTGCAACTTCTTCCGCATCGTCGCGAACTACGGCTTCAAGGACGATCCCGACGTGCCCGAGGTGCTCGAGGATTGCGGGCGACGCGGCTTCACGTTCGACATGATGGAGACGTCGTTCTTCGTCTCGCGCGAGACGCTGATCGCGACGCCGACGCCGGGGATGGCGATGTGGCGCGAGAAGCTCTACGTGTCGATGTCGAAGAACGCGACGAAGGCCTCGGAGTTCTTCCACGTCCCGACGAACCGCGTCGTCGAGCTCGGCACGCAGGTGGAGCTATAGCGAGCCATCTCTGAGCGAGCCATCTCTGACACGTGTCGGAGGTGAGCAGCTGAATACGGGACGCCGCTGCCGTGAGCGGCTCACCTCCGACACGTGTCAGAGATGGAAACGCCGGCGCGAGGCCGGCGTTTTCGTTGGTTGGATCGGGTCGATTACTGCAGCGCGACCATCTCCGAGCGCATCGTCTTCAGCGCCTTGCTTTCGATCTGGCGGATCCGCTCGGCGGACACGCCGTACTCGTCGGCAAGTTGCTGCAGCGTCGCCGTGTCGTCCTCGCGAAGCCATCGCGCCTCGATGATCCGGCGGCTGCGCGGATCGAGCTTCTCCATCGCCGAGCGCAGCCCCTGGCGGCGATTGGCCGCCGTCTGCGCGCGCTCCAGGATCTGCGCCGGCTCGTCCTCGGAATCGGTGAGATAGGCGATCGGCGACACCGACTCCTCGTCACCCGGCGACGGCTCGAGCGCGACGTCGCCGCCCGAGATGCGCTTCTCCATCTCGAACACTTCCTCGGGCTTGACGCCGAGATCGCGCGCGATCTGGTTCGCCTCGTCCGGCGTGAGGGCCGCCGTGGAGTGCTTCATGCTGCGCAGGTTGAAGAAGAGCTTTCGCTGCGCCTTCGTCGTCGCGATCTTCACGAGCCGCCAGTTGCGCAGGACGTGCTCGTGGATCTCGGCCTTGATCCAGTGCAGCGCGAACGACACCAGCCGCACGCCCCGCTCGGGGTCGAAGCGGCGCACGGCCTTCATCAGGCCGATGTTGCCTTCCTGGATGAGGTCGGCCTGCGGCAGCCCGTAGCCCAGGTAGTTGCGCGACACGGCGACCACGAGGCGGAGGTGCGACAGCACCAGTTGACGTGCCGCATCGACGTCCTCATGTTCTTTCCAGCGCCGCCCGAGCTCCGTCTCCTGCTCCGCCGTCAACAGCGGAAAGCGGTTCACCGCCTGGATGTAGTGATCGAGGCTTCCGAGCGATGCGGGGGTGGGAAACGCCAGCGTGCCTCCGGACATTCATGTCTCCTTTTCACGGCGACCGGTCTCGAAACTCAAGGAGTGCCGCCGGGACGCCAGTTTAGCACTCCCGTGATCAGAGTGCTAACAGCCGGGAAAGTTCCCGACTAATTTACTCGGTCTTTAAAGGGAAGGTCGTCGACCGTCTTCAAGGTGGACCACCCGCTTCGATCACAGTTCGGCTGGCCGGCCCGTGCCGAGAGTGAGCGTCCGCTTACGCGCTTTGTATTACGGGACCAGACTTTCATCGGGTAACAGCGCCTCGACGAACTCGTCGGCGACGAAGGGCCGCAAGTCGTCGAGCCCCTCGCCGACGCCGATGAATTTGAGCGGAATCGGATGTTGCCGGGCGATCGCGGCGACGATACCGCCCTTCGCGCTCCCGTCGAGCTTCGTCACGATGAGCCCGGTGAGGCCGACCGCGGCGTCGAACGCCTTGACCTGCGCGAGCGCGTTCTGGCCGGTGTTGGCATCGAGGACGAGCCAGACCTCGTCGGGTGCGCCTGCCCGCGCCTTGCCGAGCACGCGCTTGACCTTCCGGAGCTCCTCCATCAGGTGCCCTTGCGTCGGCAGCCGTCCGGCGGTGTCGGCGAGCACCACGTCCGTCCCGCGGCTCGTCGCGGCACGGATCGCGTCGAACATGACCGCCGCCGGGTCTCCGCCGGCCTGCTGGATCACCGCGACGCTGTTTCGCTCGCCCCATACGGCGAGCTGCTCGCGCGCCGCGGCACGGAACGTGTCGCCCGCAGCGAGCAGCACCGACAGCCGCCGCTGTTGCAGCCACTTGGCGATCTTTCCGATCGACGTCGTCTTGCCGGCGCCGTTGACGCCCGTCAGCATGATGACGTACGGACGCTCGCCGCCGATCACGACCGGCGATTCGAGCCCGCGCACGAGGTCGGCGAACGCCGCGCGAAGCAAAGCGCGCGGATCGCCGTTCCCGCCGGCCTTGCGATACCGGCCGCGCAGGTCCTCGAGCAGCGTCTGCGTCGCATCGATGCCGACGTCCGCCATGAGCAGCGCCGACTCGAGCTCCTCGAGCGCCTCGTCGTCGAGCACGCGGCGGCGAAACGCGCTCGCCACCGCGCCCGAAAGCTTGTCGCGCGAAAGCCCGAGGCCCGCTCGCAATCGCTCGCGCCACGAGCGCTTCTCGGCGGGCGCCGCGGCTTCCGCGGTGGCCGACTCGCGTTCGTCCGCGTCGAGGCGCGCGGGCGCGAAGGTCTCGGGGGCCGGTCGCGCAGGCGTCGGCGCAGGGACCGGGGGCGCTTCGGTCTCGTCAGCCCGAGGGGCGGGCGCGGGTGCGGGCTCGTCGGCGTGCGCGGGCGACGGCTTCGCCGCGGGCTTCCGCTTGAAGAAATCGAACATCGGGAAAAATTGCGAAGGCGCGGGCGCTTTGACGCCACGCGGGGAAACTGCAATTCTACCGCCGTGCCCCCCGCCCATCGCGTCCGCATCATCGGCGGACGCCACCGCGGCCGGCGGATCGCGGTGCCCGACGCGCCGGGCCTGCGACCCACACCGGATCGCGTCCGCGAGACGCTCTTCAACTGGCTCGGCCAGGACCTGACGGGGAGGACGACGCTCGATCTCTATGCCGGGACCGGCGTGCTGACGCTGGAGGCGCAGTCGCGTGGCGCCGATCTCTCCGTTGCGGTCGATCGCAATCCCGCGCTCGTGCGCGGCATCGCTCGCGCCGCCGCGGCCATGGGCGTGGAAACGATCGAGGTGCACGTCGGCGACGCGCAGCGCCATCTCGCGCACGAGGCGCGCCGATTCGACGTCGTCTTCCTCGATCCACCGTTCGCCGATGATCCGTGGCGCGCGTTGTTCGCGGCGCTACCCGCGCGACTTGCCGCCGATGCGCGGGTTTACGCCGAAGCCGCACGCGAGCTCGACGTTCCGCCGCAATGGACGCTGCTGCGCCACGACCGCGCCGGCGGCGTGCATTATCATCTGCTCGCGCTCGCGGGCGAGCGCGCCGACGTCCGATGAAAGTCGTCTATCCCGGAACCTTCGATCCGTTCACGCGCGGGCACGAGGACCTCGTGCGCCGGGCGGCGCGCGTCTTCGACCACGTCGTCGTCGCCGTGGCCGAGAGCGCGTCGAAGCGGCCGTTCTTCACGGGCGACGAGCGCGTCGAGATGGCCCGCGAAGTGCTCGGTCCGCTGTCGAACGTCGAGGTGATCGGGTTCTCGTCGCTGCTGATGGATTTCGTGCACGAGCAGGGCGCGCAGGCCCTTTTGCGCGGGCTGCGCGCGGTCTCGGACTTCGAATACGAATTCCAGATGGCGGGGATGAACCGCAATCTGTATCCCGACGTCGAAACGTTGTTCCTGACGCCCGGCGAGAAATACATGTTCGTGTCGTCGACGATCGTGCGCGAGATCGCGCGTTTCGGCGGCGACGTCTCGAAGTTCGTTCACCCGCACGTCGCCGCGCGGCTGCGCGAGAAATTCGAGCGCGAGGGAGACTCACCGCGCGCTTGAAAGTGCGCTCGCTTGCGCTCACCTGACTCGAGCATGGCCCTCATCATCACCGACGAGTGTATCAACTGCGACGTGTGCGAGCCGGAGTGCC
>DASTIY010000419.1:0-3538 GCA_035717085.1 Casimicrobiaceae bacterium | reverse complement strand
GCGGCGTTCGCGCTCGCGCGTTCGAAAGGCGTGCGCGTCGCAGTCGGGCCGCTGGTGCGCGACGACCTGCGCGCGCTCGCGACCGCCAACGTGCCGCTTCCGTGGACGCTCGCGCTGAACCAGCTCGACGATGCGACGCCGTTACCGCCCGCGATCTACACGTTTCCACTATCCGTCGAAAGCGACGGCAGGCTTCTCGCGCAACGCGCGAAGGCCGCGGGCGCCGCATCCGTCGACGTCGTCGAGGGCGATTCGCCGTTGATGCATCGGCTCGCGAGCGCGTTCGCGAAGGCGTGGATCCAGGACGGGGGCCGCGCCCCGGCGGCCCTTCGGTTCAATGCGTCGCCCGACGCGCTGACCGGCCTTCGTCACTCGCTCGCGTCGCAGGCATCCGGTGCCATGCTGCTCGCCGTGAACGGCGATCACGCGGCGCTGGTGAAGCCGTTCATCGGCAACGTGCTTTCGTACGCCAGCGGACTCGTGTTCGAGCGGCCGAGCCAGGCGGTCGCGCGCGACCTCGATGGCGTGCGCGTCGTCGAGATTCCGTGGCTGCTGACGCCGGGCGCACCGGAGCTCGCGCCGTTCCCGCGTCGCGATTACGACAGCGACGCGCTCGCGCGCCTCTACGCGCTCGGCCTCGATGCGTACCGCGTCGCCGCCTCTTTCACGAACGGGCCGCCCGTCCGCTTCGACCTCGATGGCGCGACGGGTCACGTGCATCTCGGCGCCGCGCACGAATTTCAGCGCGAGGGGCGTCTTGGCGTATATCGCGACGGCGTCCTCGTTCCGCTCGATTCGACGCCTTGAGAGCCGACGGCGATCGCGCCGAGACGCTCGCCGCGCAGTTCCTGATGCGGCAAGGCCTCGTCATCGTCGCGCGCAACTTCCGCACGCGCGCCGGTGAAATCGACCTGATCGCACGGGACGGCACGACGTTCGTCTTCGTCGAGGTGCGCATGCGGCGCTCGCAGCAATTCGGCGGTGCGGCGGCGAGCATCACCGCGAGCAAGCGCGAGCGGCTCGCGAAGGCGGCGAACGCCTACCTGGCGATGCTCGGCCGCGAGCCGCCGTGCCGCTTCGACGCGATCCTGTTGCGCGGTCTCGATGCTTCGACGATCGAATGGCAGCGCGACGTGATGAGCGTCGCCTAGCGCCGGCCGACATGCGCAGCAACGCGCCGCGATCCGGCTGCTAGAATTCCGCGGGCATGATCGATCATCTCGAACGCATTCGCGGTCATTTCAGCGACAGCGCTGCGCTGAAGCAGGAAGCGCGCGAGGTCCTCGCCGAACCGATCGGGCGCGCTGCCGCGCTGATGACCGACTGCCTCTTCGCCGACGGCAAGATCCTCGCGTGCGGCAACGGCGGTTCGGCGGCCGACGCCCAGCACTTCGCGGCCGAACTCGTCGGGCGTTTCGAGCGCGAGCGTCCCGAGTTGCCCGCCATCGCGCTCACGACCGACACGTCGCTGCTGACCGCGGTGGCGAACGACTATTCGTTCGAGCACGTGTTCGCCAAGCAGGTGCGGGCGCTCGGCGCCAAGGGCGACGTGCTGCTCGCGATCTCGACGTCCGGCAATTCGCCGAACGTCATCGCCGCCATCGCCGCTGCGCACGAGCGCGAGATGCGCATCGTCGCGCTCACCGGCAAGGGCGGCGGGAACATCGGCGAGATGCTCGCCCCGGAAGACGTGCACCTGTGCGTGCCGCACGCGCGGACGATGCGCATCCAGGAAGTGCACATCCTGACCATTCACTGCCTGTGTGACGTCATCGACGCCACGCTCCTTGGAGACGATGCATGAAGAAATCGCTGCTGCCCGCCCTGATCGCGATGCTCTGCGCCGCGTCGCTGCTGCTGTCGGGCTGCATCCCGCTGATGGTCGCCGGCGCGGCCGGCGGCGCGGCCCTCGTCGCCACCGACCGGCGTTCCGCCGGGACGCAACTCGACGACGAGGGGATCGAGCTCAAGATCTCCAACAACATCGGTGCCGGCTTCGGCGATCGCGTGCACGTGAACGCGACGAGCTACAACGGTCTCGTGCTGCTCACCGGCGAAGTGCCGACGCAGGACCTCGTCGGGCAGATCGGCGAGATCGCGCGGACGACCGCGAAGGTACGGCGCGTCGTCAACGAGATCGCCGTGATGCCGGTGTCGAGCGTCGGCACCCGCACCAACGACTCGTACATCACGTCGAAGGTGAAGGCGCGCTTCGTCGAGGCGAACAAGTTTCCGCCGAACCGCGTGAAAGTCGTCACCGAACGTGAAGTCGTCTATCTGATGGGACTCGTGACGCACGCCGAAGGCGACGCTGCCGCGCAAATCGCCGCGACGACGTCGGGCGTGATCCGCGTCGTCAAGCTGTTCGAGTATCTCGATTCGTGACGGCACCGGCGCCGATCCTCCCGGAACCGCGCTATCCGGCGAAGATCGCCGACGCCGGCACGGCGCTCGCGCGCATCGCGGCGCTGTCGCGGCCGCTCGTCTTCACCAACGGCGTGTTCGACCTTTTGCATCGCGGACACGTCACGTATCTCGAGCAGGCGCGCGGCCTCGGCGCGTCGCTCGTCGTCGCCGTGAATACCGACGCATCGGTTCGGCGGCTCGGCAAAGGCGGCGAGCGGCCGCTCAATCCGCTCGACGACCGCATGGCGGTGCTCGCCGCGCTCGCGTGCGTCGACCTGGTCGTCCCGTTCGACGAGGACACGCCGCACGACCTCATCGTCGCCTGCATGCCCGACGTGCTGGTGAAGGGCGGCGATTACGACGTGACGACGACGGTCGGCGCACGCGCGGTCATCGCCGCCGGCGGCCGCTTCGTCGCGATCCCGTTTCGTCATCGCCGCTCGACGTCGGCACTCGTCGAGCGCATCCGCGATGCGTTCGCCGCGCAGGCGCCAATGTCGTCGAAGGCGCCGTAGACCGGCGGCTTGTCGCGACGCCGTCCGCACAAGTCGCTCGCGTTCTCGTCGCTCGTCGAGGCTCGCCGCGGCGGGCGTTGGCGCCAACGCAGATCGAGTGCGCCCGCGTCGGCGAAGAGATCGCGCACGGCGTGGCGTCCGAGGTAGAGCCACGCCGGCGACGTCGACAGGTTGTCCGTCGCGTGCAGCGCCGCGCCATCGGCGTCGCGGATGATGCCGTCGACCAGGTTGCCTTCGACGTCGGCGCTCGATTCGCCGAAGCGCACCGTGATGCCCGCCGTATCGAGCAGCGTATTGTCGAGAACGCGGCTCACGGCGGCGCGATTCACGTAGATGCCGTCGTCGGAGCACGAGGCGATCAGATTCGCGCGCAACGTGCTCGCCTCCTGTTCGGTGATGCAGCGACCATCGCGGCATGCCGGCGCACCGGTGCCGCCGCCGCCGAGCGACAGGCCGACGCGCTGCCCCGGCGCGTTGCGCAGCTTGTCCTCGCAGACGACGACGTTCTGCTCGAACACGTTGTCCCGACCGCCGCCCTTCGCGAAGGCGCCGTAGCTCACCTGGTTCGAGCGTGCCTTGATGAAATCGCTGATGCGATTGCCCGTGACGCGCCAGTG
>DASTIY010000418.1:0-9229 GCA_035717085.1 Casimicrobiaceae bacterium | reverse complement strand
AGCTCGTCCCACCAGCCGATCTTCTTCATCAGCACGTGATCGAACTCGGGGTAGCCCGTCGTGATCTCGGAGCCCTTCGGATACGAGCCGTCCTCGGCGAGCAGCGACACGCCGTCGCGCTCGATGCCGAAGTTCGCGCGGAAGCAGCCGCCACCCTCCATCATCGACTTCGATTCGTCGTAGAGGTTGGGCGTGCCCGGATGCTTGATTTCCGCGGTGCCGTAGCACGGCCACGGCAGCCCGAAGTACTCGCCGTCGCATGGCCCGCCGTTGGCGCGAAGCGTCTTCACGTCGAACGTGTGCATATTCTTCATGTGCAGCTTCAGCCGCTCGGGCGACTGCCCGGTGTAGCCGACCGTCCAGCAACCCTGATTGATTTCCTTCAGCAGCGATTCGGGAGTCGGCTCCTCGAACTTCGCGTCACCGTCGGGTTTGGAGATTTGGTAATTCTTGACGAGTTCGGGCCCGAAGCCGAACTTCTTGGCGAACGCGTACATGATCGCCTGGTCGGTCTGCGACTCGAAGAGCGGGCGGATCACGCGCTCGCGCCATTGCAGCGAGCGGTTCGACGCGGTGACGCTGCCCGACGTCTCGAGCTGCGTGCAGGCCGGCAGCAGGTAGACGCCGTCCTTGCGCACCATCGCCGCCATCGCCGCGGTCGCCGACGGATACGGATCGATCACGGCGATGACGTCGAGCTTCTTCATCGCCTCGACCATCTCCTTGCCGCGCGACTGGCTGTTCGGCGCGTGGCCCCAGTAGATGCAGGCGCGCAGGTTGCTGTCCTGGTCGATCAGCTCGTTCTTCTCGAGCACGCCGTCGATCCAGCGCGACACCGTCATGCCGGGCTTCTCCATCATCGCCTGCGAGGCGAAGCGGCCCTTGATCCAGTCGTAGTCGACGCCCCAGACCGCCGCAAAATGCTTCCACGAGCCGGTTGAAACGCCGTAATAGCCAGGCAGCGAATCGGGGTTCGGGCCGATGTCGGTGGCGCCCTGCACGTTGTCGTGGCCGCGGAAGATGTTGGCGCCACCGCCCGAGATGCCGATGTTGCCGAGCGCCAGCTGCACGATGCACGACGCGCGCACCATGGCGTTGCCGATGCTGTGCTGCGTCTGGCCCATGCACCAGACCAGCGTCGACGGCCGGTTTTTCGCCATCATCTCCGCCACACGGGCCATCTGCGCCTCGGAGACACCGCACGCATCCTCGACCTTGTCCGGCGTCCACTTGGCCATGACGTCTTCCTTGACCTTGTCCATGCCGTAGACGCGGTCGTGGATGTACTTCTTGTCTTCCCACCCGTTCTTGAACACGTGGTACAGCAGTCCGAACAGAAACGGGATGTCGGTGCCGGAGCGGATCCGCACGTACTCATCGGCCTTCGCCGCGGTACGCGTGAAGCGCGGGTCGGCGACGATCATCTTCGCGCCCTTCTCCTTCGCGTGCAGCATGTGCAGCATCGATACCGGGTGAGCTTCCGCTGCGTTGCTGCCGATGTAGAGTGCGCACTTCGAGTTCTGCATGTCGTTGAACGAGTTCGTCATCGCGCCGTAGCCCCACGTGTTGGCCACGCCCGAGACGGTCGTCGAATGGCAGATGCGCGCCTGGTGATCGCAATTATTGCTGCCGAAATACGACACGAACTTGCGCAGCAGATACGACTGCTCGTTGCTGTGCTTGGAGCTGCCGATCCAGAACACCGCGTCGGGACCGGACTCCTTGCGGATCGCGAGCAGCTTGTCGCCGAGCTCGTTGATCGCCTGGTCCCACGAGATCTTCTGATACTTGCCGTCGATCAGCTTCATCGGCGATTTCAGTCGATGCTCGCCGCGACCATGCTCGCGGATCGATGCGCCCTTCGCGCAATGCGCGCCGAGGTTGATCGGCGAATCGAACACCGGCTCCTGCCGCACCCACACGCCGTTCTCGACGACGGCGTCGATCGAGCAGCCGACTGCGCAGTGCGTGCAGACGGTGCGGTGCACCTCGCGCTTGATGTCGGCGTTGTCCGCTGCCGCTTCGGCCTTGCCCATCGTGCCGTAAGGCAGCTGGCTCGCGAACGCACCGGCGCCCGCGACCATGCCCGAGCGCTTGAGGAACGTGCGGCGATCCATCGTCGCGATCCTTGCGCCGACGCCTCGCGAAAGGCGCGGTCCGGCAACGCGGGCGGTATCGGTCTTGCGGGTGAGCAGCATGATGCCTCTCCTGCTGGAGACGTCCAATTGACGCGAAAGATGCAAGCGCCCCCGGCGGGACGCTCGTAGCGGCCCGTTAGAGGCGCGTGGTAGCGTAGTAGTGACGCACGTGCTCGGTTTCCCGGTACCCAAGCGTTTGGCGTGTCGCGACCGGAGGGCGGGCAACGACAAGGGCCGGGGTCGCGAGCAGCGGTAGCGTGATGGCGGCACTCACAGCGCCCGCTCCGAACGCGAGGTAACGGCGGCGATGGCTGTCGAGCGAACGGGCGGCGCGCGACAGCGCCGTCGGCAGGTGATGGTGTAAGGTCCTGATCATGCTGTTCCTCCTGGGGTTTTGGTGCGCATGGTGCGCCGACGAGCCACCAGGCGCATACATCGGCACGATTCGGTCGATGCGTTCGCCGGTTGCCCCACTGTCGCGTGAACGCGGCTGTTTTGCTGTCGGGTATCCATGACAGTCCCTGTCGGAACTTGCGGATACGGCACGATCGTTCGGCATCGGGGCGTCGGGCCGGCAGCATAAGGGCCGGAAACGTGCCGACGGAGTCAAACGTTCCCTACCGTAAGGGTCAAGCCTTCGCGCCTGTTGGCGGGCGTGACCTCATTGCAGAATGACGGCACGCAATAGCCCGAATATCGCGAAGCACACCGGTGAGGAGAATATCGTGCAAGATCGCCATGACAGCATCGAAGACGCGCTGGATGCGGCGTTGGAGATGACGTTTCCAGCCAGTGATCCGATCGCCCTCTTCATGCACGAGCACGACGAGTGGAGCGACGAGCATGGCCCACCAGCGGACAGCGCAAGCGCGCGCTGAATTGCCCAATTGGCTCGACGTCTCGGTCGAACGGAGTGCGATCACCTCGGCCGGCACACGACCGCGACGTCGACGGAAACGGTCCTCGACGTTCCCCTCGAATACCGCGCCGCCTCCGACGACTTGCGATGACTCACATGCGGGGCTCGCCCTGCGCGTTGACGAGGATCGTCGCGCCGGGCGGGCTCGTCATCTGAACGTGATTCTCGTAACCGCGGAAGTTGTACGTCACGTCCCAATAGTCGAGGCGTGCGGCGGAGGGAACGGTCTCGCAGTGCTGCACGTCCTGCGTGTACACGGTGCCTGGCGCTTCACCCACGTTCGCTCCCACGACCGCGCCGGTCGCCGCGCCGATGCCGGTCGCGACATCGCGTCCGTGACCACTGCCGATCTGGTGACCGAGAATGCCGCCGACGACGCCCCCGACCACCGCACCCGGCACGTTGATGCCTGACGTGCCGGCATCGACGACCTGCCGCTCGACCCAGCAACGTTGCTGCGGCGGTCCGACGACCGCGCGCACCGACGTCACCGGCGCTTCGTACAACGCCTCGTTCGGTCGGCGACGGTAGTCGTAAGGTGCCGACGCTGCAGCGGCAAGACGCTGCGCCTCGTCCGCCTGGCGCTGCGCTTCCGCTGCCTGCAGTTGCGCGGCCGTCGCCTGTTGCTGCGTCACACTGGCGCGGATGCGCGCCTCGGTTGCCGTGCGCTGCGCGGAGAGTGCCGCCTGCTCGCTTCGAATGCGTGCCGCGTCCTGCGCCGCGGCCGCGCGCTGATTGGCAAGCAGCGCCAACCGATGTACGTCGTCGTACCGCCCGCCGGTTGCAGCGAGGTCGTCGGCTTGGCGCAGTGTCGCCGCAGCCTGATCGAGCTCGGTCGGTGCGTACATCGCAACCTGCGGATTGCGGCGTGCTGCGTCGAGCGACAAGCGCGCATCGTCCAATGCAGGGTCACGCGCAGGAAACGATGCACAACCGGAAGCGGCGAGGATCGCCAGGCTGACAGCGAACGTTGCGGATTTTGCGAACACGATGGCCTCCACCTTGTTTGCCGACATGACGCGACGCTGCCTGCCTCGCGACGGTCAGCCTGCAAACGAGGCTAATCGCTTTACGCGCTCGCGGACATCGGACGTCGTCCGATACGGTTGTCGCGGGGGAACTTACGTGTGCCCGCGCTCAGCCCGAGGCGAAATGACGATTTTGAACTCAACGTGCCTCTTCCGCGGTCCCATTTGCACTCCCATCAGCGCGACGATTCATCACCGTCACCGCAATGGGGATCGTCGTCAACGCGCCGATGCCGAGCAGCGCCCACCCGATCGCTCGGCGCGTGTCCGCATGCTCGAAGCAGTCGGCGAGCAAGAGTCCTATTCCCGCACCCGCGATGCCGCGCGTCACGGCGACAAAGCCCAGTTCAGGCACCGAAACGTCGAAAGTCTTCATGGTTTCCTTTCCTCCGATTCGTGGAAGGCGATGATTTGGGTCGATCGATGACCGGACGTCGCCCGAACATGGATCGACGTCCGGCAGAACCGCCATTGCTGCTCACGCGGCCGCGCGGGCTGCGAGGAAATGCACGAGAAGCGCCACGGGCCTGCCCGTCGCACCGTTGTCCTCGCCGCTCTTCGATGCCGTTCCCGCGATGTCGAGGTGCACCCATGGATAGCGCTTGGTGAACCGCGAAAGGAAGCACGCGGCGGTGATCGCGCAATCACCGTGCGGGCCGACGTTCGCGAAGTCCGCGATGCTCGACTTGAACGTATCCTGATACTCGCGCCACAGCGGCATGTGCCAGGCGCGGTCCCACGCGCAGTCGCCGGCCTCGACCACTTCGCGCACCAGCGCGTCGCTGTTGGAGAACACGCCGGTCGCGATCTCGCCGAGCGCGCTCACGATCGCGCCGGTGAGCGTCGCGACATCGACGACGATCGCGGGCTCATATTTCTCGGCGTAGGTGAGCGCATCCGAAAGAACGAGGCGGCCCTCGGAGTCGGTATCGAGGATTTCCACGGTTTGGCCGGACATCGTGGTGACCACGTCGCCCGGCTTCATCGCATTGCCGTCGGGCATGTTCTCCGCGGCCGGGACGATGCCGACGACGTTCAGCGGCAACTTCATGAGCGCGGCCGCGCGCAGCGCGCCGAACACGCTCGCGGCGCCACACTTGTCGAACTTCATCTGCTCCATATCCGAGGACGACTTGATGTTGACGCCGCCGGTGTCGAACGTGATGCCCTTGCCGACCAGAACGACCGGCCGCGCGTCCCGGGAGCCACCGCGGTACTCCATGACGATGAGCTTCGGCGGCTGACGACTGCCGCCCGCCACCGCGAGAAACGCGTTCATGCCGAGCTTCGCGAGGTCGATGCGGTCGAGGATCTTCACGTCGAAGCCGTGCAGGCTCCCGAGCTCTTGCGCTCGCTCCGCAAGGTAGGTCGGCGTGCAGACATTGGCGGGCAGGTTGCCGAGATCCTTCGCGAGCGCGATGCCCTCGGCGATCGCCTTCGCACGATCGATCGCCGACTCGGCCGCGGACATCTCGGATCGATCGGACACGTGAACGACGACTCTCTCGAGCGCGAGCTTCTGTTTCGGCGGCTCGCTCTTCAGCTTGTCGAAGCGATACATGCCGTCCGTCACGGCCAGCACCGCCTGCTCGATCTTCCATGCGCCATCGCGGCCGTCGACGTGAAGCTCGTTCAGGCAGAGCGTTGCCTCGGCGGCGCCTGTCGTGCGCAGCGTCCTCGTCGCCGCGCATAGCGCCGCGTGATAGCTCGTCTCGACGAAATCCCGCTCGGGACCGAGCCCGACGAGAAGCACGCGCTCGGTCGCGGTTTTCGGGATGCACGTGAGAAGAAGCGTCGCGCCGAGGTCACCGTCGAGGTCGCCGCGACGCAATGCCTCGCTCAACGAATCATCCGACGCGGCATCGAGCGCGACCGCCGAGGGCGAAAGCTTGCCGTCCTGGTACACGCCGACCACGATGCAGCCCGTGTGCTGCTGCGCAAGGCTTCCGGTGTTGACGACGAATTCCATGAACGGTCACGGCGCGGATCGTTGCGCAGCGCCGCCTGCCGTCTCCGCGATGCGGCGCGCAAAGACGCCGACGATTTCTCGATAGAGCACCTCGCCCATCACCTGGTCCTCGTTCCCCGCATCGATGTTCGGATTGATGTTGACCTCGATGAGATAGACGCGATCGTCGACCTGCTTGAGATCGGCGCCGTACAGGCTGCGGCCGACGAGGTTGGCGGCGCGCAATGCCGTATTGATCACCTGCTCGGGTGCCTCGCCGATGGTCATCGCTTCGGTCTTGCCGTCGACGAGCTGCTCGCCCTCGATCACGCGGTTGACCTTCCAGTGACCGGGGGCCATGTAGTACTTCGCGACGAACAGCGGCCGCCGATCGAAAATACCGACGCGCCAGTCGAAATCGCTCGGCAGCCATTCCTGCGCGATGAAGAGCTCCGACTGCTCGAAGAAGCGCTCCGCTTCCTTGTGAAGACTCTCTTCGGATTCGATCTTGACGACGTCGAGCCCGAAGCCGCTGTCCGGCAGCTTGAGCACGCACGGCAGGCCGAGCGTCGGAACGATTTCGTCCACGTTGCCCCGATGCACGATCAGCGTGCGTGGCGTGGCGATGCGATGCCGGTTCAGCAGTTCCTGCATGTACACCTTGTTCCCGCATTTGACGATCGATTCCGGATCGTCCACGACCGGCATGCCAAGCGATTCGGCCGTGCGCATGAACTCCTCGATGATGCCCTCGGGGCCCGCGCGGTTGAAGAGTGCGTCGAACTCGGGCAGGCGCTCCAATGCATCAGGGCCGATGAGCTCCGCATCCAGTCCTACGAGCGGCGCCGCATTCAGGAACCGCTGCAGCGCTTCGTCGTTGGAGGGTTTGTGCAGTTCGTTCGGGTCGCGGAGGATGGCCAGTCGCGGTCGACCCTTGTTCGAACCCTGTCGCTTGGCGGCCGCGCTCTCGCCGATGAACGACTTGACCGCGTCGAGCAGGAACGCACGATTTTGCAAGGGAATGTCGGCAAGCCCGAGCGCTTGCAGCGCATCGAGATGCCAGTTTCCTTCGGTTCGGGCAAACAGCACCCGTAAAAGCGGCACGCGCGCCCTCGCGAACAGTTGCTCCGCAATGGCTTGGTGCGTGGGGTGCTTCCCCAGGTAGACGTCGAGCTGGAACCGCTCGCTCTCGTCGTGATGCAGCGTCTCCTGCACCAGTGGTTGGATCTCGGCGTCGAGCGCCTGTACGTAGGCCTGGGACTTGAGATCCCCGATGACCTTGACGTCGGGGACCGGGCGCTGCCCGCGCGCCTCGGCGAGCAGCGACACGTAATATCCGCGTCCCTGGTAACGGCCGGTGCGGCACAGGTTCAGCACGCGCACGCTGCCCCCGTTACCGGTCTCCGGCTCCGCGAGGTAGCCGCGCGCCGTCAGGACGGTGGCGTCCGGTATCTCGAACCATTTCTGACTCTGATCGGTGACGATGACCGTTTTCATCCGCGGATCACCCGGCATGCCTGACGCTTAGGGGAGTGCCGCAGGTGCTTGGTTCCATGGAAAAATTTTCGATCGCCCGGGTCGTCGGCACTTTCCGTGTTCCGCCTACGACTGCATCGGTGCTCGTGGAGGTGCGAACGGCGGAATTAGCGTGTTTGATCACGCTGCTGCCATGCATCCGGCCGTCGAATCCCTCGAGCGCACCAGCCACGGCATCGCGCCCAAGCGCAGCGATTCCTTTCTCGCCAAGCTCGGCCCCGGCCTGATCACCGGCGCCGCCGACGACGACCCCAGTGGCATCGCGGCCTATTCGCAAAGCGGCGCGCAGTTCGGTTACTCGCTGCTATGGACGCTCTGCTTCACGTATCCGCTGATGGTCGGCATTCAAGTCGTCAGCGCACGCATCGGGCGCGTGAGCGGATACGGCCTGGCCGGCAACATCCGCCGGCATTACTCGCCGGCGCTGCTTTACGCGGTGGTGGGGCTGCTGCTGCTCGCGAACACGATCAACATCGGCGCCGATATCGGGGCGATGGCCGATGCAATGGCGTTGCTCGTCGGGGGACCGCGTCACGTTTACATCGTCGCCATCGGCGCAGCCTGCATCGTGCTGCAGGTGTTCATCTCCTACCACCGATACGTGCGCGTGCTGAAGTGGCTCACGCTTTCGCTGTTCTCCTATGTCGCGGTGGCATTCGCGATCGACGTCCCGTGGGCGGACGTGTTGCACGGCGCCCTGTTGCCGTCGCTCACGCTCGATCCGGATTACGTGACGACCGTGGTGGCGATTCTCGGCACGACGATCAGTCCCTACCTCTTCTTCTGGCAAGCGTCGCAGGAATGCGAGGACCTGCACGCCGTGAAGACAGACAAGCCCCTTCGCGATCACCCGGAACAGGCGGTGTACCAGCTGCGGCGGATCAAGATCGACACCTTCCTCGGAATGGGCTTCTCCAATCTGATCGCGTTTTTCATCATGCTGACGACCGCCGCGACGTTGCACGCGCACGGTATCGACGACGTCGGCTCGTCTGCACAGGCCGCCGAAGCGCTGCGGCCCGTGGCCGGGAAGTTCGCGTTCCTGTTGTTCGGGATGGGCATCATCGGCACGGGATTGCTCGCGGTGCCGGTCCTCGCCGGATCGTCGGCGTTTGCGCTCGCGGAGAGCTTCCGATGGCGGCGGGGGTTGGACCTTTCGCCGTTGCGCGGCGCACGCTTCTATAGCGTCATCGCAATTTCAACGCTGATCGGCGTCGGCCTGGGCTTTACGCATATCGACCCCATCAAGGCCTTGTATTGGGCGGCGGTCATCAACGGCGTGATATCGGTTCCGATCATGGTCACGATGATGCGGATGGTCGGCAACCCGGAGGTCATGGGCGAGTTCGTGGCGACGAAGCGTCTGGCCGTACTGGGGTGGCTCGCTACCGCGGTGATGGCCGCCGCCGTCATGACGATGTTTCTTCGAATGCTGCATTGAGGCCCTTCGCCACGCAAGAATCGAACGCTGCTTTCGCGCCCGATTCATGAGCGCCGCCGATCGCGCCTGGCAGGCATGGCCGTCCTGTCCCGAAATGAGTCCCGCGCTACTTTCCACGCTGGGAGCGGTCCAACGAAACGGACGCTTCGCAAAGCATTGGGTGCATCTGCGAACGTGCCAGACGTGCGGCGGCGCGCGTTGTTGCGACTCGTCGTCCAA
>DASTIY010000417.1:0-32705 GCA_035717085.1 Casimicrobiaceae bacterium | reverse complement strand
GGAGAGGCTTTCTGCGCCTTAGGCTCCTTCGCCTGGGGCGCCTGACCGGCTTCGGGCTTGTTCGGGTGATGCGGCTTCGGTGCTGCCTTCTTCGGGGCCAGCAGCATCACCATTTGCCGGCCTTCGAGTTTGGGAAACTGCTCGACCGTCGCGATCGGCTCCAGGTCGCCGCGGATCCGCTCGAGAAGCCGCACGCCGAATTCCTGGTGCGCCATCTCGCGGCCGCGAAAGCGCAACGTGACCTTCGCCTTGTCGCCTTCCCCGAGGAAGCGGGTCAGGTTGCGCAGCTTGATCTTGTAATCGCCTTCGTCGGTTCCAGGCCGGAATTTGACTTCCTTCACCTGGATCTGCTTCAGCTTGAGCTTCGCCTCGTGCTGCTTCTTGGCTTCCCGGTACTTGAACTTGCCGTAATCCATGATCCGGCAAACCGGGGGCTTCGCCATCGGCGCGATCTCGACCAGATCGAGCTCCGCCGCTTCCGCCTTCGCGAGCGCTTCCTGCAACGAAACGATGCCGAGCTGCTCGCCGTCGATGCCCACCAACCGAATTTCAGGGGCGTTGATTTCGCCGTTGAGGCGCTGGTGCTGCTTGTCTAGTGCGATTGCGTTCTCTCCATGAAGTGACAAAAAACGGCCGGCACCCGCAAGACGCCATCGCCCTTCGTCGGGCTAACGGCGGCGCGCCACCTCGTCGGTCAGGCGCGCGAGCAAGGATGCGACGGGCATCGCCCCGAGATCCTCGCCGCTGCGGGAACGCACGGCCACGCTTTGAGCCTCCTGCTCCTTATCGCCGACGATCAGCTGATAAGGCAGCTTTTGGAGGCTATGTTCCCGAATTTTATAGCTAATCTTCTCGTTACGCAAATCGGTTTGGACCCGCAATCCGGCGCCGTTCAGCCGTTTCTCGAGGTCGATCGCGTAGTCGCGCTGGCGGTCGGTGATAGTCATCACGACCGCCTGGACCGGCGCGAGCCACAGGGGCAGGGCGCCCGCGTAGTGCTCGATCAGGATGCCGATGAAGCGCTCGAGCGAGCCGACGATCGCCCGATGCAGCATCACCGGCACCTTGCGGGTGTCGTCGGCCGCCACGTACTCGGCCCCGAGGCGCCCGGGCATCTGGAAGTCGACCTGGATCGTGCCGCATTGCCACGAGCGGCCGAGCGAGTCCTTCAGGTGGTACTCGACCTTCGGTCCGTAGAACGCGCCTTCGCCGGGCAGCTCCACCCACTGCACGCCGCTCGCGCGCAAGGCATCGCGCAGCGCTTGCTCGGCGCGATCCCAGGTCGCGTCGTCGCCCAGGCGGGGTTCGGGGCGAAGTGCGATCTTGATCTCGATGTGCTCGAAGCCGAAGACGCGATAGACGTCGAGCGCCAACCGGTTGAAGGCCTTGACCTCGGATTCGATCTGCGCCTCGGTGCAGAAGATGTGCGCGTCGTCCTGCGTGAAGCCGCGCACGCGCATGAGCCCGTGCAGCGCGCCCGACGGCTCGTTGCGATGGCAGTTGCCGAACTCGCCGTAGCGCAAGGGCAGGTCGCGGTAGCTTCGCAGATCCGAGTTGAAGACGAGCACGTGGCCGGGGCAGTTCATCGGCTTGATCGCGAACTCGCGCTTCTCGGACTCGGTCGTGAACATGTTGTCCTTGAAGTTCTCCCAGTGCCCCGAGCGCTCCCACAGCGAGCGGTCGAGGATCTGCGGGCAGCGGATCTCCTGGTAGCCGTTGTCGCGGTAGACGCTGCGCATGTACTGTTCGACCTGCTGCCACAGCGCCCAGCCCTTCGGATGCCAGAACACCATGCCGGGCGACTCGTCCTGCAGGTGAAAGAGGTCGAGCTGCTTGGCGAGCTTGCGGTGGTCGCGCTTCTCGGCTTCCTCGATCCGATGCAGGTAGGCGTCGAGATCGGCTTTGCTGGTCCACGCGGTGCCGTAGATCCGCTGCAGCATCTCGTTGCGTGAATCGCCGCGCCAGTACGCGCCGGCGACCTTCATCAGCTTGAAGACGCCGAGCTTGCCTGTCGCCGGCACGTGCGGTCCGCGGCAGAGGTCGGTGAACTTCCCCTCGGTGTAGAGCGAGATGTCCTCGTTCGACGGAATCGACGCGATGATTTCGGCCTTGTAGTGCTCGCCGATCGATTCGAAGTACTTCACCGCCTCGTCGCGCGGCATCAGCTTGCGCGTCACCGGCTCGTTCTTCTTCGCGAGCTCCGCCATCTTCTGCTCGATCGCCGCGAGGTCTTCCGGCGTGAAGGGCCGCTTGTACGAGAAGTCGTAATAGAAGCCATCCTCGATCACCGGGCCGATCGTCACCTGCGCGTCCGGGAAGAGCTCCTTCACCGCGTAGGCGAGGAGGTGTGCAGTCGAGTGGCGGATGACGTCGAGGCCGTCGGCGTCGCGCGCGGTGACGATCGCGACGTTCGCGTCGCGGTCGATGACGTGCGAGGTATCGACGAGCTTGCCGTCGACGCGTCCGGCGAGGGCGGCCTTCGCAAGTCCGGGGCCGATCGATGCGGCGAGTTCGGCGACCGAGATGGGCGCGTCGAATTGCTTGACGGCGCCGTCGGGGAGCTTGATGTCCATGGGATCAGATACCGTTTTCCGCGGCGACCTCTCACGCACTACGCGGTGTTGCCGCGAGACCGGTGTCCGACCCTGCTTTTCGGGTGACACGCAGCGGCGATGGTCGCCACAAACAAAAAGTGCGGCAGCGCCGCACTTTCCAAAATGGCGCGGACGAACGTCCGCGCGAGCGACACCGCCTCCGTATTACGTCAGGCCCCCACGCGTTCGCGGTGTCATAACCATGCCTTTCGGTACCCGTCGCTTGACTTCGGCGCGCCGGGTCGAGCGCGCCGCACGGATTGAATTATACCGCTTGCCGCAAGGCGCCCGTCACCCACGCCCCGACCTCGAGCAAGCGCGGGTCGGCGTGCAGGCGCGCGACGAGCTGAATCGCGAGCGGCAACGACCCCGCCCTCCGCGGGACGGGAATCGCGAGCGTCGGCGTGCCGAGCGCCGTCCACATCCGGCTCATCACGGGATCACCCGTGCCGTCCTCGATCGGCGGTGCCTCGCCGCGCGTGGCGGGTGTGATCAGCGCGTCGCACTCGCGCATGGCATCGGGCAGCATGCGACGCGCGCTTTCGACCCGCTGTTTCGCATCGAGGTACGCCGCACGGTGGATGCGCATCCCGGCCTCGCAGATCGCGCGAAACGACGCGCTCAAGCCATCGGGGCGCTGCGTCATCTCGAATACATAGTTGCGCGCCGTCTCGTACGTCATGACCGTCTGTTGCGCGTCGGTCACCGCATCGAACGCCTCGGGCAACTCGATCTCGTCGACCGTCGCGCCGACGCGACGAAACGTGTCGACCGCGGATTGCAGGGCGTCGCGCATTGCCGGATCGGCGAGCGGCCACGACGGCGTTCGGCACACGCCGAGGCGCGGGGGCGTGGTCGACACGGGAGGTGGCGAGGGCTGTGCGCCGAGGAGAACGTCGCGCAGCAATGCAACGTCGGCGATCGAGCGCGCAAAGATGCCGAGCGTGTCGAGCGACTGCGCGAGCGGGCGTACGCCCGAAAGCGACAATTCGCCGAACGTCGCCTTGTAGCCTATTACGCCGCAAAACGCGGCGGGACGCGTGACCGACGCGGCGGTCTGCGTGCCGAACGCGAGCGGCGCCATGAAGTCGGCAACCGCGGCCGCGGAGCCGCTCGACGAGCCACCGGGCGAGCGCGAGACGTCGTGCGGATTGCGCGTCTTGCCCGGGTGATAGCTCGCGAACTCCGTCGTCACCGTCTTGCCGAGCGGGATCGCGCCTGCAGCGCGCACGGTCGCGACGCACGCGGCGTCCCAGCACGGTTGTCGATGCGTATAGATCGGCGAGCCGAGCGTGGTCGGCATGTCGAACGTGTCGAAGACGTCCTTCACGGCAATCGGTACGCCGTGCAGCGCGCCGCGCGCTTCGCGAAGGTCCGCCTCGCGCGCCTGCGCGAGCGCCTGCTCGCGCGCGAGGAATTGCCACGCGCCCACCTCGCGCTCGCGCGCGTCGATCCGCGCCAGGCACGCGCCGACCAGCGCCTGCGACGACAATTCGCCGCGACGTAGCAGCGTCGCCGCCGTGCTTGCGTCGAGCTCATGGCATTCGTTCATCTCGGTCTCCGTAGCTTCGCCCGCGATCCTGTCCGGGACTACAATCGAAAACGCGCGGCGTTGCGGCGGTCGCGGGACGGGCATCGGATCGTTCCGGCGTCACGCATCCGACAACAACGAAGGAGGAGTCGCCATGCAACGTTTCCTGCTCGCGGCCTGCACGCTCGTGCTGGGTTTCGCGGCCGCGATCGCACCGCTCGTCGTCGACGCGAAGGAGACCGTGAAGATCGTCTTCATCGGCCCCCTCACCGGCGGCAACGCCGCGCTCGGCCTCGGCGGCCGCAACTCGGCGGACCTCGCCGTGCAGCTTCACAACGCGGACGCCAAGGCGAAATATACGTTCGACATGGTGAAGCTCGACGACCAATGCAAGCCGGACATCGGCGTGCAGGTCGCGACGAAGGCGGGCGCCGACAACAGCATCATCGCGGGCGTCACGCACTACTGCTCGGCGGTCGCGATCGCCACCGTCGACACGTATCACAAGTTCGGCCTGCCCGTCATCGTCTGGGGCGCAGTGCTCCCGGCGATCACCTACGGCAACGACTATCCCGAGATCCATCGGGTCAACGGCACGATGATCAACCAGAACGAGCAGAACGCCAAGCTCGTGACGAGCCTCGGCTACAAGACCTGGGTGATCATCCACGACACGACCGACTACGGAAAGGGCCACGACGAGTACTTCACGAAGTACCTGACGCAGGACGGCGGCAAGGTCCTCGCCGACTTCGGCGTCGGCGCCGACCAGCAGGACTTCACCGCGATCCTCACCAAGGTGAAGGAGCTCAATCCCGACGTCGTCTACTTCGGCGGGCTGACGCCGATCGGCGTGCGGCTGCGCAGCCAGATGGACAAGCTCGGCATCAAGTCGCAGTTCGAAGGCACGTCGGGCATCGTGTCCGACTCGTACATCCAGGCGCTCGGGCCGATCGCCGAAGGCACGATCGCGTTCATCGACGGCGCGCCGATCGAGAAACTGCCCGGCGGGAAGTTCTTCCTCGAGCAGTACGCGGCGCACAAGTACGCCGAGCCGCCCGAAGCGTACGGCGCGTACGCGTTCGTGGCGGCGAACCTGATCATGGACGCGATCGAGAAGGTCGGTCCCAATCGCAAGGCGGTGACGGCCGAACTCGCGAAGACCAAGGATCATGAATCCATCGTCGGGCCGGTCACCTTCGACGCGCACGGCCAGAACGTCGTGCCGATCGTCACCGCCTACGTCGTGCAGGACGGCAAGTGGGTCGTCTGGTCCGACAGCGATTACGCGAAGGGGAAGCGCAAGCTCGCGGGGCAGAAATAGCGAACCGCGCGCGCCGATGCGTGACGACATCGGCGTGACCCGAAGGCCGTCGTGATGGACGCAGGCGTCCTCGCGCAGTACGCGTTCAACGGCCTGATGCTCGGCGTCATCTATGCGATGGTCGCCGTCGGCTTCACGCTGTTCTTCGGCGTGCTCGACGTCATCCAGTTCGCGCACGGCGACGTCGTCATGGCCGGCGCGTTCGTCGGGCTCGCGACGTACCTGGGCCTCGGCGCGCTCGGCCTCGCGGTTCCCGCGCTCGCCGTGATCCTCGTCGCGTGCGCGGCGGGACTCGCGATGGCGCTTGCCGGCGCGTTCATCGCGCGCTATCTGGTGTTGCCGCTCTCCACCGCGCCGGCGTTCAACACGCTGCTCGTCACGCTGATGCTGGGCTCGGTGCTGCGCGAACTCGTGCGGCTTTTCTACCCGAACGGCTCGAATCCGCAGCCGTTTCCACGGCTGTTGCCCACCGCGTCCGTCAATCTCGGCAACTTCACGCTGCGCCTCGACAGCACGATCCTGCTCGTCACCGGGCTTGCGACGATCTTCGTCGTCAACCTGATCGTGCGCCGGACGAGGCTGGGGCTCGCGATCCGCGCCGTCGCGCAGGACAGCGAGACGGCGCGCGTGATGGGCATCGACTTCGAGCGCATCGTCCTCGTCACGTTCGCGATCGGCTCGGCGCTCGCGGGCATCGCCGGCATCGTCTACGGCCTCTACTACAACGAGGTGAACTTCGACATCGGGCTGCTGCTCGGCGTCATCGGCTTCAGCGCGGCGGTCGTCGGCGGACTGGGCAGCATCTACGGCGCCATCCTCGGCGGATTCCTGTTCGCCGCGCTGCAGACGATCGGCTCGGTCGCGCTCCCGGTGTCGAGCGCGTACAACAACGTGTTCGCGTTCGCCGTCGTGATCATGCTGATCACGTGGAAGCCGACCGGCCTCATCGCCGAGCCGGCGAGCGAGAGGGTATGAGCGCGGCGCGACTCGCGAGCGCGGCGGGCGAGGCCGAAGGCCGAGCCGAGTGCCGAAGGCGCGGCGCCGCGCGACCGAGGGAGCGCGACACTCCGACGTCAATTCAGGCACTTCTGGTTCAAGGAGCGCGAGTGGCGAAGCCGAGCGGAGGCCCGAAGGGCCCGACGCCGCGCGAGTACCGCGAGGCCGACGCTCGGGCAACCGCATTGCGCCGAGTGTCCAAAGAAGCCGAGGGTATGAGCGCGGCGCGACTCGCGAGCGCGGCGGGCGAGGCCGAAGGCCGAGCCGAGTGCCGAAGGCGCGGCGCCGCGCGACCGAGGGAGCGCGACACTCCGACGTCAATTCAGGCACTTCTGATTCAAGGAGCGCGAGTGGCGAAGCCGAGCGGCCGAATCTCCCAAGAGGCCGAGGTGTGAGGGATCTGACCCTCGTCGTGGCGGGCATCGCCGCATGCGGCGCATGGCTGTGGGCGTTCCTGTGGACGGACCGCGTCTGGCTGATCGCGGCGCTGCTCGTCGTCGCCGGGATCGCGCTGGTGCTGACGCAGCGCGTCGACGCCGTCGGTACATATCGCGAGGCGTTCGCACGGCATCGGCGCGTGGCCGTCGTGCTCGCGGCTCTCGCCGTCCTCGGCGTCGCGGCGGCGCTGCACGACCAGCCGTATCCGCTGCTGATGCTCTGCACGGTGCTGCTCTTCATCGTGCCATGCGTCGGCCTCACCATCCAGACCGGCTACGCGGGCATCGTCAACTTCGCGGGCGCGGCCTTCTTCGGTACCGGCGCGTACACGGCCGCCGTGCTCGCCGCGCATCGCGTGCCGCACCTCGCCGGCATCGTCGCCGGCGGCGTCGTCGCGGCGCTCGTCGGGTCGCTGCTGATCCTGCCGGTGCTGCGCACGCGCGGCTATTACGCCGCGCTCGTCACGATCGCGTTCGGCATCCTCTTCAGCACCTTTCTCGAAGTCAACAACGCACTCGGCGGCCCGCAGGGCCTGAAGCTTCCCGGCGTCGATCTCTTCGGCTGGCGATTCAACCGCGACGTCGCGCTCGGCGGCGCCAGTGCATCGTTCTACGTGAACTACGTGCTGCTGTCGCTCGTGCTCGCGCTCGCGGCGTTCGTGTTCGCGCGGCGCGTCGAGCGCTCGTGGGTCGGCCTCGCGTTCGACGCGGTGCGCCTCGACGAGACCGCGGCGGCGACGTTCGGCATCGGCATCGCTCGCGCCAAGATCCTCGCGTTCACGCTCGGGAACTTCCTCTGCGGTGTCGCCGGTGCGGTCTACGCGATGATGCAGGGCTTCATCGCACCGAACAACTTCACGTTCGGCGAGTCGCTGATCCTCGTCTCGATCCTGATCCTCGGCGGCCTCGGCAATCCGCTCGGCCTCGTGCCGGCCGCGCTGATCATCATCGTCGTGCCGCAGAAGCTGCAGTTCATCCAGGAATATCGGTTCCTGCTCTACGGCGTGCTGGTGATCGCGATCCTGCTGTTCCGGCCGGAGGGATTGCTGCCGCGACGTGCTCGCGAATACTTCCCGGGCCGTGCCACATGATCGCCGCCACGCACGATTCCGCCCCGTTGCTCGCGTGTCGCGGGCTCACGATGACGTTCGGCGGCCTCACCGCACTCGACGCGCTGGACCTCGACGTCGCGGCCGGCGAGATCCTCGGGCTGATCGGGCCGAACGGATCGGGCAAGACGACGTTCTTCAACGTGCTGACCGGTCTTTATCGTCCGCGCGCCGGGCGCGTCGAATTCGCGGGCCGCGACATCACCGGCCGCGCGCCGCAGGAGGTGTTCCGCGCCGGCATCGCGCGCACGTTCCAGCGATCGCGGCTGTGCCTGCCCCTCACCGTGTTCGACAACCTGATGATCGGCAACCACGTGCGGCTGCAGCGGCGCCTTGCATTCAACGTGCTGCGGCGCGATGCGCTGCGCCGCCAGGTCGAAGCGAACGTCGAAGCGTCGCGCGCACTCGTCGCGACCTTCAACCGGCGTCTCGCGACGCGTCTGTTCGATGCCGCGAGCGCGCTCGACATGATCGACCGGCGGCGGGTCGAGATCTGCCGCGCGCTCGTCAGCGCGCCGCACCTGCTGTTGCTCGACGAGCCGTCGGCCGGAATGACCCACGGCGAGACGCGCGAGTTGATGGACGACCTTCTGCAGGTGCGCGAGGCGCGTGCCGAGCTCACGATCGTCATCATCGAGCACGAGATGAACGTGATCGAACGCATGACGAGGCGGTGCGTCGTGCTGAACTACGGGGAGAAGATCGCGGAAGGCCCGTTTCGGGCCGTCGCCTCGGATCCGCGCGTACAGGAAGCGTATCTCGGAACGGCGGTGGCGGCATGAGTGCCGCGCTCGAAGTGCGCGCGCTGCGTGTCGGCTACGATCGCGCCGACGTGCTCGTCGACGTCAACGTCGCGGCGAATGCCGGCGAGATCACCTGCATTCTCGGCTCGAACGGCTCCGGCAAGACGACGCTCGTACGCTCGATCCTCGGGCTCACGCCGCCGCGCAGCGGCCGCGTCGTGTTCGACGGTGCCGACATCACCGGCCTGCCCACGCACCGCGTGATCGCGCACGGGATCGCGTGCATTCCCGAAGGCCGCAAGGTCTTTCCGAAGCTCACCACCGAGGAGAACCTGCGCCTCGGCGCGTATCGCGAGGCCGACGAGGCGGCGATCGCGAAGCGAGTCGACGACGTGTATCGGGTCTTCCCGCGACTGCGCGAGCGCGTGGCGCAACTCGCCGGCACGATGTCGGGCGGCGAGCAGGCGATGCTGTCGATCGGGCGCGGACTCATGGCGGCACCGCGCATGCTGCTGATCGACGAGCCTTCGCTCGGCCTGTCGCCGCGCTTCGTCGCGCAGAATTTCGACGTGATAAGGCGCGTCAACGACGCGGGCGTGACCGTACTGCTCGTCGAGCAGAATGCACATCAGACGCTCGCGATCGCGCATCGCGGCTACGTGCTGTCGCAGGGGCGCGTCGTCGCGGAAGGCAGTGCGGCGCAGCTGCGCGACAACGAGGAAGTGCGACGCGCGTATTTCGGCTAGCGGAGAGGACGATGGGACGGGAACGCGATGCGGTCGAGCTGACGAAGGCGCTTTTGCGCTTCGACACGATCAACCCGACCGGCGACGAGACGGCGTGCGCGCGGCATCTCGGCGATCGCCTTGCCGACGCGGGCTTCCGCGTCGACCATCACCGGTACGGCGAGCGGCGCGCGTGCGTCGTCGCCTCGATCGGTGGTCGCGAGGAGAGGGCACCGCTTTGCATCACCGGACACATCGACACGGTGCCGCTCGGCGGTGCGCGCTGGAAGAAGGATCCGTTCGGGGGCGAAGTCGACGGGGACCGGCTGTATGGCCGAGGGTCGAGCGACATGAAGAGCGGGGTCGCGGCGTTCGTTGTCGCTGCGGTTGGCCTCAGCGACCGCCTCGCCGGGACGCCGGGACTAACACTCGTGATCACCGGCGGCGAGGAGACGGGTTGCGAGGGCGCGTTCCATCTCGCGCGGAAGCCGGGTGCGCTCGGTCGCGCCGGCGCGATCCTCGTCGCCGAGCCGACCGCGAACTACCCGCTCGTCGGTCACAAGGGTGCGTTCTGGGTGGAAGCGCGCGCGCAAGGCGTCACCGCGCACGGCTCGATGCCCGAACGTGGCGACAACGCGGTCTACAAGGCGGCGCGCGCGGCGCTCGCGCTCGAGCGGTTCGACTTCGCGACACCTTCGCACCCGCTGCTCGGCGCGCCGACGCTGAATGTCGGCACGTTTCACGGCGGGCTCAATATCAACTCCGTCCCCGACCTTGCGCGAGTCGGCATCGACATCCGAACCATTCCCGGACAGGATCACGCGGCGCTCCTCGAGCGTTTGCGGGCGCACGTCGGTCGCGACGTCGAGCTCGAGACGATCCTCGATGTCGGCGGCGTACACACGGAGCCGACCGACGCCTGGGTCGCCGACGTGTTCGACGTGATGACGCCGGTCCTCGGCGAAGCGCCGCAGGCGCGCGGCGTGTCGTATTTCACCGACGCTGCGGCGCTGCGACCCGCGTACGGCGATCCGCCCACCGTCATCCTCGGGCCGGGCGAGCCGCAGATGGCGCATCAGACCGACGAGTATTGCCGCGCCGAGCGCATCCGCGAGGCGGTGGGCGCGTACGAGGACGTCATCCGGCGGTGGTGCCGCGTGTAACGGAGGGCGCCATGGTCGAAAGTGCGTCGGCGGAGCAACTGCGCCCGCGGCCCGCATCCGAGGCCGAGCAGGACGCGAGCAGGCGAGCGCAGTGCGAGACATTCGAGCCTCGGACCATCGAGCTCGACGGGGAGCGATTCCTGCTGCGCGCGATCCGACCCGACGATGCCGCCGCCTATTCGACGTTCATCGCGCGCATCGACGAAGCCGACCTTCGACTGAGGTTCGCGCGACCTCTGAACGGCTGGTCGGAACGCTCGATTGCGCGCTACACGAATCTCGACTTCGATCGCGATGTGGCGTTCGTCGCCGTTCGGCTGTCGGAACCCGGCCGCGGCGAGATCGTCGGCGAGGTGCGCACGTTCCGCTATCCCGACGCCGCGACGGCGGAATTCGCCATCATCGTGCGCAGCGACATGAAGCGACGCGGGCTCGGTCGATCGCTGATGGAGCACGTGATCCGTTACGCCACGGTGAACGGGCTCGAGCTGATCGGCCAGATCGCGACGCACAACGTCGCCATGATCCGGCTGGCAGAGCGGAGCGGAATGGAAGTCGAGCGCGAGGCCGGAAGCGATTTCGCGGTGGCGCATCTGCCGCGAAATCGTTGAAACGCGCGGCGCTGTCGCGACTTCGGTCGAGAAGCCGCGACGCCCGCGACGCGTTACGACTTCGACTTCACGGCGATCGATCCCGTCTCGAGCAGCGATTTGAGGTTGGAAAGGATGAGCGGCCAGCCGCCCGACACCGCCCCGATCAGCTTCGACTGCGGACGAAGAGCGCGCGTAGCCGCGGCCTGTCGAATTTCGCCATCCATCGCTCGGCGATCTCGTTGATGGGCACGACGTTGATGAAGTGGAGCTTCTCGCGGCCATGGCGCTTCGTCGTCACGAGATTCGCTCCCTCGAGGATGGACAGGTGCTTGGCGACCGCCTGCCGCGTCATGTCGAGCCCCGAACAGAGGTGACCGAGCGTCTGCCCGTTCTTCCGCCGCAGCCGGTCGAGGAGCAGTCGCCGGCTGGCGTCGGCGAGGGCGTGAAAGACGGCGTCGTCGTCCATGGTGTAAAAGGCAACCGGAGGGTTACCTATTTGCAGTATAGGCAACCTAAAGGTTGCATGTCAAGCGTGCCTCGCGCGAAGCGATGAACCAGTCCGTACGCGAGGGAGAGAGAAAACGAAAGGCCCGGTCGGTTGCCGGGCGCGAAGGACGCTTGGTAGGCGCGATTGGACTCGAACCAACGACCCCCACCATGTCAAGGTGGTGCTCTAACCAGCTGAGCTACGCGCCTGCCGAATACGCGCGCATTCTAACCGATCGAACGGCGGTGTCGTCGCATGGCGTGCCGAGTGGCGCGGTCCACGCGACGCCGGTCATCATTTCCACACCGCTTCGAGGACGCGCAGGTAGTTGCCGCCGAGGATCTTCGCGATGTCAGCCGCACTGCGGCCGCGCTCGCGGAGCTTGGCGACGAGATTCTGCAGGTCGGCGCGCGTCGCGAAGCCTTCCAGCCCGAGCGCGCCGTACGCGGTGCCGCGCGTGACCTCCGGGTAGTACCACGGCGTCGCCCAGTTGGTCTTCGTCTTCCCATCGAACCAGTCGGTGGCGAAGCCGACGTGTTCGATGCCGACGAGGTCGGCCACGTAGTCGAAGTGATCGACGTAGTCGTCGAGCGTCGGTCGCCGGTCGTAGCGGATGAATGGCGCGTACGCGGTGATGCCGACGACGCCGCCCGTTGCCGCGACGGCCTTCATCTGCTCGTCGGTGACGCATCGGGGGTTGTCGGTGAGCGCACGCACGGCGGTGTGCGAGATGACGATCGGCTGCCCGGACGCTTGCGCTGCGTCGAGCGTCGTACGCACGCCCACGTGCGAGCAGTCCACGACGATGCCGAGCCGATTGCACTCGCGGATCACCTGCATTCCGAAATGGGTGAGGCCGCGGTTCTCGGGCTCGAGGCAGCCGTCCCCGAGCCGGTTGCGTTCCATGTAGGTGAGCTGCAGCGAGCGCAGGCCGAGCTTGTGCAACAGCCGCAACCGCTCGCGCTCCCCTTCGATGCAACTCGGGCTTTGCAGGCCGAGGATCACGCCGAGTTGTCCGTCGCGCTTTGCAGCGTAGAGATCATCGATGCGCTCGACGTGACGCACGCCCGCGTTCATCTCGAAATTGAGAAGGTTCTCGTAGAGCGCACGCTGGACCTGTTCCCACGTCGGCGTATACGACGGCTCGGACACGAGCGTCACGTGGAGCGCGGTCCAGCCATCGCGGACGAGATTGGCCTCGTAGGTTCCGTTGGGTACGAAGGGGGTCGGATGAACGACGGCGCCGCCGAGCGCGTCGATGACGATGGCGTCCTGCAGCATCTGCCGCGCTTCGGCAAGTCGGTCCGTCACGATGTTCTCCGGGTCGTTGGGCCCCCAAGCATAGCGACGCCTTCGTCTCGACGCGAGCGCGCGTCAGCGCGCGGCACGTCGCTGCACGCTGCGCGCGGCCATCGTGGCGTCGATCGTCGCGCGATCGATGCCCGGCAGGACGAGGCGAATGAAGTCCTGCATGTAACGCGTGACGTAGCTGTTGCGGTGCACGCCGACGGTCGTCACGCTCGACTCGAACAAGTGGCGGGCGTCGAGAAAGCGCAGGTGCCGGCTGTCGCCCTTCTCGAACGCAATGGAGGCGATCAGCCCGATGCCGAGGCCCGCCGAAACATAGGTCTTGATGATCCGCGGATCGGTCGACGTGAGCACGACGCGTGGCGTCAGGCGCGCCGCGTCGAATGCGCTCTGGATCTTCGCGCCCTTGCGGAACGCGAAATCGTAGGTGACGAGCGGGTAGCGCGCGATCTGCGCGAGGTCGAGCCTGCGCACGCGAAGCAGCGGATGTCCGGGCGGGGCGATGACGCCGCGGTGCCACGGGGCGCCCTCGAACATGACGAGATCGTCGAACTCGCCGACGACTTCCGTCGAGAGGCACAGCGTCGCCTCGCCACGCCGCACGCGTTCCGCGGCGTCGATCGGACTGCACGGCTGGATGGTGAGCCGCACCTTCGGATGGCGAGTCATGAAGGTGCGCACCGCATTGGGCAGCGCGACGTGCGCCTGCGTGTACGTCGCCGCGACGACGAGATCGCCGCTCGCCTCGCCGGAAGTCTCGCCCGCAAGGCGGCGCAGGTTCTCGCTGTCGGCGATCATGCGCTCGGCGATGGTCAGCACCTCCTGTCCGGCGCGGGTCAGCGCCGACAGGCGCTTGCCCCGGCGTACGAACACCGCGAAGCCGAGCTCGTCCTCGAGCAGGCGGATATGGTGGCTGACGCCCGGCTGCGACGTGTAGAGCGCGCGCGCCGCCTCGGTGACGTTCAGGTCGTTGCGCACGACCTCGACGAAGTAGCGCAGCTGCTGCAGCTTCATGGCCGGCTACTGTATATCAACGATGCTGATAACGACAGCCGATATTCTTCTTTTGCGTTGATAAGAATTCTCGCTACGATGCAGGCCTCGATCGTGTCCCCTTCAAGGAGTGCTGCAATGATTCTTCGTGTCGTGCACGGCGCCGTCCCGCCCGAGAAGAAAAAGGCGTTCATCGAGTTCATCAACACCACGCTCGCGCCGGCCATCCGGAAGATGCCGGGCTGCCAGTTCATCTACGTCGCCGACTGCGTCGAGAAGAACCACGAGCACGAGGTCATCTACGTGAGCGGCTGGGACTCCGAGGAAGCGTGCGCGGCGATGGACAACACCAACATCTACAAGGGTGCCGCGGTCTCGGCCAAGAGCTTCTACACCCACCGCTACCATGACGGCGCGCTGCACATCCACTACAAGACCTTCGCCGCGCTCGAATAGGCGGTCGGCGCCGGGAGGGTTCGGTTGAGCGGCGACGTCGCCGACACTTCACTCGGCCGGCGCCGCGTCGCCGGCCTCGAGCTTCTGGCGACGCGGCGCAGCCCGTTGTCGCTGCGCGCGCCGGGCCCCGACGAGGCGATGTTGCGGGCGATGCTGAGCGTCGGGATGTGCGGCCCGGACCACGGCCGCCTCGCGCCGTGGCGCTTCATCGTCATCGAAGGAGACGCGCGAAACGCGTTCGGCCGCGTCCTGTGCGATTCGTTGCGCCGGCGCGTTCCCGACGCGGACGACGCTATGGTCACGCGCGAGGCGGCGAAGGCGCTGCGCGCACCGACGATCGTCGTCGCCGTCGCGCAGCTGCGTTCGGATGTGGCGATTCCCGCCGTCGAACAGGAGATCGCCGCGGGCATCGCGGCGTACAACGTCCTGCTCGCCGCCCACGCCTTCGGCCTCGCGGGGATGTGGCGTACCGGCGAGAATGCGTATGATGCCGGCGTGAAACACGCGCTCGGTCTCGACGACGATGCGAGCATCGTCGCCTTTCTCTACCTCGGCACGCCCGATGCCATGCCGCGATCGCGCGCGGCGGTCGCGTTCGAGGCCCATGTTCGTCGCTGGTCGCCCCCGGTTGCCGGCTGATTCCATTCACGACCGCCACTCGCATCGAGGAGATCGCCATGAAGCGCTTCCTGTTCGTGTCGCTGTTCAGCTTGTCGCTCGTCGCACAGCCCGGTGCCGCGCGCGCCGAGCCGAGCGAAATCACGATCGCGCAGCAGTACGGAATGGCGTACCTGCAGTTCCTCGTCATGCAGCGCGACCACCTGATCGCCAAGCACGCGAAGGCCGCGGGCCTCGGCGACGTCAAGGTGACGTGGCACAAGTTCTCCGCAAGCAACATCATGTACGACGCGGTGCTGTCGGGTGACCTGCAGATCGCCTCCGGCGGCCTGACGGCGTTGATCACGGTGTGGGCGCGCACGCGCGACAACTACAAGGTCCACGGCCTCGCGGCGATGAACTCGATGCCGCTGCTGCTCAACACGCGCGATCCGAACGTCAAGACGATCAAGGATTTCACGAGCAAGAGCCGGATCGCACTGCCGGCCGTGAAGATCTCGCAACAGGCGCTCGCGCTGCAGATGGCGGCGGCGCAGGCGTTCGGCGATGCCGAGTTCAACAAGCTCGACCCGCTGACCGTGTCGATGTCGCATCCCGACGGCATGCAGGCGTTGCTGTCCGGGGCGAGCGAGGTCACCGCGCACCTGACGTCGCCGCCGTACTCGTACCAGGAGCTCGAGGATCCGAAGATTCATTCGGTGATGAACTCGTACGACGTGACGGGGGGTCCGACGACCTTCACCGTGCTGTGGTGCACCGGCAAGTTCCGCGACGAGAACCCGAAGGCGTACGGGGCGGTGCTCGCGGCGTTCCGCGAGGCGACCGACATCGTCAACAAGGACAAGCGCGCCGCCGCCGAGCTCTACGTCCAGATGGAGCGTCCGAAGCTCACCGTCGACCAGGTCTACAAGATGCTTACTTCGCCCGGCATCGACTACACGCTGACGCCGACGGGCGTGATGAAGTACGCGGATTTCATGTACGCGCGCGGCCTGATCAAGGCGAAGCCCACCTCGTGGAAGGACGTGTTCTTCCCCGAGATCCAGAACCTGCCCGGCAGCTGATCGGGACCGCGTCGACGCGGCACGCCGTTCAACGGGATGTCGCGAGCCACAGCAGGACGAAAAGCAGTGGCTGGTGCAGCAGGTAGACGGCGAGACTGTGCCGGCCGAGGAACGCGAGCCAGCGCGGCAGCCGTGCGAGCGACGCGATCGCGCGGAATTCGCTGCGGATCAGCAGGGGCCCGAGGGCGATGCCGAGGAAGAGCACGCCCATCCACGGAAACAGCGGCACGTAATCCTCGGTCACCGGCTTCGCCGTCATGAAGCCGAGCCAGCCGAGCGCGCGCTGATCGAACGCCGGGCTCTCGTAGGCGACGCCGGCGACGATCACGGCGACGCCGGCGATCGCTGCAATGAAAGGCCGGCGCACGAGCGGCTTCGCGACGACGAGCGACACGGCGATCGCGTGCAGCACGCCGAACCAGATGAACGATTGCGGAAACACCAGCGCGCTACCAGCGGTCACGAGCAGCGCCGCCGCGGCGATCACGCCGACGTGGCGCAGCCCGTGCCGCACCGGCATCGGCTGGCGGGCGGCCAGGACCGCGCTGATGCCTGCGATCAGCAGGAACGACGACAGGATCGCCGCGCGCGCCGCAAGCCAGCGCAGATCGTGCTCGAAGTCCGCGCGCATGATGCCGAAATAGCGCAGATCGAAGCAGAAGTGATACGCGATCATGGCGACGATCGCGATGCCGCGGAGCGAGTCGAGGGAGGCGAGGCGGTGCGCGGCGCGTGGCGCCGCCGTCTCGACGACGAGCGTCCGGGCGTCCGGTTTCGTCACGCGCGCGGCATGCGAGGCTTGGCCGGCGGGGGTCGCGCGCTTCGTGCGTCGGCGTGCGGTCGCGGCGCGCGTCATCGGCGGCTGCGCCATTCGATGCGAACGTTGCCGCCGGCGTCACGCGTGCCGAGCATCGGCAGCACGGCGCGAAGTGCAGGAGACGTGGCGATCGTCGGCGTGAGCGTGGTCACGCCCTCGATCGCGTCACCGCGCAATGCCCACGTCCCGCGCGCGCCGAGTTCGCCGCCGCGGTTCTCGAACGTCCCCTGAAGGCCTTCCGGCGTCCCGCTCGCCGCACCGCGTATCGTGCCGAGCGAAATCGGAAAACCGACGAGCGCGAGCTCCGCGTCGCGCCACACGACGTCGACGCGGCCGTCCGCGTGGGCCGCACGCCACGTGAAGGATGCGGACGTCACGTCGAGATCCCCGTCGGGCGTCACCGTCGAAAGCGCGGGAACGAAGGCGGGCAACAGCGCTGCCGGCAAGGTGAACTGCAGCGCGTGTGCTTCGACTTCGCCGCGCGCGACGGCAAGCGTGCCCGTCGGCATGCCGGTGTGTGCGGGCACGAATTCGATGGTCAGACGCCCGCGCAAAAGCTGCAGCAGCCGTATGCGCCACGCGACCGGCACGCTTGCCTGCGTGCCGGTCGCCGTGACGACGCCGTCGCCGCGCCACCAGAAACCGTTCGCGTCGGCGAGGCGCACGCGACCTTCGGTGCGCGACGCGACGAGGGGGTCGAGGAGGCCGGCGGGCGCGAGCGCGACGATCGCACAGGCGAGGAGAACGACGCCGGCGACGATGCCGAGGACGACGCGCACGCGAAGGTGTTTAGCGCGTCAATCGCAACTCGGCGCGCACTACGCCCGGCTCGACGCGCGCGCTGATGTTCGCCTCGATCGGCCGCACCCATCCCTCGCGTGCGAGCGCATCGAGCACGCCGACGAGCGCGTCGAACGGCACGGCCTCGATCACGACGGCCGTCGCTTCGTCCGACTGCCCGTCGCTCGCGATACGACGAAACGCGATGCCGCGCCCGCGCAGTACGCGCTCGATCGACGCATGGGTGTCGGCGACGTCGAGCGGCGCGGTGGCGCCGACGCCTTCCGCCGATCGCGCGCGTGCGACGTCGAGCATCGCCGCGTGCCGGCGCACCTCCTCGCGGGCGCGCGCGATGGACGCGTTCGCCGACAACGTGACGAGCACCGTGGCCACCAGCGCCGCGATGGCAACGAGCGCAACGACGAGCGGGCGCTCGAGCACGTTGCGCAGCGCGGCGACGCGACGCATGCTCAGCGCGCCGACGAGGCGAGCGCGACGCGCATGCGCGTACCGCCGGTCACCGGCGCCGCGAGCACGTCGAGACCGGCGTCGGCGAGCGCGCGCGACACACGCGAAAGGTTTTCGCGATCGAGCGTCCCGAACTCGAGCATCCAGGCGTCCGCCGCGTAGTGCGCCGAGCGTAACGTGCCGACAGGCAGCGTTCGCAGAACCGGGGCCGCGCGCGCGAGCAGCGGCAGCGCGTCGCTCGGTGCGAGTCGTCCCGCCGCGTGTCGACGCTCGGCGGCGGCGCGCGCGATGGCGGCGGCGGCGCGCTCCGGCGTCGTCGCATCGGCGACGCGCAGCGGTGCCGCTTCATCGACGATCGCGCGTGACAGCCGCGCGTTCTCCACCGCGAGCGATGCGCGCGTCACGGCGAGGCCCGCAAGGTGCACGACCAGCGCGACGCCGGCGAGCATCAGCGCCGGGCGAAACGCGCGCCAGGAACGCGAAGCGGCGACGGCCTCGCGCGCCGCGTGCCGTGCGAAATCGGGTGCGCGTGCGATCGTTGCGCGCGCCGCCTGCTCGAAGCGCCACGCCGGCGCGGGAACGAACGTCGCGCCGCACGTGGCCGCCCATTGCGTGCGCTCGCTCGCCGTGCACACGAACGCGCAGTGAATCGTCGGCGGTGTCCGCGTCTGCTTCAGCGCGACGCCGATCTCCGGGGGCAGTTCGCCGGCGACGGGCTCGCTCACCGTGAACGCGCTCCCGTCGTCGCGGCGTACGAAGGGTGTGCCGCCCGCCGGCCGGCACCACGTCCAACCGGCGAGCGTCGGCGCCAGTGCAGCCTCGGGGACGATGCGCACCCGCGGTGCCGCGCGCTCGATCGCGTCGATCGTGGTGCGCGACGCGAGCGCGACGAGCAGCGTGCCATCGTGCGGATCGGCGATCGCGATCGCGGTATCGTCGGCGTCGCTCGCGATCGCGTCGTCGAGCGCGAGCCGCACCGCGCGCTCCAGCCGATCGCGCGACATCGGCGGCATGTCGAGCGCCACGAGCCGCGCCTGCGAGGGCGCAAGCACGGCGACCGTCTCGTCGTCGTGTGGCCACTGCGCGCCACGCGCCTCGCCGCGCGCGACCGCTTCGCCGCGCGAATCGACGCGCACCCACGCGTTGGCGCGCGCGCTCGTGGGCGGCTCTGCGACGTAGACGAGCAGCATGGCGCGAGAGTTTACTAGGCCCTACTCGATCGTCTGCCAGACGATCGCGGACGTCGCGCCGGTGCGTGCGATCAGGGCTCGCGCGCGGGCGATCGTCTCGCCTTGTCGCGCACGGACGGTCACGACGAAATAGTGACTCGCGACTGCGTACATCGCTTCGTCGCCGATCGCGACACCGGCACGCTCGCGAAAATCCTGCACGGACGCGAACGGTTGCCGCGCGCGGCTCGCGACGAGTGCGAGTACGGCTTCGGGCGTCGCGTTCGGAAGCGATGCCGCGAGCACGTCCGCCGAGGCGGTGTTGACGTTGAGCGGCGTGTCGACGGGAAGCGCCGTCGCGAACGGGAGGAACCGGCGCATCGACGCCGCCGTCATGCCGCGCGTGTACGCGAGCTCGTCGAGCCGCGTCGCCGGCGCGTTCGCCGCGAGCGCCGGCTGCGCCTGGCGCAGGTACCACGCGTCTTCGGCGCCTTCCGGCTGCGGCGCGTCGTCGGGGTCGACCCAGTCGACGATCGAAGCGAGCGCGCTTTGCGGCACACCGTGCGCGGCGAATAGGCGCGAAAACGCGCCGCGCTCGAACGCGGCGTGCGCGGGACTCGCGAGGTTGTTGACGTTCAGCATCGCCTGCGCGTCGACGATGCGTCCCTCGACGTCGCCGTTGTCGACGGGCGTTCGCGGCAGCGGCAACGCCCACGGTTCGCCGAGGTGATCGATCGCACCGGCGTAGCGCCCGTCCTGCTCGAGGATCTGCCGCGCCCACGCGACGCCGGCAAGCGCGATCGACTGCGCCTGGACCTGATCGCGCCGATGCAGCACGCGCGTCGACCACTGCGACTGCGCCGTCGCGACGGAGACCGCCACGGCGGCGGCGAGCGCGGCGATCAGCATCGCGACGATCAGCGCGAGGCCGCGCTGCGACTGCCGCCTGCGCATCATGCGTGTCTTCACGAGAGCGCGAGCCAGCGCTCGATGACGCTGCCGTCGCGCAGCGTGATCTCGATGCGCACGCCGCGCGGAATGGGCGGCTCCCCCGCGAGCGGCCAGCGCTCGCTCCAGCGTCCGTCGGTCGTCAACTGCAGGATGCGCAGCCCGGCGACGTCGTCGACGAGCGCGTAGGTGAGCGGCCCCACCGTCGCCGGATGATCGAGCTGCGGCCAATAGCTCACTTCGATGCGCCCTTCGCGCAGCCGATAGCCGACGCGCTGACCGCCGACGCCGGGCTCGTCCGGCGCATCGGGGCCGGCGCGCGTGAACACCAGCGCGACGTTGGACTGCGCGTCGTCGGGCGCTGCCCACCAAGCGGGTTCGCGCGCATTGCCGCTTCGCACGGCGCGCGGTATCGCGAGGCGCATGTCGCCTTCGAGACGCGCCACGAACGCGTCGAGGCGTTGCCAGCGCGCACTCTCGGCACCGAGCCGCGCCTCCGCGTCGGTCATCGCGGCGGTCCCGCGCCACGCGATCGTCGCGACGAGGGCGAGAATGGCGACGGCGACGAGCACCTCGACGAGCGTGAACCCGGCGCGGGCGATCTTACGGCGCGGCGGCATTGGCGATGTAGCCCGCGAGCTGCGCGAGCGCATAGTCGGGGACGGCGGGATCGGCGACGACGATGTCGATCTTGCGAAACGCCGGGTTCGGCGTGTCGGTGACCGTTTGCCGCCACACGAAACGAACGTTCGCCTGCGTCTCGCCCCCTTCGGTGACGCCGCGCGCCGGCTTCGGGTCGGCGAGTTGCGCCTGCGCGAGCCGGTTTTGGGCGACCCACAGTGCAAGCGTGCGGGCCTTCAGCGCGCCGGCGCCGTCGACGCTCTGCGCGACGGCGCGCATGCCGGCCGCCAGCGCGACCGCGACGATCGCGAGCGCGACGAGCACTTCGACGAGCGTGAACGCGCGGCAGCGCGGGATCACGGCGCGAGCGCGAGCGGTCCGGTGATCGCGGCGCGATTCAGCGGATCGAGCGCGACGAGCGTGCGAAAGCGCGGCGTGGCGAACGCGAACGCAAGCGGCTCGTTGCGTCCCGATGCGCGCAGCGGAACGATCGCGTCGGGCGTTACCACGCGGCCCGCGTACGCCACCGGGGCGGCATCGAGCGGCGGCGCCAATCGCTGCGTGGCGAGGACGTCGTCGTCGGCGATCGGCAGCCAGCGCTCGCCCGCGTCGTCGCGACGCCAGTAGCGTACGCTGCCGTGGCCGGCGGAAACGCCGAGGCGCTCGTTGCGCCACTGCGCCCGCGCGGCCGCGTATTCGAGCGCACCCGCGAACCGCCGCGCTTCGCGCGCCTGCACGTCGCGCTCGCCGGGCGCGACGAGCGCGACGCCGAGCCCGGTGACGATGCCGAGCACGACGAGCACGACGAGCATCTCGACCAGCGTGAATCCGGCGGTGCAATTCGCCGAATGTCCGAGCGGCGAATCGGACCTCCTGCATCGGATTGCTACAGGTCCCACGAGCCGATGTCGGCGTCCGCGCCGTTACCGCCGGGCTCACCGTCGGCGCCGTACGTGAAGATGTCCACGTCGCCCTTGAGGCCGGGGTTCAGGTATTGATAGGGCCGGCCCCAGGGATCGCGCGGCAGCTTTTCCAGGTAGCCGCCGGGTTTCCAATTGGGCGGTGCGGGCGCGATCGTCGGCTTGGTGACGAGCGCGGCGAGGCCTTGCTCGGTCGTCGGATAACGCTGATTGTCGAGGCGGTAGAGCTTCAACGCCTGGCGGATCGCGCCGAGATCGCTCTTCGCCGCGGCGATGCGTGCATCGTCGGTGCGCGACAGCACGTTCGGCACGACGAGCGCTGCGAGCACGCCGAGGATCACGATGACGACCATGATCTCGATCAGCGTGAAGCCGCGTCCCGCGCGGCGCGCGCCGGCGTCGTGGTACGAGGGGCGCTCGGCGTTGGCGGCCATGCCTCATTATAATGACAATGTCGTAAAGCACGCGCGAAGGCGCCACGCGCCGCTCGCGGACCGACGTCCTTTCGTTGCGCATGCGCAAAAGCCGGCTCGCGATCCTCGTCCTGCTTCTCGTCGTCGCCGCCGTCGCCGGCGCGGGCGTCGTCGGCTACGGGTGGTATCGCAAGCCGTTGCCGCTGCCCCAGGTGCCCTACGATTTCGAAGTCCGCAGCGGCGCGTCGCTTACGAGCGTCGCACGCTCGCTGCACGCCGCCGGGGTGATTCCGCATCCGCTCGCGCTGACGGGCCTCGCCCGGCTCACCGGCGTCGATCGCACGATCAAGGCGGGCAGCTACGAGATCGAGCCGGGCATCACGCTGCCGCGTTTGCTCGCGATGCTCACGCAGGGCGACGTGACGCAGAAGGCGATCACCATCGTCGAAGGCACGACGTTCACGCAATTGAAGCTGCTGCTGAAGCAGAACGCCGATCTCGCGCATCGCGTCGTCGACCTGCCCGATGCCGAGTTGCTCGCGCGCGTCGGCGCGGCGGAGTCCGCGCCGGAAGGGCTGTTCTTTCCGGACACCTACTATTTCGCATCCGGCAGCAGCGATCTCGCGGTCCTGCAACGCGCGCATCGCGCGCTCGAGCAGCGCCTCGCATCCGCGTGGGCACGTCGCGCGCCGAACCTGCCGCTCGGCTCGGCCTACGAGGCGTTGATCCTCGCGTCGATCGTCGAGAAGGAAACGGCGCGTGCGCAGGACCGGCCGCTCGTCGCGTCGGTCTTCATCAATCGGCTCGCGCGCGGCATGCGGCTGCAGACCGATCCTGCCGTGATCTACGGCATGGGCGAGCGCTTCGACGGCAACCTGAAGAAGCGCGATCTCGAGGCCGATTCGGCCTACAACACGTACGTGCGCACCGGCTTGCCACCGACGCCGATCGCGCTGCCGTCGCAGGCGTCGCTCGACGCCGTCGTCAATCCGCCCGCGACGCCTTATCTCTATTTCGTATCGCGCGGCGACGGAACGTCGCAGTTCTCGGCGACGCTGATCGAGCACAATCGCGCGGTGGCAAAATACCAGAAGGGCGGGTGAGCGAAAGCGCAGCGCGCCCATTCGCTCGCCACTTGCCACCCGTGCCCGAATCCTCGCCCCGCGGTCGCTTCGTCACGCTCGAAGGCATCGACGGCGCGGGCAAGAGCACGCACGCGCGCTGGATCGCCGACGAGCTCGCGCGGCGCGGACGTCCGGTCGTCGCGACGCGCGAGCCGGGCGGGACGCCCACCGGCGAGGCGATCCGCGAGTGGCTGCTGCATCGGCCGATGACGCACGACAGCGAGGCGCTGCTCATGTTCGCCGCGCGCCGCGAGCATCTCGTGCAGGTGATCGAGCCGGCGCTGGCGCGCGGCGACGTCGTTCTCTGCGATCGCTTCACCGACGCGACGTACGCGTACCAGGGCGCCGGGCACGGCGTGTCGATGGCGTTGATCGATGCGCTCGCGCGATTCGTCCACGGCGACTGCAACCCCGACCTGACGCTGCTCTTCGACGTGCCGAGCGCGATCTCGCGCGAGAGGCTCACGCGGATGCACCTGCGCGGCAAGGCGCCCGATCGCTTCGAGCGGGAGACGCAGGCGTTCTTCGAGCGCGTGCGGCAGGGTTATCTCGCGCGCGCGGCGGCCGAGCCGGCGCGCTTTCGCATCATCGATTCCACGCGTCCCGTCGCCGAAGTGCGCGACGAGCTCGCTTCGATCGTCGACACGCTGTCATGAACGACGACGGTTTGCCGCGAGTCGCCTACCCGGCGCTGCCGTGGCAGCAGGCGACGTTGCGCGAGCTTCATGCTCGCCGTGCGCGGTGGCCGCACGCGGTCCTGCTGCACGGTGCCGAAGGGATCGGCAAGCGCATCCTGGCGCACACGCTCGCGCGTGCGCTGCTATGCGAATCATCGCGTGCGTGCGGCGATGCGTGTGGCGAATGCCCCGGCTGCCGCTACGTCGCGGCCGGACAGCATCCCGACCTGCGCATCGTGGAACCGGTCGAGGTCGACGACGACGAAGTGAAGCGCGTCGAGTGGATCGTCGTCGATCGCATTCGTGATCTCAACGCGTGGGCCGCCATCACGAGTCATCGCGGACGTGCGAAGGTCGCGCTGATCGCGCCCGCCGAACGCATGAATGCCGCGGCGGCGAACGCGCTGTTGAAGACGCTCGAAGAGCCACCGGCCGACACGCATTTCCTGCTCGTCTCGCATCAGCCCGGGCGGCTTCCGCCGACGATCGCGAGCCGCTGCCAGCGCATCATGGCGCCGCGGCCTGCCATGGAAGAGGGGAGCGCGTGGCTGCGGGCGCAAGGCGTTCGCGATGCCGATGCGCTCCTCGCGCAGGCGAGCTTCGCGCCGCTACGCGCGCTCGCGCTCGCCGACGCCGGCTACCAGGCGGAGCGCCGCGTGTGGCTCGACGCGCTGGCCGCACCGCAGGTGCTCTCCCCGACGACGCTCGGCGCGCGCCTCGAATCGGCTCCACGTGATGCGCGGCGTGATCGACTCGCCGCCGCGATCGACTGGGTGAGCGGCTGGTGCGCGGACTTGGCGCGCGTGCACGCGGGCGCGTCGCCACTCGCGCATCCGGCGCGGGCGGACGCGCTGCGCGCGCTCGCCGCGTCGGTGGCGCCGCCTGCCCTGTTTCGCTATCATCGGCGCCTGCTTCGCGAGCGCACGCTGCTTTCGCATCCGCTTTCGCCGCGTCTCGTGGCCGAAGCGCTCCTGATCGACTACCGCGGGCTGTTCACCTGACCATGGCAGAAAAAATTCCGGGACCCACGCCTGCGCTCGCACGCCCCGGCGTGCTATCGCTGAACATCCGCGAGAAGGCCGCGCTCTATGCGGCGTACATGCCGTTCCTCAAGGGCGGCGGCATCTTCATCCCGACGTCGCGCCCGTACGTGCTCGGCGAGGAAGTGTTCATGCTGCTCTCGCTGATGGACGATCCGAATCGCATCGCGGTTCAGGGCAAGGTCGTGTGGATCACGCCCGACGGCGGGCAGGGCAATCGCACGCAGGGCATCGGCGTGCAGTTCACGCTCGACGAGACCGGCGCCGCGGCGAAAGCCGCGATCGAGCGCATTCTCGGCGAGCATCTGGCGTCGACGAGACCGACGCATACGATGTAACGGCGGGACATGGGATAGGGGATAAGGGATAGGGTCACCCCGGCAACGCGTGGCGCCGCCGCTCTGATGAGCGGTCGTCATCGCCAGCCTGGGCGGCGCGCATGACGCCGATGCTTTCCCTATCCCCTATCCCTTATCCCCATTCCCGATGTTCGTCGACTCCCACTGCCACCTCGACTTCCCCGAACTGCGTGACGACCTGCCGCGCGTGCTCGACGCGATGCGGCAAAACGCCGTCACGCACGCGCTCTGCATCGGTGTCGACCTGCCCGCGTGGCCCGGCGTGCACGCGCTCGCACGCGAGAATGCGCATCTCTACGCGAGCGTCGGCGTGCATCCCGATTACGACGACGTCGACGAGCCGTCGGTCGCGAAGCTCGTCGCGTTGTCACGCGAGCCGAAGGTCGTCGCCATCGGCGAGACGGGCCTCGATTACTACCGGCTGCAAGGCGACCTCGAGTGGCAGCGCGCGCGCTTTCGCACGCACATCCGCGCGGCGCGCGAAGCGGGTCGGCCGCTCGTCGTGCATACGCGGGCGGCCGCCGACGACACCATCGCGATCATGCGCGAGGAGCGCGCGGACCAGGCCGGCGGCGTCATGCATTGCTTCACCGAGACGTGGGACGTCGCGTCGAAGGCGCTCGACCTCGGCTTTCACATCTCGTTCTCGGGCATCGTCACGTTCAAGAACGCCGCGGCGCTGCAGGGCGTCGCGCGGCGCGTGCCGCTGGACCGGATGCTGATCGAGACCGACAGCCCGTATCTCGCGCCGGTACCGCATCGCGGGAAGCGCAACGAGCCCGCGTTCGTGCGGCACGTCGCGGAGGCGATCGGAACGCTGCGTGGCGAGAGCGTCGAGACCATCGCGCAGGCGACGTCCGACAATTTCTTCCGCCTGTTCGGCATCGATCGGCATGCGCACTGACCGCCGCCGCGTGCTCGCCGCGGTGGCGGCGCTCGCGCTCGCCCCGGTCGTCGCCGCGGAGCCGTTGCTCGACGCGTTGGCGACCGACGTCGCCAACGACCGCGTGGATGCCGTGCGGCAACTGCTCGCGCGCGGCATGGATCCCAACTCCGTCGATGCGAACGGGGAGCCGATGCTCTGCATCGCGGCGCGCAACGGTAGCGTGCGTGCGGTGCGGGCGCTGCTCGAGGCGAAGGCGAATCCGAACGTCGCCAATCGCAACGGCGACACGCCGCTGATGCTCGCGTCGATCAAGGGCAATCTCGAGATCGTGCGCGTGCTGGTGGCGGCGAAGGCGACGCTCGATCCGCCGGGCTGGACGCCGCTCATCTATGCGGCGACCGGCGGTCACGATCCGATCGTGGATTACCTGATCGACCACGGCGCGAATCTCGACGCGCGCTCGCCGAACGGCACGACGGCGCTGATGATGGCGATCCACGAGCACCATGCGCGCACCGCGCAACTCCTGATCGATCGCGGTGCCGACGTGACGCTGCGCAACCAGGACGGCGCGAGCGCGCTGTCGTGGGCGAAAGTCAACAACGAGGATGCGCTCGTGCGCGAGTTGCGGCGCGCAGGCGCCCGCGACTAAGCGCAATAAGCAGGGTCTGACCTTGTCAGACGCTGCTTTGCAACGGCGAAGCCCCAGGCAGGGTCTGACCCGGGACTGACCCTACCTTTGTTTGGCGGCGCGCGCGCGGCGCGCGTCCATGGCGTCGCAGCGCAGCGGCCGCGTGATCTCGACGCGGTCGCCAGCGGTGAGCACGGTCGATGCATCGACTCGTCGCCCGAAGATCGCGTAGCCGAGCGTCTCGCGCGGGGCTCGGATGTGCGCCAGCAGGTTCGATCGGGCGACGGCGTCCTCGACGCGGCAGCCCTCGCCGACATCGAGCGTCACGAGCGCCTCGCTCGCCGCGTCGGCGTACGCGACCTGCACTTTCATCGCTCAGCGATCCCCGTACACCGCTTCGGCGCGCCGCACGAACGCGTCGATGAACGTGTTCGCGATGTGACCGAAGACCGGGCCGATGACGCGGTCGAGGAGCTTCGTCGCGAACTCGTACGCGAGCTCGAACTCGATCTTGCAGCCGTCCTCGCCGAGCGCCTGAAAGCGCCACTCGCCGTGCAGGTGGCGAAACGGCCCGTCCTTCAGCGTGATGACGATCGAGTCCGGCGGCTGCATGGCGTTGTCGGTCGTGAAGTGCGCGTGCACGCCGTGGTAGTCGATGTCGATGCGCGCGGTCTTGCGATGCTCGGACTCGGCGAGCACCTCGGTGCCGCCACACCACGGCAGGAATTGCGGATAGAGGTCCACGCGGTTGACGAGCTCGTACATCCGGCTCGCCGCGTACGGGACGAGGACGCTTTTCCTTACGCACTGCATCGCGATCCGTGCGTCACGCGTGAACGGAACCGCGGCGGCCGCGCGCCTGCGCGACGCGTAGAATCGCCGGCGCGAAGGAGCGATGGGAAGCGATGAGCATCGTCGAGAACCGGAAGGCGTTTCACGACTATTTTATCGAGGAGCGATTCGAGGCCGGCATGGCGCTCGAAGGCTGGGAGGTGAAGGCGATCCGTGGCGGTCGCGCGCACCTCAAGGAGGCTTATGTCGTCGTGAAGAACGGCGAGCTCGTCCTGATCGGCGCGCATATCGCGCCGCTGTCGACCGCGTCGACGCACGTGCATCCCGATCCCACGCGCACGCGCAAGCTGCTGATGCACCGCGAGGAGATCAACCGGCTGATCGGCAAGGTCGAGCGCGCCGGGTACACGTTGACGCCGCTCGACCTGCACTATTCGAAGGGCCGCGTGAAGCTCGCCATCGGCCTCGCCAAGGGCAAGAAGCAGCACGACAAGCGCGCGACGATCAAGGAGCGCGAATGGAACCGCGAGCAGCAGCGGTTGCTGCGTAGTCGCGCGTGAGTGCGTCGGCCGCGATGCGGCCGCTGCGCACCGCCGCCTCGAGCGTCGCCGGAAAGTCGGCGTACGTGTAGTCGCCCGCGAGATAGAGACGCGGCGCGAGGCGGCCGGCGCTCGGTCGCTCGAGCCCCGGCAGCGCCACGTACGTCGCGCGCTTCTCGTCGATGACGCGCGAATGCATGAGGCGCGGAAGCGACGGGTCGAGGCGGCGCAACTGTCGATCGACGATCGCGGCGAGTGCGCCGTGCTCGAGCGAGGCGAACGCGTCGCTCGCGCTGATGACGACGGAGAGGAGGGCGCGCACGCCGGGCGGTGCGTCGGCGCCCGCGCGTCGCAGCACGTCGCTGCGGTCGAAGATCCATTGCCCGGGACCCTGCTCGAGGCGCAGCAGGCCGGTCGGCAGCGTGACGGGCGCGTGGTAGCCGAGATAGATCGTCGTGATCGGCGCGTATTCGAGGCGCGCGACGCGCGCGAGCACCTGCCGTACGTCGGCGTCGCCGCTCGCGAGCTCGGAGGTGAACGCACCGGCGAGCTGGTGCGGACCGACGGCGATGACAACCGCGTCGGCCTGCATCGAATCATTCGTAAGCTCGACTCGAACGAAGTCGCTGGAGACTGCCGCGATGCGCGCACGCGTTCGCGGCCGCACGTCGTGCTCGTGCGCTGCGAGCCAGCGCGCGCTCGCCTCGGGGATCGCGTCCCCGAGGCCGGCGCATGGCGTGACCAGCGTCGTCGCGTCGGGACCCGCGCCGAACGTTTCGCGCAGCACGTTGAGGAAGATCTGCGCCGATGCGCGCGGCGCCGGCGTGTTGAGTGCGGCGATGCAGAGCGGATACCACAACTCGTCGCGCAGGCGTGGCGGCTGCGACGCGAGGAGCTCGGCGACGGTCGTGCGCGAATCGCACCGCCAACCGGCGCGTTTTTGCGCCACGAACCATGCGACGACGCGCGCGCGATCGAGCGCGCCGATGCCTTCGGCACCCGCGAGCGCGGCGAGGAGCCCAAGCGATCCGGGTCCCGGCCGCGTGACGAGCGACAGCCGTTGCGTCGCGTTCGTGCCGAACGGGCGCAGCGCGAGCGGTGCGCTCGCAAAGGCCGGCGCCTCGCCCGGCGCACGCACGGCAGCCGCGAGCGCGAGCGTCTCCGTATACGCGCCGAGCAGCAGATGCTCGCCGTTGTCGAGCGGAAGGCCGTCGAGCGCGACGCGACGCGCACGCCCGCCGAGCGTCGGCGCGGCTTCGAACAGCGTGACGCGTTGGCCGGATCGGGCGAGCGAAACGGCGGCCGCGCATCCCGCCCACCCGCCGCCGATGACGACGACGCGCAGCGCCTCGCGATAGCGCGGCGGCTGCGCCTCGCGCGCCGCGCTCACGCTTGCCATGCGGCCCGCGTCGCGATCCACAGCTTGCGCAGCGGCGTCAGTGCGATGCGCCGATCGAGCACTTCGTAGCCGTCGCGCGCGATCTCGTCGAGCAGCGTCCGATAGATCGCGGCCATCGCGAGACCCGGCCGTTGCGCGCGGCGGTCGCGCGCCGGCAGTGCGGCGATCGCGTCGTCGTACCAGCGGCGCGCACGCTCGACCTCGAAGCGCATCAGCTCGACGAACGCCGGCGACGTGCGCGCGTGCAGCACGTCGAGGGCGGCGACGCCGAAGCGGTCGAGATCCTCTTCCGGCAAGTAGATGCGCCCGCGCCGCGCGTCCTCGCCGACGTCGCGGATGATGTTCGTGAGCTGGAACGCGATGCCGAGGCTCCGCGCGTAATCGCGCGTGCGCGCATCCTCGTAGCCGAAAATCTCGGCGGAGAGCAGGCCGACGACGCCGGCGACATGATCGCAATAGTCCTCGAGCTCGGCGAACGTCGCGTAGCGCGTGCGCTCGAGGTCCATTTGCATGCCGTCGATCACGCGCAGCAGATGCTCCTTCGGCAGCCGGTAACGGCGCACCGCGTCGGCCAGCGCGAGCGCGACCGGATGCTGCGGCGTTCCGTCGTAGATCCGCTCGACCTCGGTTCGCCACCACGCGAGCTTCGTGCGTGCGACGTTCGGGTCGGACACTTCGTCGACGACGTCGTCGACTTCGCGGCAATAGGCGTAGAGCGCGGTGATCGCGCGGCGTCGATCGGGCGCGAGGAGCCGGAAACTGTAGTAGAAGCTCGACCCGCTTTGCGCAGCTTTCTCGGCGCAATACTCGTCCGGCGTCATGCCGAGTGCGCAGGCGCGGGCGCGAGCATGCGCAGCGCGAGCAGCGCCCAATCGCGGCGCCCGAGCACCGGGCGGCGCGTGAACACGTCGCCGCGCACGGCGTCGATCCGCTCGAGCACGCGCAAGCCGCCGGCGACGACTGCGCGCAATTCGAGCCCGAGGCGCCACGGCATGCGCGCGACGAGCGGACGGCCGCGCTCGAACAGCGCGCGCGTGCGCGCCGTCTGGTACGCCATCAATCGGGACCAACGCTCGTCGCAGCGACCGTCGCCGATCGAGGCGAGCGAAACGTCGAACCGGGCGAGGTCTTCGAGCGGCAGGTAGGTGCGTCCCTTGCGCCAGTCGAGCGCCACGTCCTGCCAGAAGTTCGCGAGTTGCAGCGCCGTACAGATCGCATCGCTCTCGGCGAGCGCGACGGGCTCGTCGATGCGGTACATCGCGAGGAGCAACCGTCCGACGGGATTCGCCGAGCGGCGGCAGTAGTCGAGCACGTCGTCGTACGTCGCGTAGCGGCCGACGCGCACGTCCTGCGCGAACGCCGACAGCAGATCGCGAAACAGTTGGATGGGCAGCGCATGCGTGCGAATCGCGGACGCGAGGTCCGCAAATGGAGGTTCCGTCGGCGTCTCGCCGCGCTCGATCGCGTCGAGGCCACGCTCGAACGCGGCGAGGGCCGCGAGGCGTTCCTGTCGTGTCGCGTCGCCTTCGTCGGCAATGTCGTCGGCGGCGCGCGCGAAGCGGTAGATCGCGACGACCGCGCCTCGGTAGCGCGCGGGGACGAGCAGCGACGCCACCGGAAAGTTTTCGTAATGGCCGACGGACATGAGATCGCGCAGGGTCTCGGCTATACTAGCCGATTCGACGACGGCGCTTCGAACATCGCACCCGGACTCAGCAACGCGAAGCCGTCGTCGTGCTCCGCGGGGCGACACGCGAAAGCCGCGTCCCGGTCGCGAAAGTGGCGGAACCGGTAGACGCACCAGCTTTAGAAGCTGGCGGGGCGACCCGTGGGGGTTCGAGTCCCCCCTTTCGCACCACTGGGGTCGAAGGTGTCAGGACTCGCGCCTCCCGGCGCGATTCCTGAACCCTCCGACCCCGCTGTCCACGTCCAACACGACACATCAATGGAATCGACACTCGAAACGGTTGGCGCGCTCGAACGCCGGCTTTCCGTCGCCGTTCCCCTGGCCGAGATCGAAGGGGAGGTCAAGAAGCGGTTGACGCGCCTTGCGCGCACCGCGAAGGTTCCGGGATTCCGGCCCGGCAAGGTGCCGCTGCGAATGCTCGATCAGCAGTACGGGCCGCAGGTCCGCTCCGACGTGATCACCGAGCGCGTGCAGTCGAGCTTCAACGATGCGGTGCGCGAGCAGAAGCTGCGCGTTGCCGGCGCACCGCGCATCGAGCCGGCGCAGGACACCGAGCGCGCGCCCGATGCGCTGCAGTTCACGGCGGTGTTCGAGGTCTATCCCGACGTCGCGATCGGCGACGTGTCGTCGATCGCGATCAATCGGCCGCACGCCGAAGTGACGAACGCCGACGTCGACCGCACGCTCGAGGTGCTGCGCAAGCAGCGCACGACGTACGCACCGGTCGAGCGCGAAGCGCAGGCAGGCGATCGTGTGCAGGTCGACTTCACCGGCACGATCGACGGCGTCGAGTTCGCCGGCGGACAGGCGAAGGATTTTCCGATCATCCTCGGCGAAGGGCGGATGCTGCCGGAGTTCGAGACCGCGATCACCGGCATGCGCGCCGGCGAGTCGAAGACGTTCGGCCTCGCGTTTCCCGACGACTACCACGGCAAGGAAGTCGCGGGCAAGCAGGCGCAGTTCACGCTGCACGCGCAGACCGTCGAAGCGCCGGAGGTGCCCGCGCTCGACGCGTCGTTCGTGCAGGCATTCGGCATCGCGAGCGGCGAGGTCGACGACCTGCGCCGCGAAGTCGAGGCGAACTTGAAGCTGGAGCTCAAGCGCAAGCTCGAGTCGAACGTGAAGAACCAGGCGCTCTCCGCGTTGCGCTCGCTCGCGAGCTTCGAAATTCCGAAGTCGCTCGTCGAGAGCGAGGCGGAGCTCCTGCGCCGGCAGGCGATCGCGAACCTCCGCGAGCAGCGCAACGTCAAACCCGAGGATCTCGACGTGTCGGTCGATCTGTTTCGCCCGCAGG
>DASTIY010000416.1:0-5188 GCA_035717085.1 Casimicrobiaceae bacterium | reverse complement strand
GCGGCTCGGACGCTGGGAGTTCTGGCTCTTCTTCGTCGGATTCAACGTCACGTTCTTCCCGATGCATCTGCTCGGCCTCGCCGGCATGCCGCGGCGCATCTACACGTACGGCGTCGAAACCGGGTGGGGCACGCTCAATCTCGTCGCGACGATCGGGGCGGTGATGATCGCGCTCAGCATGCTGCTCTTCGTGATCAACGTCGCGCGCAGCCGCGTGAGCGGCGAGCACGCCGGCGAGGATCCGTGGGGCGCACCGACGCTCGAATGGAGCACGCACTCGCCGCCGCCCCCGTTCAACTTCGTGGCGCTTCCCGTCGTCGCGTCGCGCGTGCCGCTGTGGGCACGCGAGGCCGACGAGCCGACGCACGTGAGTGGACTGTCGACCCGGACGCGTGAAGGCCTGGTGACGACGGTCCTCGACGCGCTGCCCGACGTCCGTTATTCGTATCCGGCACCGACGATCTGGCCATTCGTCGCGGCGATCACCGTCGTCGTGTGGCTCTACTGGTCGAACATCACGCCATCGGGGATGTGGTACGGGCTGATCCCGCCGGCGATCGCGTTCATCGCGTGGTACTGGCCCACGCAAAAGGAAACCGCCGACCAGCTGATGCTGCAGAGGCGGCCATGAGCGCGCCGGGCCGCCCGATGACGCCCCTGCGAGCGGGGCGAAGGCAAGGCCGGCAGGACCCGTCGCGGCGAGCACGTCGATGAGCGCATTCGCGGTCGAGCATCCGATCGAAGCGTCGCCGGAGCACGCGAAGGCGATGCGCCGCCGGCGCGAGGCGACGCCCGCCAGCATCCCGGCGGTACGCCGCGGCGATGCGCTCGACGTCTCCGACCTTCCGAGCTACGGCTTCGGCACGCGCAGCCTGATGTGGTGGGGCACGCTCGGCATGTCGACGATCGAGGGCGTCGGCTTCGCGTTGATGATCCTCGTGTACTTCGATCTCAAGGCGATGGCACGCGTGTGGCCGAACGAGGCGCCGCCGCCCGATCTGCTGTGGGGCACGGTGAACATGGCGCTCGCGTTCGTCAGCATGATTCCGAACGTCCTCGCCAACAAGGCGGCCGACGATCAGGACCTGCGCAAAATGCGATTCTGGCTCGTGGTCGTCACCGTCGCAGGCATCGCGTTGCTCGGCGTACGCTGGCTCGAGTTCCACGCGCTGCACGTCAAATGGGATTCGAGCGCGTACGGCTCCGCCGTCTGGGTGCTGCTGGGCCTGCACACGTTCAACCTGCTGACCAACGTCGCGGACTTCATCGTCATCGCGGCGCTCGTCTTCCGGGACCCCGTCGACGGCAAGCGCTACGTCGACGTCGCGGAGAACACCGGGTATTGGTGGTTCATCGTGCTGTCGTGGATTCCGGTCTACGTGACCATCTATTTCGGAGCGCGCTTCTAGCGATATGCGCATCTGGTTCCCGCTCCTCGCCGTCCCGACGCTCGCGCTGCTCGATCAGAGCGTCGCTTACGTCACGTCGGTCTGGGCGTGCACGCACCAGAATTCGATCGTCGTGCACGTCGTGCACGCGCCGTTCTTCGTGGCCGGCGCGATCGGAATATTCGTCGCGTGGCAATGCTGGCGCGAGCTCGCGCCGGTCAAGGCACGCGACGACCGGCTCGCGCGCCGTCATTTTCTCGCCGGCGTCGCGATCGGCGCTTCCGCGCTGTCGACCCTCGTCATCGTGGCGATGTGGGGCGTGACGTGGGTCCTGCGTCCCTGCGTGTACTGACGGGCGTCGCGCTTTTCGCGCTGGGCGCCGGGCCCGCCGTCGCGCATGTCGCGGGCGCGGGCGTTTCGCTCGGGGGCTTCGATGCGTTTCTCGCGCTGCTGCTCGCGGCCGCGACGATGCTCTACGTGCGCGGCGTCCTGCGGCTTTGGCGCCGCGCCGGCATCGGACGCGGCATTCGCCAAGGCGACGTCGCACGCTTCGCCCTCGGCATGGTCGTGCTCGGCGCCGCCTTGCTGTCGCCCATCGACGCCGTGGCGGATCGCTCGTTCGCGATGCACATGCTCGAGCACGAGATGCTGATGGTGCTCGCCGCGCCGCTCTTCGTCGTCTCGCGTCCGCTGGAGGCGTGGGCGTGGGCGCTGGGGCCGGGCGCGCGGCATGCGACCGCGGCATTGTTCCGTGCGGCGCCGATGCAGCGGTTATGGCGTGTCACCACCGCGCCCGTTTCGGCCACCGCGGTGCATGCGCTCGCCCTTTGGGGCTGGCATCTGCCGGTGCTCTTCGCGGCCGCGCTCGCGAGCGAGTCGGTCCATGTGCTGCAGCACGCATGCTTCTTCGGCTCGGCGCTCGCCTTCTGGTGGGCGATGTGCGGCGGGGCGTCGCGCAAGGCGGGCGTCGTGTCGCTCGCCTGCCTCTTCGCGACGATGCTGCACACGAGCGTCCTCGGCGCACTGCTGACGTTCGCGCCCTCGGCGTGGTATGTCGGCGGCGATGCGGCGCGCCTGTTCGGGCTGTCGCCGCTCGAGGACCAGCAACTCGGGGGCCTGATCATGTGGGTGCCCGGCGGACTCGCGTACGTCGTCGTCGGCCTCGCCATCGTCGCGGCATGGCTCGCGGCGCCGGGCGGCGCATCGCATGATGCAGCGCGACATGCGCTGTCGCGGCGATGACGCGTTCCTCTGCACGCGGTAACGCCGGCGTGCGTATTGCGGTGCGTCATTGATTGTTTCGTCGTCGATGCTACATTCGATCGAATCGACGACGGCCGGCATCGGTCGAATTCGTTCATCCGGCATCGCAGGGAGCTCGACGCAATGAACGCATCGGAATCCAACAGCACACTCGCCGCTTCGGTCAGTGCGCCGCCCAGGGTGGCGCACCGGCATCTGCTCGAGTGGGTGCGCGACATGGCGGCGCTGACGAAGCCCGATCGCATCGTCTGGTGCGACGGCAGCCAGCAGGAATACGACCGGTTGTGCGAGCAGATGGTGACAACGGGAATGCTCCATCGGCTCGATCCGGTGAAGCGCCCGGACAGCTTTCTCGCCCGGTCCGATCCGCGCGACGTCGCGCGCGTCGAGGATCGCACGTTCATCTGCAGCGCGCGGGAGGAGGACGCGGGTCCCACGAACAATTGGGTCGAGCCCGCAAAGATGCGCGAGACGCTGCGCGGCCTTTTCGACGGGGCGATGCGCGGGCGCACGATGTACGTGGTCCCGTTCTCGATGGGGCCGCTCGGCAGCCCGATCGCGCACATCGGCTTCGAGATCACCGACAGTCCCTACGTCGTCGTCAACATGCGGCTCATGACGCGCATGGGCTCGCGCGTCTTCGACGTGCTGGGCGACGACGGCGACTTCATCCCGTGCATGCATTCGGTCGGCGTGCCATTGCGCGAAGGCGAGCAGGACGTGGCCTGGCCATGCGACGCGCAGAACAAATACATCGTGCACTTCCCCGAGGCGCGCGAGATCTGGAGCTACGGGTCGGGCTACGGGGGCAACGCGCTGCTCGGCAAGAAATGTTTGGCGCTGCGCATCGCGTCGGTGATGGGCCGTGACGAGGGCTGGCTCGCCGAGCACATGCTGATCCTCGGCGTCACCTCGCCGACGGGCGACAAGCGATACGTGGCGGCGGCGTTCCCGAGCGCCTGCGGCAAGACGAATTTCGCGATGATGATTCCGCCGAGCGGCCTCGAAGGCTGGCGCGTGACGACGATCGGCGACGACATCGCCTGGATCAAGCCGAATGCCGACGGGACGTTCCATGCGATCAACCCCGAGGCCGGCTATTTCGGCGTCGCGCCGGGGACGTCGTACGAGTCGAATCCGAATGCCATGGAGACGTTGCGCGCCAACGTGATCTTCACGAACGTCGCGCTCACCGACGACAACGACGTGTGGTGGGAGGGCATGACGAAGACGCCGCCCTCGCACCTGATCGATTGGCGGGGCGAGTCCTGGTCGCCGGGCTGCGGGCGCCCGGCCGCGCATCCGAACGCGCGGTTCACCGTTTCCGCGCGGCAGTGCCCGTCGCTCGACCCCGAATGGGACAACCCCGCCGGCGTGCCGCTGTCGGCGCTGGTCTTCGGCGCGCGCCGTTCCGACACGGTGCCGCTCATCACCGAGGCGCGCACGTGGGAGGAGGGCGTCTACAAGGCCGCGACGATGGGCTCGGAGACGACGGCCGCCGCGAGCGGGAAAGTCGGCGAGGTCCGCCGCGATCCGTTCGCGATGCTGCCGTTCTGCGGTTACCACATGGGCGACTACTTCCGGCACTGGCTGGAGATGGGCCGCCGCGTCGCGCGGCCGCCGAAGATCTTCAGCGTCAACTGGTTCCGGAAGGATGCCGAGGGCCGCTTCGTGTGGCCGGGCTTCGGTCAGAACATGCGCGTGCTGAAATGGATCGTCGAGCGCTGCGAGGGCAGCGCGGGTGCACGCGAGACCACGCTCGGCCTCGTGCCCGATTACGACGACCTGGATTGGTCGGGGCTCAACTTCGAGGCGTCGCGGTTTTCGAGCGTCATGCGCGTCGATCCGAAGCTTTGGCAGCGCGAGCTCGATTCGCACGATGCGCTATTCGCGCGCCTCGGCGACAAGCGACCGGATCGGCTTTTGCAGGAGCGGCAGCGGTTGGCGCGAATGTGAGGACTCACTCCGAGTCGCGTGTTTCACGTGGAACACCTCCGGATAGGGAATAGGGGAAAGAAATGGGAACCCGAAGCTGAACTGAAGACGTATCAGCACACCGAGGTCCACGGGCAGCGGTGTTCCCTATCCCTATCCAGATTGGTTCCACGTGAAACGCCTTCCCCCGGCGTAAAATACGCCGCTTGTCTTTCCCCATGCGATACCCCGAACCCTTCGACGTCATCGTCGTCGGTGGCGGCCACGCCGGCACCGAGGCGGCGCTCGCGGCTGCCCGCATGGGCCGGCGCACGCTGCTGCTCACGCACAACTTCGAAACACTCGGGCAGATGTCCTGTAACCCGTCGATCGGGGGCATCGGCAAGGGTCACCTCGTCAAGGAGATCGACGCGCTGGGCGGCGCCATGGCGCTTGCCACCGACGAGGCCGGAATCCAGTTCCGCACGCTCAACGCCAGCAAGGGGCGGGCCGTGCGCGCGACACGGGCTCAGGCCGATCGCGTGCTGTACCGGTCCGCGATTCGGCGGCGCCTAGAAACCGCGTCGAATCTAATGCTGTTCCAGCAACCGGTGGACGATCTC
>DASTIY010000415.1:0-2633 GCA_035717085.1 Casimicrobiaceae bacterium | reverse complement strand
CAACGCGACGACGACGATCGAGCACGAGTACCTGCGCGCGCTCGTGCTGCAACTGATGAACGCCGGCAGCCTCACCGCGCGCCAGGTCGAATACATCTGGAGCGAGCTCGACGACTGGTGCGCGCCGCTGCGCCTCACGCTCGAGCCTTCCGAGGCGAACGCGTTCTACGTCGATCTCGGCGGCCGCGAAGGTCTGCGGCGGCGCAAGCCGGGACCGCTCGAAAGCCGCGTGCTGTTCCTCGACACGCGACCGCTGCACGCGGTCATGATGCAGCACGTCGTCACGCTCGAGCAGAAGATCAAGGCCGAGCCGCTCTCTTCGCGCACGCCGCGGCGCAGCGAGCAGCTCGCGCTCTTCAACAAGCTCGCCGCGCAGGTCGATCCCGAGTTCAAGCCGCTGCCGCGGCGCGGCGAACGCATCGTGACGAGCGGCCACGTCGACGCGATCGTCGGCTTCCAGAAGATCGCGAGCTACTTCAAGGAAGACGCGCGGCAGCCGATCGATCTCACCGATTCGACGGGCGAGAGCTTCGACAGCACGATGGACCTCGCCGTGTTCGGGCGCATTCGCGACGAACCGACGCGACGCCGCGAGATCGCGCGCCGGCGCATCGGCGCGCACGCGGCGCCCGGCGGCCCGTGGGAAGCGAAGGACGTCTCGCAGACCGGGTTCAAGCTCGTGGCGCCGATCCAGGTCGCGAACGCAGTGACGCTCGGCACGCTCGTCGCGATTCACCCGCATGGGCAACCGCGGTGGACCCTCGGCATCATCCGGCGCATGAAACGCACGTCGGCCGATCGCGCCGAGATCGGCCTCGGCATCATCGCCGACACGATTTCCGCCGTCGATCTCGTCGAGCAGCGCAAGCGCACCGCCGACGATTACTCGATCGAAGGCGAAGGCACGACGATCAACGGCCGCCGCTTCGGCGCGCTGCTCCTTTCGTTACGGCCGCGCGACGGCGAGCCGATGGTGCAATCGCTGATCGTGCCCGCCGTCGAGTATCAGGGCGGCAAACGCTACCAGCTTTCCACCGAAAAGGCCGAGTACCGCATCCGGTTCGGCCGGCTGATCGAGCAGCAGCCCGACTGGGTGTGGACCGCGATCGATCCGCTCGACGCCGGGGCTCGCGTAGCCGTGGCGCCGACGTCACCGGGCATGGGACCGCCGACAGGAAGCGGCTTCACCACCACGCAAGGGCCGCGCCGGTAGCGGCTCCTTTTTCATTCGGCACGGCCGTTGCGCGACCGTATACTTGCGCGATGGCGAACGTCGATCGTTACGACGAGATCTGCGCCGCGTTCCGCTGGGACGTGCCCGAGCGGTTCAATATCGCCGACGCGTGCTGCGCGCGCTGGGCGAACGATCGCGCACGCTTCGCGATGTACTGGGAAGACGAGGACGGTGCACGCGCGGCGTACACGTTCTTCGATCTAGCGCAGCAGGCGAACCGGCTCTCCAATGCGCTCGCTGCGCATGGCGTCGGCCGCGGTGACAAGGTCGCGTTGCTGTTGCCGCAGCGGCCCGAGACGGCGGTCGCGCATTTCGCCGTCTATCAACTGGGCGCGATCGCGGTGCCGCTGTCGTTCCTGTTCGGTCCCGAAGCGCTCGAGTACCGGCTGACGAACAGCGAAGCGAAGGCCGCGTTCGTCGATCCGCAATCGCTGCCGAACGTGTTGCCCGTGCGCGAGCGCTGCGCGAATCTCGCGCACGTCGTCGGCGTCGCGGGTGCGACGGCGCCCGGCGTCGTCGCGTGGAACGACTTCATCGGCGGTGCCTCGCGCCACTTCACGCCGGTCGACACGCGCGCCGACGATCCCGCGCTGCTCATCTACACGAGCGGCACGACGGGCCCGCCGAAGGGCGCGCTGATGCCGCATCGCTGCCTCCTCGGCAACATGCCGGGCTTCACGCATTCGCACGACGGCTTCCCGCAGCCGGGCGATCTCTTCTGGTCGCCCGCCGACTGGGCGTGGACCGGCGGACTGATGGATGCGTTACTTCCGACGCTCTACCTCGGCCAGCCGATCGTCGGCTATCGCGGGCGCTTCGATCCCGAGCGCGCGTTCCGGCTGATCGAGCGCTATCAGATCCGCAACACGTTCCTGTTTCCGACGGCGCTTAAGCTGATGATGAAGGCCTACCCGCGACCGCGCGACGTCTTCGACATCGACCTGCGCAGCATCATGAGTGCCGGCGAATCGGTCGGCACCGCGGTGTTCGAATGGGCGCGCGACGCGCTCGGCGTGACGATCAACGAGATGTTCGGCCAGACCGAGATGAACTACATCGTCGGCAACTCGCATACGCTATGGCCGGCAAAGCCGGGATCGATGGGCCGCCCCTATCCCGGACATCGAATCGCGGTGATCGACGACGACGGACGCGAAGTCCCGCGTGGCGAGCCCGGCGACGTCGCGGTCAACCGCTACGCACCCGACAGCACGCTCGACCCGATCTTCTTCATCGAATACTTCGGCAATCCGGAAGGCACGCGGAAGAAGTACACCGGCGACTGGTGCCGTACCGGCGACGTCGCGACCTGCGACGAGGACGGTTATCTCTGGTACGAGGGCCGCGCCGACGACATGTTCAAGGCCGCCGGGTACCGGATCGGCCCGTCCGAAATCGA
>DASTIY010000414.1:0-2088 GCA_035717085.1 Casimicrobiaceae bacterium | reverse complement strand
CGCGTCGAGCGCGCCGGACGAAAGTGCTTCGGCGACGCGGCGCAACGTCGCGATCTTGTTGGCGCTCAGCCCCGCTTCGTGCAACTGATGGTCGGTTGCACGCTGCACGCTTTCCGGATCGGGAAACAGATATAACGGTATCGGCAGGTCGTCCGCTTGCAACGATCGTCCGGTCGAGATCGTCAGGCGGTGCATGACCGCGCTCGCCGCGCGAAGGCTGATCTGCTGGAACACGATCGCGTTCACGCATGCTTCCCAAAGACTGGGATAGCGCGGCGGCTTCACACCGCGCATGCGCTCGACCAGCGGCGACAGCCACGGTACGGGCGCGGCGCTTCGATAGAACTTTCGAAGATCGACGTCCACGCCCAGCATCCGGCCGACGATCCCGAGAACGGCGTCGTCGTTGCGCGCATCGCCCTCGATGGCGACCGAAAGCGCGTGCTCTTTGGGGACTTGCGCAACGCGCACGACCACCGGTCCGTCGACGCCGGAGAGCGCGCGAACGTAGACGCCTTCGGGCGTGAATAAATCGACGATGTTCGTCGAAAGCCGCCGCAGCGCGCTCACCGTGAGATCGAGACGGTACGGCGCGACGGTAGGCAGCGTGTGCGTGCGCATCACTCGCGTTCCGCAGTCGCGTTCCGGCCTCCCGCGACAATCCCGGGCGTCAAGCAATGTGCTGCCTGTCCGATGCGGGAAGCCCGTGAATCGAAGTCGATGAAGTAGGATCTCCAAGTGTCACGATGACCCGGGTACCGCGCCCCGGCGCCGAATCGACGACGAACGCTCCTCCGATCGCCGCGGCACGCTCGCGCATGATCATCAGCCCCCAGCCATGGCCGCGTGCAGGCGGACGGCAAGCGGACGGATCGAAACCGCAGCCGTCGTCCGCGATGATCAGTCGACTGACGTCGGGCGTCGTGTCGAGCGTCACCGTAACGGTTCCGGCTCGTGCGTATTTGGCCGCGTTCGTCAGCGCCTCCTGGGCGATGCGGAAGAGCGTCTCTTCAGCGGCGCACGACAGTCGACGCGGTGAGCCCTGCTCGACGACCGTCGTCGGGATACCCGTGCGCTTGCCGAACTGCTCGACGTACCAGCGCAGCGCCGCCGGAAGTCCGTAGTCATCCAGCACCGCGGGCCGGAGTTCCATCATGACGTTGCGCATGCTCTCGATCGTCTCCTCCACCAGCTTGAGCGAATCGTCGAGCCGCGAATTGGCGTGCGCGTCGGTCGATGTCGCAGTTTCCATCTTGACGATGTTCAAGCTAATGTTGAGTGCCGTCAATTTCTGCCCCACGAGATCGTGCAGCTGGTTCGCGAGGTCGCGCCGCTCGGTCTCCTGCACTTCCACCAGCCTGCGCGACGCCTTCGCCGCGTCCAGCTTCTCGTTTTGTTCCTTGATGAGCCGCGCCTGCGCTTCTTTGGCGTCCGCGGTATTCATTCTGATATGGAGCAGGACGGCGATGAGCAGCAAATCGGCGACGTCGAGCACGCGGTTGACGAAGAACGTTTCGTGCAGCAGGAACACTCCCGGCGGAATCTGGAGGGCATACACGACGAACGTTGCGACCGTGAGCAACGCCGCCAGAAACCAAAGCAGCCGGGGGCTGCGCGACGGCGCGATGAGCACCAATGGAAGACTGAAGATCGCGGCGATGTCGAGCTCGATCCACGTGACGAGATCGACGACGACGAGGCCCAGCGCGATGATGAATACCGCGGCAATACGCAACGAACGATCACGCCTCGAATGGCGCCAGGCAGTTGCCGAAAGGATCGCTGTGTCCTCGAATGGTCAAGCGCGATCGGCATTGCCGACCTGCGGGACGGACTCGCCGACTATACCAAGCCGGCGGCGACACGCGATGGCGCGCCCGGCGTCGCGGCGTTCGTCAACGAGGGCTTGGCAACACCGAGCGTGCGTGCTTCGTTCCCACCGGGACATCGTCGGGCGCCGTCGGGATCTTGCCGGCCTTGATGTCGTTGTACCAGTAGAGGTGATGCTCCTTCGCCCACGTCTCGTCGACGTAGCCGTCGCTCATGGCGCGATACGCGCCGATCTGGCCGATCGTGCCCATGTAGATG
>DASTIY010000413.1:0-14306 GCA_035717085.1 Casimicrobiaceae bacterium | reverse complement strand
GCTACCTGCACTTCGGCCACGCCAAGTCGATCGTGCTGAACTTCGGCCTTGCCGCCGATAACAGCGGCACGTGCCACCTGCGTTTCGACGACACCAATCCGCTGAAGGAAGACGTCGAGTTCGAGGACGCGATCGCGGGCTCCGTGAGCTGGCTCGGGTACGACTGGGGCACGCATCGCTATCACGCGTCCGACTACTACGACGTCCTCTACGACTTCGCCGAGTGGTTCATCGAGCACGGCCTCGCGTACGTCGACAGCCAGTCCGCCGACGAGCTGCGCAAAACGCGCGGCACGCTGACCGAGCCCGGCGTGCCGAGCCCGTGGCGCGCGCGCGGAATCGCCGAGAACCTCGATCTCTTCCGCAGCATGCGCGCGGGCGAATTCGCCGATGGCACGCACGTGCTGCGGCTCAAGATCGACATGGCGAGCCCGAACGTCAACATGCGCGATCCGGTGATCTACCGCATCCGTCATGCGCGCCATCATCGCACCGGTGACCGATGGTGCATCTATCCGCTCTACGACTACACGCACTGCATCTCCGATGCGCTCGAGCGCGTGACGCACTCGATCTGCACGCTCGAATTCGCCGACCACCGGCCGCTCTACGACTGGATCATCGAGCGGCTCGCCGACGGGGGCCGGCTCGCGCGGCCGCTGCCGCGCCAATACGAGTTCGCGCGGCTCAACCTGACCTACGTCGTGCTCTCGAAACGCAAGCTGATCCAGCTCGTCGAGGAGGGGCACGTCGACGGCTGGGACGATCCGCGGATGCCGACGCTCGTCGGTGCGCGCCGGCGCGGCTACACCGCCGCCGGCTTTCGCCTGTTCAACGAGCGCATCGGCGTGTCGAAGTCCGAGTCGTGGATCGACATGGGCGTGCTCGAGGATGCGATGCGCGAGGACCTGAACGCCTCCGCGCCGCGCCGCATCGCCGTGCTGGATCCGATCCGCCTTGTCATCGACAATTATCCTGAAGGCCGCAGCGAGACGATGAGCGCGCCGAATCATCCGCAACGCCCCGAGCTCGGCCGGCGCGACCTGCCGTTTTCGCGCGAGCTCTGGATCGAGCGCGACGATTTCAACGAAGCGCCTCCGAAAGGATATTTCCGCCTCGCACCGGGTGCCGAGGTGCGGCTGCGCTACGCCTACATCGTCCGCTGCACGGGCGTCGACAAGGATGCGCAGGGCAACGTCACGACCGTGCACTGCACGTACGACGAGAGCACGCGCAGCGGCTCGCCGGGCGCCGATGCGCGCAAGGTCAAGGGGAACATCCACTGGCTCTCCGGCGCCGACGCGGTGCGCGCGGAGGTGCGTCTGTACGATCGCCTCTTTCGGGTGCCGTTTCCCGGCGCGCGCGAGCGCGGCGCGGCGACGGACGATTCGGCGACGACGTCATCGGTGGTCGCCGGCGACGACGACGACCGTGACGAGCGCGAGCGCAGCTTCCTCGACGATCTGAATCCCGAATCGAAGCGCACGATCAACGCGTACGTCGAACCCGCGCTCGCCGGCGCTGCACCGGAAGAGCGCTTCCAGTTCGAGCGGCACGGCTATTTCGTCGCCGATCTCGTGGACCACGCCGGGAACCGTCCCGTGTTCAACCGCACGGTCACGCTGCGCGACTCCTGGAACGCGAGCCCGAAAGCGAAGGGCCATCCTTGAACCGCGCGTGGAAGCGTCGCACGCTTGCGCGGCGTCGCGGCTTCTGACCCCTTGATTTCCGGGCGGCCCGGCGCCCATATTGGCAGGACGTCCAAGACGAGGTCCTCATGAAACGGATCATCCTCTTCATCGCCACGAACCTCGCCGTCGTGCTCGTGCTGTCGATCGTGCTGCGCCTCTTCGGGCTCGATCACGCGCTCGCGGCGAACGGCATCGCGTACGGGCAACTGCTCGTCTATTCGCTCGTCGTCGGCTTCACCGGCGCGATCATTTCGCTTCTCATGTCGAAGTCGATCGCGAAGTGGACGACCGGCGCGCGCGTGATCGATACGCCGCAAAGCGAAGCCGAAACGTGGCTCCTCGGCACCGTGCAGAAGCTTGCGACGCAGGTCGGTATCCAGATGCCCGAGGTCGGCATCTACGAAGGCGCGCCGAACGCGTTCGCGACGGGCGCCTTCAAGAACTCGGCGTTCGTCGCCGTGTCGACGGGTCTGCTGCAGTCGATGAACCACGAGGAAGTCGAGGCCGTGCTCGGTCACGAGATCTCGCACGTGGCGAACGGCGACATGGTGACGCTGACGCTGATCCAGGGCGTCGTGAACACGTTCGTCGTGTTCCTGTCGCGCATCGTCGGCTCGATCGTCGATCGCACGGTCTTTCGTACCGAGCGCGGCACGGGCCCGGGCTACTTCATCACGGTGCTCGTCTGCCAGATCGTGTTCGGCATCCTCGCGAGCATGATCGTCGCGTGGTTCTCGCGCTGGCGTGAATACCGCGCGGATGCGGGAAGCGCGCGTCTGCTGGGACCGGCGCCGATGATCAACGCGCTGCGACGACTGGGCTCGCTGGAAACGGGCGGCCTGCCGCAGGCGATGCAGGCGCTGGGCATCGCCGGCGGGCCGGTGATGGCGCTCTTCGCGTCGCACCCGCCGATCGAGGCGCGCATCGCAGCGCTGCAATCGGGCCGCAGCTGAAGAGGAATCGCATGCGCTACAAGATCGAAGTGGAGGACGACACCGGCCTCTGGCACGACGTACGGGGCGACGACGGCAACGTGCTCGTGTTCGACGACGAGGCCAGTGCACGCGCGGCGCTCGCGGAACGCTTCCCGGTGCTCGTGCAGATGGAGAAATACGCCGGCGGCAAGCGCACGCGCGTGATCCGCATCCTCGAAGACGAGGACGACTGGCCGAAGCGCCCGCAGGGCTAGATACGAAAACAAAACGGCCGGCGACATCGCGTGCGCCGGCCGTCGGTCACGCGCGCGTTTCGACGCGCGCGGGCGGAAGATCGATTACTTGAGGTGGTTCGAGACCAGCTTGGTCATCTCGAACATCGAGACCTTGTTCTTGCCACCGAACACCGCGCGCAACTTGTCGTCGGCGTTGATGAGACGCTTGTTGACGTTGTCCTGCAGCTTGTTCTTCTTGATGTAGTCCCAGACCTTCTTCGTCACTTCGGTGCGCGGCATCGGGTTCTGGCCCACGACCGCGGCGAGTTCGCTGGACGGCCGCATTTCCTTCATGAACGCCGCATTGGGCTTGCGCGCGCTCGCGGCCTTCTTGGCTGCGGGCTTCTTCGCGGCGGATTTCTTGGCGGGGGCGGGCTTCTTCGCCGCGCTCTTCTTCGCGGCCGGCTTCTTCGCGGACGTCTTCGCGGCGGGCTTCCTGGCCGCGGTCTTCTTGCCAGCTTTCTTGGCAGTAGCCATGTTTCTCCTTCCTGTCAGTGGTGCGGGGCGGATTACGCTGCAGCGTCTACGACGCGACTCCCTTACCCTTCGGCACGACGCTCCATCGGCGGCGACTATACCGCATTTCCACTATGAGGAAGGGGCCGCTCGGGCGATTTTTCACTCTGGCGAACGGGGTGTTGCAACGACGCGAACGAAACGCGACACGCGGCGCGCTTTCGTCGGTTTTCCCGGTGCGCGCAGCAACGGCGGCGCAGGCGCGCGATAGAATCGAAGCGCCTTGCCCGCGACGTCTTCTTCCGCCACCGATCTAGCGAAGCTTCGCGTCGATTACCGGCGCGCCGCGCTGTCCGAACGAGACTGCGCGCGCGACCCGTTCGACCAGTTCACCCGTTGGCTCGACGAAGCGATCGCCGCCGCGGTGCCCGAGCCCAACGCGATGGCGCTCGCCACCGTCGATGCGTCCGGCCAGCCCGCGTCGCGGATCGTCCTGCTGAAAGGCGTCGACGCGCGCGGGCTCGTCTTCCACACCAACTACGACAGCCGCAAGAGTCGCGACCTCGCGCACGACCCGAAGGTCGGCTTGCTCTTCTTCTGGGCGGAGCTCGAGCGGCAGGTGCGCGTCGAAGGCGAGGCCGGACGGGTCAGCCCCGCCGAGTCCGACGCCTACTTCCGCGAGCGTCCGCGCGAGTCGCAGTTGTCGGCGTGGGCGTCGCCGCAAAGCGAGACGATTCCCGACCGGTCGTTTCTCGACGCGCGCCTCGCGGAGGTACGCGAGCGCTTCCGGGGCGACGTGCCGCGCCCGCCGAACTGGGGCGGCATCCGCGTGGTTCCGAATTGTTTCGAGTTCTGGCAGGGACGCGCTTCGCGCACGCACGATCGCCTGCGCTATACGAGGCAGGCCGATGGCTGGACGATCGAGCGCCTTGCGCCTTGACCGACCGGCGCCCGTCGGCGCGCCGGCCGATGCGGTGAGGACGTCGTGATCGCCCGCGTGCGACCGCGCCCGTTTCACGTCCTGATCGGCCTCGCCGTCACGAACCATCTCGTGCTGACCGGCTCGCGCGTCGCGGTGCCGCTCGATGCACTGTCGCTCGGCGCGAATGCGGCGACCGTCGGCGGCCTGATGGCGCTCTTCGCGCTCTTGCCGATGTTCCTTGCGATCGCGGCCGGCCGGCTCGCCGATCGCGCCGGCGTGCGCAAGCCGATGCTCGCGGGCTCGATCGGCATGGCGGCCAGCGTGCTCATCGCGACGCTGCTGCCGGGCATTTCCGCGCTCTTCGCGACGGCGATGCTTTCCGGCGTGTCGTTCATGCTCTTCCAGGTCGCGGCACAGTACGCGACCGGGGAGATGGGCACGGGCGAGCGGCGCACGCACAACTTCGCGATGCTGGCGCTCGGCCTCTCCACGTCGTCGATCGCCGGACCGATGGTCGCCGGTTTCGCGATCGACCACATCGGCTTTCGCGCGACGTTCGCGCTTCTCGCGGTGTTGCCGCTCGTGCCGATCACCGTGCTCGCGTCGAACGCCGTCGCACTGCCCGGGCCGCATCCGGCGCGCCGCGAAACGGCGGGCAGCGCGCTCGACCTCGTCGCGCATCGCGAGATCCGGCGCGCGTTCATCATCAACGGCCTGGTGTCGATGGCGTGGGAGCTGCACACGCTGTTCGTGCCGATCTACGGCAACGCGATCGGGCTCAGCGCGTCGCGGATCGGCCTCGTGCTCGGCGCGTTCGGCGCCGCGACGTTCGCGGTGCGCCTCGCGATGCCGCTGATCGCGCGGCACCATCCGGAGCATCGCGTGCTGACGTTCGCGCTCTACGTCGCGGCGATCGTCTATTTCGCGCTGCCGTTCTCGCGCGACGTCTCGACGCTGATGACGTTGTCGTTCTGCCTCGGCCTCGGCCTCGGCGCGAGCCAGCCGATGGTGATGTCGCTGCTGCATGCGTACGCGCCGCCTGGGCGCATGGGCGAGGCGGCCGGCCTGCGCCTGTCGCTCGTCAACTCGATGGCCGTGGCGGTGCCGCTCGTGTTCGGTGCCGTCGGCGGGCGCGTCGGCGTGGCGCCGGTGCTGCTGTCGGTCAGCGTGTTCCTCGCGACGGGCGGATTCCTGACGCGAGGCGCGCGGCGGCAGGGTTGAAGGCGCTTACGAGCGTGCCTTCAGGCGATCGGCGTGCGCCTTGCGGAATTTCGCGAGCTTCGGCGCGACCACGTACGCGCAATACGGCTGCGCGGGATTCTGCTGGAAGTAATCCTGGTGGTAACCCTCGGCAGGGTAGAACGGCGCCGGACCGGCGAGCTCGGTCACGATCGGTCCCGCGTAAAGGCCCTGCGTCGCGATCTCGGCGATCACCGCTTCCGCGTCGGCGCGCTGCGCCGGCGTCAGCGCGAAGATGACCGAGCGGTACTGCGGCCCGACGTCGTTGCCCTGGCGGTCGCGCGTCGTCGGATCGTGGATCGTGAAGAACACGCGCAAAAGATCACGATAGGAAAGCACCGCGGGATCGAACGTGACGCGGACGACTTCCGCGTGTCCGGTGCGGCCGCCGCACACGTCCTCGTACGTGGGGTTCGCGACGCGGCCGCCGGCATAGCCCGATTCCACCGACACGACGCCCGCGAGCTCGCGAAACACCGCGTCGAGGCACCAGAAGCAGCCGCCTCCGAGCAGCGCGCTTTCGGTCGTGGCAGGCGGGGGCATCATCGGGCTCCGTTCGAGGGTGACAAGGGATCCGAGCATCATCGTACGCCGGTGGTTCCCGCCCGCGCGATAATCGCGCGCCCTCGTTCGGCCGGGCCGCCTTGACTGCGAATCCGTTTCGATTCCTCGCGCGCGTCTTCGCGCGCCTGCGCGACATCGATCTCGCGCGCACCGCGAGCAGCCTGTCGTTCACGACGCTGCTCGCGATCGTTCCGCTGGTCACCGTCGCCTTCGCGTTCGTCGCGCGCTTTCCCGTTTTCGAGGACTGGCTGAAGGCGCTCGAGCAGTTTCTTTTGCGGCACCTGCTGCCGTTCTCGGCGGCGGCCGAAGTCCGCGCGCACATCGTGGCGTTCGCCGATCAGGCCGCGCAGCTCACCGGCGTGTCGATCCTCGTCATCACGGTGAGCGCGATGCTGGCGGTCGCCACCGTCGAGCGCGAGATCAACACGATCTGGGGCATCCGCCGCGGGCGCTCGCTGCCGAAGCGCATCGTCGTCTACGCGATCGGTCTCACCGCCGGGCCGGTCCTGCTCGGCGCGAGTATCTCGCTCACGACGTGGCTCGTCGTGCACTCGCTCGCCGTCGTGCCGATCCGCAAGACGCTCGGCGCGCAGATCGCGTCGACGCTGCCGTTCCTGTTCGCGACCGCGGGCCTCACGCTGCTCTACAAGGGCGTGCCCGCGCGCCACGTCGCGCTCGGGCCGGCGCTGCTTGCGGGCGCGCTTGCCGCCGCCGCGTTCGAAGGCGCGAAGCAGGCGTTCGCGTGGTACCTGACGAGCATCTCGAACTACCAGGTGGTCTACGGCGCGCTCGCGGTGCTGCCGATCTTCCTTCTCTGGATCTACCTGTGCTGGACGATCATTCTCGCCGGCGCCGCCGTTTGCGCGACGCTTGCGGAGCCCGGCGGCCGCCGGGCGCGGCGCAGCGCTGCGGCGCGAGTGTCGTAAATCGTGCGGCGGAATGCGGCGATCGCGACACCGTGCGCATCGTGCGCCTTGCCCGCAGCCGGAGGCCACGCTACATTTCGCCGCTGTTTGCGAAGACATGGAGCGCGACGAACGTGTGGGCGATGATTCAAGCGGCCGGATGGCCGATCTGGCCACTGATCCTCGCATCCGTCGTCGCGCTCGCGCTGATCTTCGAGCGCGCGTGGTCGCTGCGGCAGAGCGTCGTCGCGCCGGCGGGGATGGTCGACCACGTGCTCGTCGAGTTCCGGCATACCGGGGCGACGCAGGATCTGCTGGCGCGCACCGCCGAGCAGGGACCGCTCGGACGCATTCTCGCGGCGGGTCTTGCCAACGTGAAGAGCCCCCGGCCGGTGATGAAGGAGGCCATCGAGGACGTGGGCCGCGTCGTCACGCACGACCTCGAGCGCTTCCTGACCACGCTCGGCACGATCGCGGCGATGGCACCGTTGCTCGGACTGTTCGGCACGGTCGTCGGCATGATCGAGATCTTCGGCTCGCAGAGCGCCGCCGGCTCCAACCCGGTGCAGCTCGCGCACGGCATCTCGGTCGCGCTCTACAACACGGCGATGGGCCTGATCGTCGCGATCCCGAGCATGATGTTCTATCGCTATTTCCGCTCGCGCGTCGACGCGCTCGTCGTCGAGATGGAGCAGCAGGCGGTGAAGCTCGTGGACTTCGCGCACAACGAAAGAAGATGAGATGAATCTGCGCGGCTTGCGCGAGCGGGAGGATCCGGAGATCAACTTCATCCCGCTGATCGACGTGCTGCTCGTGATCCTGATCTTCCTCATGGTTACGACGACGTACCAGCGCATCGCCGAGTTGCAGATCACGCTTCCGGAAGCGAACGCGGATCCCGCAAAGGAGCGTCCGCGCGAGGTCGACGTCGGGCTCGACGCGCAGGGACGCTACAAGATCGGCCGCGAGCCCACGTTCACGTTCACGTCGGTCGATGCGCTCGCCGCTGCATTGCGGCGCGCCGCGGGCGACGCGAAGGACGCGATCGTCGTCATCAATGCCGACGCGCAGGCGACGCACCAGTCGGTCGTTCACATCATGGAAGCGGCGCGCGCCGCGGGCCTCACGCACATCACGTTCGCTACGCAGGCGTCACCGGCGCCGGCGCGGTGAGCCGCATCCGCGGCTTCGTCACGCGCAACTGGTACGCGTCTGCCCCCGGCGCAGGTGGGCGGCTGCTTGGCCCGCTATCGTGGCTGTTCGCAGGCGTGGTCGCGTTGCGGCGCGGCGCCTATCGTCGGGGAATGCTGCGCACGACGCGGTTGCGCGTTCCCGTCGTCGTCGTCGGCAATGTCGTGGTCGGCGGCACCGGCAAGACACCGCTCGTCGCGGCACTCGTCGAGGCGCTGAAGGCACGCGGGCGGCGACCGGGAATCGTGAGCCGCGGCTACGGGCGGCGCACGCGCGACGTGCGCGAGGTGCATGAAAGCGCGGATTCGCGCGACGTGGGCGACGAACCGATCCTCCTCGCACGAAGCGGTGTGCCGGTGTTCGTCGGCCGCGACCGCGTGCAAGCCGCGCGCGCGTTGCTCGCGGCGCATCCCGACGTCGACGTCGTCGTCAGCGACGACGGGTTGCAGCACTACGCGCTCGCGCGCGATGTCGAGATCGCCGTCGTCGATCGCGCACGCAGCTTCGGCAACGGTCGCCTGCTTCCCGCCGGGCCCTTGCGCGAGCCTGCCGCACGCCTCTCGCGCGTCGACGCCATCGTGTGGCGTGACGCCGTCTCGCTCCCGCAAACCGACGCGCGTGAATTCACGATGACGTACGACGCGGGCGCGTGGCGCAACCTCGTCGACGCGGCGCGCAGCCTCGACGCGGCGACGCTCGCCGATCCCGCTGCCATCGCGGTCGCAGGCATCGGCGATCCGGAGTCATTCTTCGCGACGCTGCGTGGCGACGGCTTTCGCGGACGCAGCGTCGCGTTCGCCGATCATCATGTCTTTACGCGCGACGACATCGCGTTTCCCGGCGCGCCGGCGATCCTGATGACCGAGAAGGACGCGGTAAAATGCGTTGCGTTCCGCGACGCGCGAATGTGGGCGCGTCCGGTGAACGCACGCGTCGACGCGGCGCTTTTCGACCTCGTGCTGAGGAAGATCGATGGACCCCAAGCTGCTCGAGATGCTCGTGTGCCCGGTGACGAAGGGCCCGCTCGTCTATGACCGGGAGCGCAGCGAACTGGTATCGCGCGCGGCGCGTCTCGCCTACCCGGTCCGCGACGGCATTCCCGTCATGCTGGAGGAGGAGGCGCGCAAGCTCACGCCCGAGGAATGGGAAGCGCTCAAAGGGTGAGCGTGCAGCCGCGGTTCACGGTGCTGGTCCCTGCGCGCTACGCGTCGACGCGCCTTCCGGCGAAAGCCCTCGCCGACCTCGGCGGCCGGCCGATGGTGGTGCGCGTCGCCGAGCGCGCCGCGGCGAGTGGCGCCGCGCGCGTGGTGATCGCGACCGACGATCTGCGCATCGCCGACGCGGCAGCGGCGCATGGCGCCGCAGCGATCATGACCGACCCGCAGCATCGAACCGGCACCGATCGTCTCGCCGAAGCGGCGACGCTGCTCTCGCTCGCCGATGCCGACATCGTCGTCAACGTGCAGGGCGACGAACCGATGATCGATCCGGCGCTCGTGCGGCGGGTCGCGACGACGCTCGCCGAACGCGACGATGCGGCGATCGCGACGGCGTGCCATCGCATCGACGACGTCGCGGAGGTCTTCAATCCCAACGTGGTGAAGGTCGTGCTCGACGCGAACGGCAACGCGCTCTACTTCAGCCGGGCGCCGATCCCGTTCGCCCGCGACGCCTTTCCGCTCGTGCCGCCGCGGCTTCCTGCCGACGTGGCGGTCTTTCGTCATTACGGCCTGTACGCGTATCGCGTCGCATTCCTGCGCGCCTTTCCGACGCTCGCGCCGGCGCCCATCGAGGCGGCCGAGGCGCTCGAGCAGTTGCGCGCACTCTGGCACGGCTACCGGATCGCCGTCGACGTCGTCGAAGGCGCTCCGGCGCCCGGTGTCGACACCCCGGACGATCTCGCGCGCATGCGCCGGCTGTTCACGGGAGTCGGCGCGACGCCGAATTGACCGCACTCGACGCCGCCGCCAGAATCCCGGCCATCTTCCAAAACGCGAAGGCGCCTTGAATCGCGACAAGGCGCCGCAGACGCGAGCCAAACGCAAACGCCCCTGGCCCCTGAATCCTAGCCCCTGGTCCCTGCTTTCGATGCGCCTCATCCTCCTCGGTCCCCCCGGCGCCGGCAAAGGCACGCAGGCCGCGTTCATCTGCGAGGCCTACGGCATTCCGCAGATCTCGACCGGCGACATGCTGCGTGCCGCGGTCAAGGCCGGCACGCCGCTCGGCCTCGCGGCGCAGGCGGTGATGGACGGCGGCTCGCTCGTGTCCGACGACATCATCATCGCGCTCGTCACCGAGCGCCTCGCGCAGCGCGATTGTGCGAACGGCTACCTGTTCGACGGCTTCCCGCGCACGATCCCGCAGGCGGAGGCGCTGCGCAACGCGGGCGTCGACGTCGACTACGTGATCGAGATCGACGTGCCCGACGCGGCGATCGTCGAGCGCATGAGCGGACGTCGCGTGCATCTCGCTTCGGGCCGCACCTACCACGTCATCTTCAACCCGCCGAAGGTCACCGCGCGCGACGACGTGACCGGCGAGCCGCTGATCCAGCGCGCCGACGACTGCGAGGAGACCGTGCGCAATCGGCTTTCGGTGTACCACGCGCAGACCGAGCCGCTCGTCGCCTACTACTCGCAATGGGAAGCGAGTGGCGACGCGCGCGCACCGCGGTATCGGAAGGTGAACGGACTCGGCACCGTCGACGCGATCCGCGACGCGTGCATGGCCGCGCTTCGCAGCTGATGGCGTCCGCCGCCGCGGCGGCTGCGCCGCTCGTCACGATCATCGTGCGCAGCATCGGCCGCGACTCGCTGCGCGAGGCGCTCGCATCGGTCGCGCTGCAGGATTACCCGAGGATCGACGTCGTCATCGTCGCCGCCTGCGGCGTCGACGCTCACCCGCCGCTGCCGCCGTCGATCGGCGCCCATTCGCTGCGAATCGTCGGAGGCGACGAGCGGCTTTCGCGGCCGTGCGCCGCGAATGCGGGACTCGACGCGGCGGCCGGCGACTGGATCACGTTTCTCGACGACGACGACGTCCTCCTCGCCACGCACGTGAGCGGGCTCGTCGCGATGACCCGGCGCGCGGGCGACGCGAAAGTCGTCTACACGCTGGCGCGCGCGCGCTTCTCCGACGGCAGCGTGCGGCCGGTCGGCCAGCCGTTCGCGCTGCACGAGATCCATCAGCGTAATTTCATCCATCTGTCGATGGCGCTGTTCTCGCGCGAGCTTTGCGCGCTCGGCTGCCGGTTCGACGAGTCGCTCGACGTTCTGCAGGACTGGGACTTCTTCATCCAGTGCGCACAGCACACGCGCTTTCATTTCGAGCCGCGGCAGACGTTCGAATGGCGGGCCGACGTCGGCAGCGCCGGCACGGGCGCGGGCGCGAACCAGGACGATGCGCGCTTCGCGGCGTTTCGCGATCGCATCTATGCCAAATGGGCACCGCGCTACGACGCGCTGGTCGATCGCGTGACCGCCGGCCTCGCGCATGCCGCCGATTGCGCGAAGCGCGGCGCGCTCGCACCGGCCGAAGCGGCGTGCCGCGAGGTCCTGCAATTCAGCCAGAACGATCCGTTCGCGCTCAACCTGCTCGCGATGATCCAGCGCGCCGCGGGGCGCATCGACGACGCGCGCGAAACGCAATCGCTCGCGTGCGCCGTGCGGCCGCACGACGCCTCGCTCGCGCGCAATCTCGCGCTTCTCGATGCATCACTGCCCGCCGTCGCCGGAACGAAAGCCCATGCCCAAGCCTAATGCCTTCTACGCGCAGTCCGGCGGCGTCACGTCGGTGATCAACGCGAGCGCGGCCGGCGTCATCGAGACCGCGCGCGCGAACAAGGACCGCATCGGCCGCGTCCTGGCGGGCCGCGACGGCATCATCGGCGCGCTGACCGAGGACCTGATCGATACGAGCAAGGAGCCGGCGCGCACGATCGCCGCGCTGATGCACACGCCCGGCGGCGCCTTCGGCTCGTGCCGCTACAAGCTCAAGGGCATCGACACGCACCGCGCGCAGTACGAGCGGCTGCTCGACGTGTTCCGCGCGCACGACATCCGCTACTTCTTCTACAACGGCGGCAACGATTCGGCCGACACGTGCCTCAAGGTGTCGCAGATCGCGGCGTCGCTCGGCTACCCGCTCGTCGCCGTGCACGTGCCGAAGACCGTCGACAACGACCTCGCGGTCACCGACAACTGCCCGGGCTTCGGCTCGGTGGCGAAATACGTCGCGACGTCGATGCGCGAGGCGGCGTTCGACGTCGCGTCGATGGCGAAGACGTCGACGAAGGTGTTCGTGCTCGAGGTGATGGGGCGCCACGCGGGTTGGATCACCGCGGCGATCGGCCTTGCGAGCGACGAGACCACGCCCATCCCGCTCGTGCTGCTGTTCCCCGAGGTGCCCTTCGACGAGGCGAAGTTTCTGACGACCGTCGACGAGCGCACGAAGCGGTTCGGCTATTGCTGCGTCGGCGTATCGGAAGGACTGCGCAATGGAGAAGGCCAGTTGATGGCCGAAGCCGGGACGCGTGACGCGTTCGGCCACGCGCAACTCGGCGGCGTCGGGCCCCTGATTGCCAAGCTCGTCAAGGATCGGCTGAACTACAAATACCACTGGGCGGTGGCCGATTACCTGCAACGCGCGGCGCGGCATCTCGCATCGAAGACCGACGTCGATCAGGCCTACGCGGTGGGCAAGGCGGCGGTGCAGCTCGCGCTCGCCGGAAAGAACGCGGTGATGCCGACGATCGTGCGCGTGTCGGACAAGCCCTATCGATGGAAGATCGGCGTCGCGCCGCTCACCGGGATCGCGAACGCCGAGAAGATGCTGCCGCGCGATTACATCAGCGCCGACGGTTACGGCATCACCGACAAGGCGCGCGCATACCTCGCGCCGCTGATCCGCGGCGAAGATCCGCCGCCGTATCGCGACGGCTTGCCGCAGTACGTGCGCCTGAAGAACGTCGCGGTGCCGAAGAAACTCGCCACCACGTTCGACATCTGACGGATGCGCGGATGAAACAGGTCGACTACGACTACACGCCGGTCTCGCCGTGGGCGTATCTCGGCCACGCGCGCTTCGTCGCCGGCACTTCCCGGTGAAGGCCGTGTTCTGGGAACAGGACCGGCTCCGGCTCGACTTCCTGGTCCGCGAGCTGGCAAAATAGCGCGTTTTGCCGGCGGGCACCCGAAAAGTCCGGGTTCACCCGCCACAGCGGAGCGGAAGCCGATTCGCGCGCTCGCGTGCGGTCGGCTTTTTGGCGGAAGGCGTGGCGCGAATCCCGCGCCCGGACGGCCGCTCCTACCAAGATCACGTACGCAAAGGGAGTCCCAATGTCCAATTCGCTCATCTTCGCGCTCGTCTGCGCGATTGCGGCGATCGTCTACGGCGCGGTTTCCATCCGATGGATCCTCGCCAAGCCCGCGGGCAACGCCCGCATGCAGGAAATCGCGGCCGCCATTCAGGCGGGCGCGAAGGCGTACCTGAACCGCCAATACACGACGATCGCGATCGTCGGCGTGATCCTCTTCGTCATCATCGGCATCTTCATCGGCTGGCGCACGGCCGCGGGTTTCGCGATCGGCGCGATCCTGTCGGGCCTTGCCGGTTACATCGGCATGAACGTCTCGGTGCGCTCGAACGTGCGCACCGCGGAAGCGGCGCGCACGGGGCTGAACGAGGCGCTGTCGGTCGCGTTTCGCGGCGGCGCCATCACCGGGATGCTCGTCGTCGGCCTGGGCCTTCTCGGCGTCGCCGGCTTCTACTGGTTCCTCATCGCATCCGCGCATTACACGCCCAATCTCGAGAACGAAGGCCTGCACGGCGTGATCCAGCCGCTCGTCGGGCTCGCGTTCGGCGGTTCGCTGATCTCGATCTTCGCCCGTCTGGGCGGCGGCATCTTCACGAAGGGCGCCGACGTCGGCGCCGACCTCGTCGGCAAGGTCGAGGCGGGCATTCCCGAGGACGACCCGCGCAATCCCGCGGTGATCGCCGACAACGTGGGCGACAACGTCGGCGACTGCGCCGGGATGGCGGCCGACCTGTTCGAAACCTACGCCGTGACGATCGTCGCGACGATGCTGCTCGGCGCATTGCTGCTGCCGACGATGGCCACGGCGGCCGTC
>DASTIY010000412.1:0-2448 GCA_035717085.1 Casimicrobiaceae bacterium | reverse complement strand
GATGATCGTTCACCTCGTCGACGGCACGTACGAGCTTTTCCGCCACTTCCACGGCCTGCGCCGCTTCACGAAAGGTCGCGATCGACCCTACGGGGGCGTCGTCGGCGTCCTGCAGACGGTGCTGCAACTGTTCGAGCAGGGCGCGACGCACCTCGGCGTGGCGACCGATCACGTGATCGAGTCGTTTCGAAACGCGCTGTGGCCCGGCTACAAGACGGGCGAGGGCATCGAGCCGGCGCTGTTCGCACAGTTTCATCCGCTCGAGGAGGCGCTCGTCGCGATGGGCGTCGTCGTCTGGCCGATGGTCGAGCTCGAGGCGGACGACGCGCTCGCCTCGGCGGCGCGGATCGCCTCGGAGGATCCGACCGTCGACAAGGTGTGCATCTGGACGCCGGACAAGGATCTCGCGCAGTGCGTGCGCGACGACCGGGTCGTACAGGTCGACCGGGTGACGAAAAAGATCCGCGATGCCGCGGAGGTGCGCGCGAAATTCGGCGTCGACCCGCCGCTGATTCCCGACTATCTCGCCCTCGTCGGCGACAGCGCCGACGGCTATCCCGGCATTGCCGGCATCGGTCCGGTCACCGCGGCGCGGATGCTGCGCCAATACGGTCCCCTCGAGCGCTTTCCCGACGACGCGCTCGGCACGCGGCGCGAGCTTGCGCTACGCTTCAAAGTGCTGGCAACGCTACGCAGCGACGAGCCGCTGTTCGTCGACGTCGAGACCCTGCGCTGGCGTGGGCCACAAACGGCGTTTGCGTCGTGGGCCGAACGCATGCAGGCGCCGCGGCTGCTCGAGCGCGCCGTCAAGGCGCACGCGCGAATGGGTTGACGTTTGTACGCGTTCACGCGCGCGTTGCGGCGCGCTCTCAGCGCGTCGGCGGCACGTAACCCGGCGGCAGCTCGGCGCCTCCGCCGAAGAAATGCTTCTCCATCTGCTCGGCGAGCCACTTGCGCGCGCGCGCGTCGGCGAGCGACAGGCGATTCTCGTTGACGAGCATCGTCTGGTGCTTGAGCCACTGCGCCCACGCCTCCTTCGACACGTTCTCGTAGATCCGCTTGCCCAGTTCACCGGGGTACGGCGGAAAATCGAGGCCCTCCGCCTCGCGGCCGAGCTTCACGCAGTTGACCATCCTCGCCATCGTCATTCCTTGTCGAGCGGCTTCACGTACACCTGGGATTTCCGCTGGTAATTGTAGAGCGCCTGCTTCTGCTGCGGCAGGTCGACGACCGAGCCGGTGCGAAAGCCGCGCTCGAGGAACCAGTGCGCGGTGCGCGTCGTCAGCACGAAGATCTCCCGCAGCTTGAGCTTGCGCGCGCGCTGCTCGATCTCGTTCATCAACGCCTCGCCATACCCTTCGCGTCGGAAATCGGGGTGCACGGCGAGCGCGGCGAGCTCGCCCACGCGCTCGGTCGGAAACGCGTAGAGCGCCGCGCAGCCGATGATGTGATTGTCGTACTCGGCGACGACGAACCGCTCGATCTCGCTTTCGAGGCGCTCGCGCGAGCGGCGCACGAGCACGCCCTGCTCCTCGAGCGGCTCGATGATCGCGATGATGCCGCCGACGTCGTCGATCGTCGCGCTGCGCAGGTGCGCGAGCGGCGTCGCCGCGACCATCGTGCCCACGCCGTCACGCGTGAAGAGCTCGATCAGGAGCGCGCCGTCCATGTGGCGGCTGATGAGGTGCGCCCGCTTGACGCCGTTGTTGCACGCGCGCACGGCGGCCGGCAGGTACAGGCGGATGTCCGGCGGCAGACGCTCGGGACGCGCCAGCAGCTTCTCGGCGTCGGTCGTCGACAGGTCGGTGATCAGTTGACGCCGGGCGTTGCGCACCCCATCTGCGTCCGTGAAGAAGATGAGCTTCGTCGCGTCCATGCGCACGGCGCACTGCATCGCGACTTCCTCGACGGTCAGGTTGAAGATCTCGCCGGTCGGCGAATAGCCGGTGGGCGAGATCAGCACGATGTCTCCGTCGTCGAGCCGCTGCTGGATCGCCTCGGTATCGATGCGCCGCACTTCTCCGGAGAGCTGCATGTCGACCCCTTCGACGATGCCCATCGGCTTCGCGGTCAGGTAGTTGCCGCTCGACACGCGGTTGCGTGCGCCGGCCATCGGTGAATTGGCGAGCCCGAGCGACAGCAGCGCCTCGATGCGCGCGCGCACCTGGCCGGCCGCTTCGAGCACGCAGTCCATCGTCTCGTTGTCGGTGATGCGCACGCCGTTCGCGGCGAAGCGGCTCTCGATGTTCTGCGCGGCGAGGATCGCCTCGACCTGCGGGCGGCAGCCGTGCGCGACGATCAGCCGGATGCCGAGGCTGTGCAGGAGGTTCAAGTCGTGGACGACGCCGAGGAACGATTCGTCGGCGACGACCTCGCCGCCGAAGGCGATGACGAAGGTCTTGTCGCGAAAGGCGTGCACGTACGGCGCCGCCGCGCGGATCCAGTGCA
>DASTIY010000411.1:0-8635 GCA_035717085.1 Casimicrobiaceae bacterium | reverse complement strand
CAGATTCACCTGGATCGCCGTCGTCAGCATTTCGCGCGTGCTGTCGATCGTGCCGTTGATGCGCGCGAGGTGGTCGTAGACGTCGCGGAAATATTCCTGGCTGCCGCCGCATAGCTGCGGGACGCGCCCGCCGAACAGCTTCCCGACCGCTTCCATCAAAGGCGAGACGACGTGCTTCAGCGCCATCAGCTCGCGCTTGAGCCCGTAGAGCTCCTCGATCTTGCTGCGCGTCGCGGCGCCGGTGAAGAGTTGCTCCTCGGCCGCTTCGAGCCGCGTCTCGAGCTGGTCGAGCACCGGAAAGTAGCGATCGACGACGTTGTCGAGCAGCGCGTAGAAGACGAAGCCCGAGCCGTTCGAAAGATTCTCGGGCTCGCGCTCGGTGCGCGCGCGCACGCCGGAGAAGCCGACCTGCGTACGGTGGCGCACGGTCAGCACGTAGTTGCGGCCGACGAAGATGTCGACCTCGCCGATGTTGAGCTCCTCGCGGCCGTCGGGGCCCTGGATCATCTCGGCCGGATGCAGCACGGCGAACAGCGAATCGCCGTACTCCTCGATCTTCGGCCGCTGGTGACCCTTGCGCGCGTCCTCGACGGCGAGCTCGTGCAGTCCGAACTCCTTCGCCATCTCGTCCAACTCCTCGCGCGTCGGCTCGACGAGCGCCACCCAGACGAAGCAGTTGGGCCGGCGCACGTAATCGCTGATGTCCTCGGGCGGGATGTCGGCGATCTTGTGACCGTGTTCGTAGGCGACGCAGCTGACGAGCATCGGGCGTTCGAAGCGAGGCGATCCGGCAATCATAGCCGCGACCGGCCCGCCGAGGGAGGCCGCCGCAGCGGCCGCGGTAAGATCGCAGCATGATGATCGAGTCCCTGCTCGACACCGACCTCTACAAGTTCACGATGATGCAGGTCGTCCTGCATCACTTTCCGACTGCGCAGGTCGAGTATCGATTCAAGTGCCGCAACGGTGGCGTCGACCTCACGCCGTACGTGGGCGAGATTCGACGCGAGATCGCCGACCTGTGCAAGCTGCGCTTCACGCGGCGCGAGCTCGATTACCTGCGAAGCTGGCGCTTCTTCAAGAGCGATTACGTCGATCTGCTGGGCCTGTTCCAGCTCGACGAGCGCTTCATTCACGTAAGCCCGCTGCAGGACCGCACGGGCGAGATCGACATCACGATCAAGGGGCCCTGGCTGCACACCATCATGTTCGAAGTGCCCGTGCTCGCGATCGTCTCCGAGGTCTACAACCGGAGCGTTCATCCGCAGCCGGACTTCGCGGAGGGCGAGCGGCGGCTCGCGAAGAAGATCGAGCAGCTCAATGGCGTACCCGATCCCGCGTTCCGCATCGCCGACTACGGCACGCGGCGCCGCTTCTCGCGCGACTGGCAGCGCCGCGTCGTGGCCGAGCTGCACGCGGGCATCGGCGAAAAATTCGTCGGCACGAGCAACGTGCAGTTCGCGCTCGAGCAGGGCCTGACGCCGCTCGGCACGATGGCGCACGAATACCTGCAGGCGTGCCAGGCGGTCGGTCCGCGGCTTCGCGATTCGCAGGTGTTCGCGTTCAACACGTGGGCACGCGAATATCGCGGCGATCTCGGCATCGCGCTGTCCGACGTGTTCGGCATGGATGCGTTCCTGCGCGACTTCGATCTCTTCTTCTGCAAGCTGTTCGACGGCGTGCGCCACGACTCGGGCGATCCGTTCGAGTGGGGCGAGAAGCTGATTGCGCACTACCAGCGGATGCGCATCGATCCGCGCACGAAGGCGATGGTCTTCTCGGACAGCCTGAACGTGCCGCTCGCGCAGCGTCTCTTCGAATACTTCCGCGGTCGCAGCCAGACGGCGTTCGGCATCGGCACCAACCTCACCAACGACCTGGGCTACGAGCCGCTCGCGATCGTGATCAAGATGACGCGATGCAACGGCCAACCGGTCGCGAAAATCAGCGACGAGCCGTCGAAGACGATGGATTACGACCCGTCGTACGTCGCGTACGTGCGCGAGGTGTTCCAGGTGCCGGCGACGAACGGCAAGCCCGAATCGGCCGAGACCTGACGGGCGGAATCGGATCCTGCTTCCCTTCAAGCAGGGTCTGACGCGGGTCAGACCCCATCTTTCAGCAGCGATCGGAAGTAGGGCGCCCTACCTTTCAGCGGCGATAGTACGAACCGTCGATGACGATGCCGCCGCGCGCCGGCTCGACCTTGCTGATCCGCGAGCCGACCGTGAGCGTTTCGCCGGCAAACGTTCCGTATTCGGGCGCCTTGCCGCGGGTGCGCAATTCGACCGTCCCATCGGGTTGGATCGTGATCGTCTCCGGCGTGCCGTTCGCGCTGTTCTCGCCGTAGTACGTCCCCACGGCCCAGACGCCTTGTGGGGCGTAGTTGCGCGGCGCGCCGTACCCGCCGTTCGCACCGCCACGGCGTCCGTCGTCGTAACCACCCCAGCGCTGTGCGCACGCCGGCACGGCGAGCGCAGCGAGCACGACAACGGATGCGAGTGCGTTGGCGAATCTCATCATCGTCTCCTTGGGCGAGGTCCCCGCCCGCGGCGGAGTGACGCCGAATTCTACTTTCGAACTCACCGCGATGCGCTTGGTTCAGATGCTGCCATGTCGCGCGAGCGCACGCTCGTACGCTGCGAGCACATCCGCGCCGAAGCACGCGAAGACGACGTGCGCGAGCGCAGGCATCGACGCCACGGCGGTGGTGACTTCGCGCACCGCGATCGCGGTGGCGGACGCCACGGGATAGCCGTAGACGCCGCAACTGATCGCGGGAAAGGCGATCGACGTGACCCCGAGCGATTGCGCGAGCGCGAGCGAATGCCGGTAGCACGCGGCAAGAAGCTCCGGTTCGCCGTGGCCGCCGCCACGCCATATCGGCCCCACGGTGTGGATAACGTAACGCGCGGGCAGGCGGTAGCCGCCGGTGACGCGCGCTTCGCCGGTGGGGCAGCCGCCGAGCCGCCGGCATTCGTCGAGCAGTTCAGGCCCCGCCGCCCGGTGGATCGCACCATCGACACCGCCACCGCCCAGCAACGAGCCGTTTGCGGCGTTGACGATCGCGTCGACCCGTAGCGTCGTGATGTCGACCGCGCGCGCCTCGACGCGTGTCTCCTCGATCATCGGCATCGATCGTGCTCCTCGCAGGCGAGAACCACAGTGTAAAGTGCCCTCGATGGCAACGCCTCTCACCGACGCGGCGCGTCCCGACCCACCGGGGGCGGGCTCCGCCAAGCCGGCCGCGGTGGCCGACCGCCGCCTGCGCCTCGACGAGATCCTGACGCTGATGCTCGCCGACGGCCTGATCGCGCAGGCCGACGCCGACCGTCTCGCGAGCGCGCGCACACAGCGCTTCGAGCATCCGCTCGAGCTGATCGCCGACCAGCGGCTGCGTTCGCAGAAACCGCCCGGGAAGGTGCTCACGCTCGACGCGCTCGTCGAATGGCTCGCGGGCCGCCTCGGCGTCCCGTACATGCACGTCGATCCGTTGAAGGTCGATCTCGGCGCGGTGACCGCGACGATGTCGAACGCGTACGCCGAGCGCTACCGCATCCTCCCGGTCGCCGTGGATCGCCAGACGCTCACGGTGGCGACCGGCGAGCCGTTCGTGCGCAGCTTCGCCGACGAGCTTGCGCGGATCCTGAAGCTCGACGTCCGGTTCGTGTTCGCCAATCCGGTCGACGTGCGGCGCTACATCGGCGAGTTCTTCAACCTCGCGCGCTCGATGAAGCGCGCGCAGGAGAGCTCGCGCGGCGACTTTGCGATCGCGCGCAATTTCGAGCAGCTCGTCGAGCTCGGCCGGCATGGCAACCTCGACGCGAACGACCAGCACGTCGTGCACATCGTCGACTGGCTGTGGCAGTACGCGTTCGACCAGCGCGCGTCCGACATCCACATCGAGCCGCGCCGCGACGTCGGTCTCGTCCGCTTTCGCATCGACGGCGTCCTGCATCAGGTCTACGCGATTCCGACCGCCGTGCTGAACGCCGTCACGTCGCGCATCAAGCTGCTCGCGCGGATGGAGATCGTCGAGAAGCGCCGGCCGCAGGACGGCCGCATCAAGACCGTCGCGCCCGACGGGCAGGAGATCGAGCTACGCATCTCGACGATGCCGACCGCGTTCGGCGAGAAGATCGTGATGCGCATCTTCAGCCCCGAAGTGCTCGTCCGCGATTTCCACGATCTCGGCTTCACGAGCGACGACCGCGCGCGGTGGGAGGCGATGACCGGCCAGCCGAACGGGATCATCCTCGTGACGGGCCCCACCGGATCGGGCAAGACGACGACGCTCTACTCGACGCTGAAGGGACTCGCGACGCCCGAGGTGAACGTCTGCACGATCGAGGATCCGATCGAGATGATCGAGCCGGCGTTCAACCAGATGCAGGTCCAGGCGTCGATCGGGGTCGATTTCGCCGGCGGCGTGCGCACGCTGCTGCGCCAGGATCCCGACATCATCATGGTCGGCGAAATTCGCGACCGCGACACCGGCGACATGGCGGTGCAGGCCGCGCTGACGGGCCACCTGGTGCTGTCGACGCTGCACACCAACGACGCGCCGTCGGCCGTCACGCGGATGCTCGACCTCGGCATTCCGGCGTATCTCATCAATTCGACGCTGCTCGGCGTGATGGCGCAACGGCTCGTGCGCACGTTGTGCCCGCATTGCAAGGCGCCCGTCGATCCTCCCGACGATGCGACGTGGCAGGCGATCACGTCGCCATGGCGCGGTGAGAAGCCCGCAAAGACGATGGGCGTGGTGGGCTGCCTCGAATGCCGGATGACCGGCTATCTCGGCCGCGTCGGTCTCTACGAAATCATGCTGATGACGCCGGCGCTGCGCCGGCTCGTCACGCACGAGGCCGACGACCGCGCGATTCGCGAGCAGGCGTTCCGCGACGGGATGAAGCCGTTGCGCGTCTCGGGCGCGATGAAGATCGCGGGCGGGATGACGACGGCCGACGAGGTGATGAAGGTCGCGCCGCTGGCGTAGCCCGGCGCTTTCGATGCCGGCTCGAGGCCGGGGACGCGACGCCGCGCGGCACGTTGCGCGGCGATGCGCCGTAAAGCGTCAGCGCGCCTTGCTCTTCTTCGGCAGCATGCCGCGGTCGCGCAGCACGTCACGCGCCATCGCCTGCCGTTGCGTATCGGTCATCGTCGGGAAGCTCTTCTTGAGCTTCATGTCCGTGTTCTCGAACGCCATGAAAGCCGCCTGCTGCTCGGGCGTGAGACGCGACCGCTCGGGAAGCCCGAGCTTCTTGCGGATCTCGCGCCGCTTCGCGTTGCCCACGAGCCGCGCCAGCACCAGCACGAGCAGCACGAGCACGGCGGCGAGGCCGATAGGCAACCAGTACATGTCCACGTTGATCTCCTGCGTGCGAGCGAAGTCCGCGTCGCGAAGTGCAATCGTCATGCCAATGGCATGAGCCCGCAGCGCCGCCGCAAGCGCGACGGCTCGTTTACCGAGCCTACACGAGGCGCGCGACCGCGCGCAACTCGTCGGCGGTCGCCGTGCCGAACCCGAAGAATTCGAGGTAGGCAGGAATCATTTCGAACAGCATGTCGGTGCCGACCTGATAGCGGCAGCCGCGCGCGGCCGCCGCACGAAGAAGCGGCGTCATCGCCTCCTTCATCACCACTTCCCCTACGAACGTACGCGCCGAGAGGCGCTCGACGTCGAACGGCAGCGGATCGTCGTCGCGCATGCCGAGCGGCGTCGCGTTGACGACGATGTCGTAGCCCGCGGGGTCGTTATCGCGTACCTCGGCACGGACCTTCGGATATACGCGGCGCAGCCGCTCGACGAGACGATGCGCGGCGTCGCGATCGACATCGCAGACCGCGATCGACGCGACAACTTCCGCCCCGAGCGACGCCGCGATCGCCGAACCGACGCCGCCGGCGCCGACGACGAGGCAGCTCGCGCCGCGCAATGCGACGCCCTTCCGCAGCACACCGCGCGTGAAGCCCGCGCCATCGAACATGTCGCCGCGCAGCCGGCCGTCGGGATCGCGGCGCACCGCATTGCAGGACCCGGCGACGTCGACCGCCTCGTTTCGCACGTCGAGGAGCGCGACCGTATTCACCTTGTGCGGCATCGTGACGAGCGCGCCGCGGATGTTCGTGAGCCGGAACAGCGCGCGCAGGAACGCCGGGTAGTCGCCGGGTTGGCAGCCCATCGGCACGACGATCGCATCGATGCCGCGGCTTTCGAACCACGGGTTGTAGATGAGCGGCGCCTTGAACGCATCGGTCGGATAACCGATGTGCGCGACGAGCTCGGTCTTCCCGGTGATCACGGGCGCGCCGGCGGTACGTCCTGCGCACGTTCCATGATCGCGCGGATCGCCAGCCGATAACCGAGCACGCCGAGCCCCGCGATGACGCCGGCCGCGACCGTCGAGACGAGCGACCGCTGATAAATCGCCTCTCGCCGATGAATGTTCGAAAGATGCACTTCGACGATCGGCCCGTCGTACATCTTGAGCGCATCGAGGATTGCGATCGAGGTGAACGAATAGCCGGCCGGATTGAAGACGATGCCGCGGGCCGTGCCGATCGCCTCGTGAATCCAATCGACGAGCTGTCCCTCGCTGTTGGATTGCCGGAACACGATGTCGATCGCACCGGCTTCCGCGCGGCACGCGGCCTCGACGTCCGCCAGCGTGGCGGTCCCGTAGATCGCGGGCTCGCGCGTGCCGAGGCGGTTGAGATTCGGTCCGTTGAGGACGTGGATCGGCTGGTTCATGAGCGTTGCAGTCTCGCTATCCCTTGTAGCCGAACATCTTCGGCAGCCACAGGATCGTTTCGGGCACGAACGTCACGATCGCGAGCACGACGATCGCGGCGACGATGAACGGCACGCACTCGCGCACGATGACCGCGAGCGGCTGCTTCGTCATGTTGGCGACGATGAAGAGCAGCAGGCCGAAGGGCGGCGTCACGAGGCCGATCATGACGTTGATGACGACGACCACGCCGAAATGGACCATGTCGAGACCGAGCGCGCGCGCCGTCGGAATCATGATCGGCACGATGACGAGGAGGATCGTCGTTCCTTCGAGCAGGCAGCCCAGCACGAGCAGGATCGCGTTCACGAGCAGCAGGAACGCGTTGGGCGACAGATGGAAGCTCGCCATGAAATGCGCGACCGAGGCCGGAATGTTCTCGATCGTCACGACGTAGTTGAAGGCGAGGGCGCCCGCGATCAGCATGCCGACACCTGCCGTCGCGCGCGCGCTCGACAGGAGCACGCCGTAGAGCTGGCGTGCCGACAACGCACGGTAGATGAGCGCCGCCGCGAGCAGCGCGTACGCGGCCGCGGCCGCCGCGCCCTCGGTCGGTGTCATCACGCCGCCGTAGATGCCGAAGAGCAGGATGACCGGCAGCAGCAGCGCGGGCAGCGCGTTCCACGCCGCGGGCGCGATGTCGCGCAGCGGCACCGCCTCCTCGACGGGATAGTCGCGCCGCCGCGCGAGGATCGAATTCATGATCATGAACGCGATGCCGAGCATCAGGCCGGGAACGACGCCGCCGAGGAAGAGGTAGCCGATCGACGTGTCCGCGACGAGCGCGTACACGACCATCGGAATCGATGGCGGGATGATCGGTCCGATGATCGCCGCCGACGCGGTGATCGCCGCGGCGTACGACACCGGGTACTTCCCGTCGCGCGTCATCATGCTGATGATCACGCGGCCGATGCCCACCGCGTCGGCGATCGCCGACCCCGACATGCCGGCGAAGATCACGTTGGAGACGACGTTGACGTGGCCGAGGCCGCCGCGAAAGCGGCCGACGAGCACCAGACAGAACTTCAGCAACCGGTCGGTGAGACTGCCGGTGTTCATCAGGTCCGCGGCGAGGATGAACAGCGGAACGGCCAACAGCACGTAGCTGTTGTAGAGGCCGTTCAGGATCTGCTCGGCGGCCGTCGCGAGGTCGAGGTTGGCGATCGCAAGGTAGAAGATCGAAGCACCGATCATCGACAGGCCGATCGGCAGGCCGAGCGAGGCGAGCGCGATCAGCGAGACGATGCAGATGGTGAATGGCGAGGCCGTCATGGGACGTCGGGCCCCACGGTGGGCGCGGCGATGCCGCGCGCATGCAACGCCCGCCACAGCAGCCGGCCGTGCCGCACGACCGCCGCCAGGATGAACATGAGGTAGATCGAATACACGAAGTCGAAGCGCATGTGCAGGTACGCCGAATGCTCGCGCTTCATGAAGACCACGTAGCGCCAGGTGGCGGGCAACGAGAGCAGGAGCAGCGCGATGATCGCGACGCTCGTGACGATCGTGAACGCACGCCGCACGCCGGGGGATACCGCCCCGTAGACGATGTCGAAGCGCACCTCTTCGTCGTCGGTCAGGATGAACGACGCCGTCCACAGCACGACCCACACCCAGCAAATGACCGTGACTTCCTCGGTCCAGCCGAGCGGCCGGTTCAGCACGTAGCGGAACGCGATCTGCAGCAGGAACGAGGCGAACATCGTCCCCATCAGGCCGACGGCGACATGATCGGCGAACAGGCGCGCGATGCGGCGCATGGTCAGTGGAAGCGCAGGATTGCGATCAGCCAGCCGGGGCGGTGACCCCGGCCGGCAGCAACGCCGCGCGGCTTCAGC
>DASTIY010000410.1:0-5496 GCA_035717085.1 Casimicrobiaceae bacterium | reverse complement strand
ATGCCGCGCGCGCGCTCGCCGAAGCGTTCTGGCCCGGCCCGCTCACGTTGATCGTGCCGCGCGCCGCGCACGTCGACGATACGGTGACCGGTGGACAGGCGAGCGTCGGGCTGCGTGCGCCTTCGCATCCCGTCGCGCAGGCCTTGTTGCGTGCGTTCGGCGGCGGCATCGCGGCTCCGTCCGCGAACCGCTTCGGCCACGTCTCGGCGACGACCGCGCAGCACGTCGTCGACGATCTCGGCGACGGCGTCGATCTCGTGCTCGACGGCGGCGCGAGCCCCGTCGGCATCGAGAGCACGATCGTCGCGTGCACGACCGCGACGCCGATGCTGTTGCGCCCGGGCGCCATCGGCCAGGATGCGATCGCGCGCGTGCTGGGCCGCGCGCCGGCGGCACGCGAGACGTCCGCGCCGCGCGCGTCGGGATCGCTGCCGTCGCACTACGCGCCGCGCACCCCCGCATCGCTCGTCGCCTCCGACGCGCTGCTCGCGGAGCTCGCGCAACTCGAGGATCGCGACGAGCGCGTAGCGGTGCTCGCGTGGCACACGCCGCGCCCCGCCGCGTTCGAGGGTCTGTGGATCCCGGCGCCCGACGATGCGCGCCTGTACGCGCACGTGCTCTACGCGAACCTGCGCGCACTCGACGACGCCGACGCCGACGCCATTCTCATCGAGCGTGTGCGCGACGACACCGCCTGGTCCGCGATCGCCGATCGCCTCGCGCGTGCGACGTCGGGCGAAGCGCCCGACGATCGCGACTAGGACCTGTTCACCGGCGCTGAACGCGCTCTTACGCGATCTGCATCGCGTCGAGCGTCGCGTCGTCGATGATCGCGGTGATGCCGCCCTGCGCGGCGAAATGCCGCACCGGCTGACCGAGCAACGGATCGTCCTCGATCAGCGATCCCGCCGCGAGGCCGGTGACGCGCGCGACCGCCGCGGGCTCCATCGCGACGACGCGTGCGGACGCGAGGGCATACAACCGCTCGGCCTGCAGCGCATTCGAGAAGAACGCGGCGCTGTGCCCGGTGCCGGCGAGAAGTCCGACGAGCGGCGTGCCCTTCGCACGCAGCAGCGCGAGCACCGACGCGTGGTGCGCAAGGTAGTGCGAAACCAGCTTCATCTCGGCCGCGCGCGAGACCGTGTGCCCAGCCGAATCCTCGACGATGACGAGCGGCAGGCGCGTCGGACGATGAACCGCGACGTTGGCGAGCAGCGCCGCGTCGAGGGCGTGCGCGTCGGCGGGCCCGACCGTCGTCACCGAATTCGGACGCGTGAGCCAGCATCGCGGCGCTCGCCAGAGCAGGCGCGGCGCGTCGACGGGTGCTGCATCGGCGAAGCACGGTAGCGCCGCGAACGCGGGCGACTGCACGGCGTCGCCTTCGACGCGACGCGCAAGCCGCGCCTGCGTGGCGAGGACGCTGGCTTCGAAGTCGTCGCGCTCGCGCACGGCACGAACGATCCATCCGCGGATCGCATCGGCATCGTCGGCAACGAGCTCGACGAGGCCGGCGCGTTGGCGCGCCTGCGCGCCGTAGACCGCATCGACGTCACGCGTGTCGCTCGCGTCGAGTTCCCACGCGCCGTGCACCGATTCGAGCACCTTCGGGCCCGACAGGCCGAGGCGGCTGCCCGGCAGCATCGCGAAGCGATCGGCCGCGCACGCGAGCACCGAGGTGCCGCCGAAGACGCCGCCGACGGCGATTGCGACGACGGGGATTCCGGCAACGCGCGCGTCGAGCAACGAGCGCAGCGCGCGGGCGAGCGCGAGCTCGGCGGCATTCGCTTCGTGCAGCCGCACACCGCCCGATGCGAGCAGCAACACGATCGCCGATACGCGGTCCTTGCACGCCGCGTCGAACATGGCCGCCAGCGCATGGCCGTGACGCTCGCCAACGCTGCCCGCGAGGTAGCGCGCGTCCTGCGCTGCGATCAACACCGGCGCGCCGTCGAGTGCAGCCGATGCGATCACGATGCCGTCGTCGTCGCGCAATGCGAGGCCGAAGCGTGCAACGTGCGGGCTCGGGCCGAGCGTCGGCCGCGGCACGACGCTGCCGACGTCGGCAATCGATTCGATGCGGGCGACGGGAGCGGCGTCGCGCAGCGAATTCGCAACGCGGGATGCGGGAACGTGTGCGGCGCGGGCGTCGCTCATCGGTGTGAAATAATCGGTCGGGCGCCGTCGCACGCCGATTCGCGTGCCGATGCGAGCGGGCCGACGCAATGAATGCCAATCTCTACGCGCTGATCGAGTCCCATTTCCCGTCGGGCAGCGAGCAGCCCTGCATCGTCGTTCCAGGCAACGGCGTCGTGCATTATGACGAGCTCGCGCAGGCGTCCGCGCGCATCGCGAACGCGCTTGTGCGTGCAGGCTGCGTCCCCGGCGACCGCGTCGCCGTCCAGGCGGACAAGCATTGGCAGGTCGTCGCGCTCTATCTCGCATGCCTTCGCGCGGGCCTCGTCTACCTGCCGCTCAATACCGCCTACCAGAAGCGCGAGCTCGAATATTTCTTCGCCGATGCGCAGCCGCGCGTCATCGTCTGCCGCCCGGAAAGCCTCGGCACGATCGAGACGATCGCCAACGGCGCGCTCGTGCTGACCGTCGATGCTCGCGGCGGCGAATTGTGGGATCGCGCGCGCGATGAACCGACGGCCTTCGCGACCGTGCATTCGAAGCCCGACGACCTCGCGACGATCCTCTATACGTCGGGCACGACGGGACGGTCGAAAGGCGCGTCGCTCACGCATCGCAATCTCGCGTCGAACGCGCTCGCGCTCGTCGAGGCGTGGGCGTTCACGCGCGGCGACGTGCTGCTGCACGCGCTGCCGATCTACCACGTGCACGGGCTGTTCGTCGCGATCCATTGCGTGCTGCTGTCCGGCGCGCACATGCTGTGGCTGCCGCGCTTCGACGTCGACGAGGTCATCGGCCTGTTGCCGCAGGCGACCGTGATGATGGGCGTGCCGACGTTCTATGCGCGCCTGCTGGCATCGCCGCGGCTCACGCGCGAAGCCGCGCAGAACGTGCGTCTGTTCGTCTCCGGGTCGGCGCCGTTGCTGTCCGAAACGCACGCCGAGTTCCGCGCGCGCACCGGCCACGCGATCCTCGAGCGATACGGCATGACCGAGACCGGAATGATCACGTCGAACCCGTTGGAGGGCCCGCGTGCGCCGGGCACGGTCGGGCGACCGCTGCCCGGGGTGAGCGTGCGCGTCGTCGACGACGCAGGCGATCCCCGCGAACCCGGCACGATCGGCAGCGTACAGGTGCGCGGACCGAACGTTTTCGCAGGCTACTGGCGGATGCCCGACAAGACGCGCGACGAATTCACCGCCGACGGCTGGTTTCGCACCGGCGACATGGGCGAGTGGGTCGCCGAGGGCGAAGCGCAGGGTTATCTGCGCCTCGTCGGGCGCGCGAAAGACCTGATCATCACCGGCGGCCTGAACGTCTATCCGAAGGAGATCGAGGAACGCATCGACGCGTTGCCGGGCGTCGTGGAATCGGCCGTGATCGGCGTGCCGGATCCCGATTTCGGCGAGGCGGTGACGGCGGTCATCGTTCCCCGATCCGGCGCGCACGTCGATGCGTCGCAGATCATCGGCGCACTGCGCGGCGACATCGCGTCGTTCAAGGTGCCGAAGCGCGTCTATGTCGTCGACGAGCTGCCGCGCAATGCGATGGGGAAGGTGCAGAAAAATTTGTTACGCGAAAGGTTTGCGGCCCACTCGGATTCGGCGTAGCAGCGTCTTGCAAGCGTCGGCGGGCGCAGATGCCGCGCTCGTTGGAGCGTCACGCCGTTCGGGGAACAGGCGCCTGGAGGCGTCCGTGCGCCGCGACGCTCAACGCGCGCAGCCCTGCGCGCTCGCGCGATCGGTACTCACGCAGCCCCCTTTGCGGCCGAGCGTCAATCGACGGGCTGCTCCTCCGGCAGCTTCGTCGTGCGCGCGGGGCGCACGGTTCGCAGCGCCTTCGAGATCAGCGGCCAGAACAGCATGATCAGCGCGAGCGTGGTGATGCCGCCGACGAGGCCGTTCGAGAACAGGATGCCGAGGCTGCCCTGCGACGACAACATCGCCTGCCGGAACGAGCTCTCGGCCGCGTTGCCGAGCACCAGCGCGAGCACGAGGGGTGCCATCGGGTAGTTGAGCTTCTTGAAGACGTAGCCGACGACGCCGAAGCCCAGCATGAACCAGATGTCGTGCATCGAGTTGTTGACGGTGTAGGCGCCGATGCCGCAGATCACGATGATCACCGGCGCGATGATCGCGAAAGGAATGCGCAGGATCGCCGCGAAGAGCGGCACGAGCGACAGGACGACGATGAGGCCGGCGACGTTGCCCAGGTACATGCTCGCGATCAGGCCCCAGACGAAGTCGGGCTTCTCCTGGAAGAGCAGCGGGCCCGGCTGCAATCCCCAGATCAGCAGACCGCCGAGCAGCACCGCGGCGGTGGGCGAGCCGGGGATGCCGAGCGTGATCATCGGCAGCAGCGCGCTGGTGCCGGCCGCGTGCGCAGCGGTTTCCGGCGCAACCAGGCCCTCCACTTCGCCGGTGCCGAACTTGTCGCCGTCCTTCGAGAACTTCTTCGCCGCGCCGTAGCTCATGAACGACGCGGGCGTCGCGCCGCCCGGCGTAATGCCCATCCAGATGCCGATCACGGTGCTGCGCAGGAACGTGAGCCAGAAGCGCGGCAGCTTCTTCCACGTCTCCCAGACGACCTTCGGATCGATGCGCGCGGACGCGCCGGAAAAGGCGAGACCCTCCTCCATCGACAGCAGGATCTCGCCGATGCCGAAGAGACCAATGACCGCGATCAGGAAGTCGAAGCCCTTCATCAGGCTCGTGAGCCCGAAGGTCATCCGCAACTGGCCGGTGACGATGTCGATGCCGACGGTCGACAGCGCAAAGCCGATCATCATCGCCGCGAGAATCTTCGCGGGCGACCCCTTGCCCATGCCGACGAAGCTGCAGAACGTCAGGAGGTAGACGGAGAAATATTCGGCGGGTCCGAACTGCAGCGCGAAGCGCGCGATGACCGGCGCGAGGAACGTGATCATCAGCACTGCGAAGAACGCGCCGACGAACGACGACGTGAACGACGTCGTCAGCGCCTCGCCCGCGCGTCCCTGTTGCGCGAGCGGGTAGCCGTCGAAGGTCGTCGCCACCGACCACGGCTCCCCCGGAATGTTGAACAGGATCGACGCGATCGCGCCGCCGAACAGCGCCCCCCAGTAGATGCACGACAGCATGATGATCGCCGACGTCGGCGGCATCGTGAACGTCAGCGGCAGCAGGATCGCGATGCCGTTCGCCGCACCGAGCCCCGGCAGCACGCCGATGACGACGCCGAGCACGATGCCGAGCAGCATCAGGCCGATGTTGAACGGCGACAGCACGACGGCGAAGCCGTGGAAGAGATACGCGAGGTCTTGCACGAGCGCTCCTAGAGAGGGGTGCGTTGGCCGGCGAGCGCGCGCTCAGTACCCGGTCCACC
>DASTIY010000409.1:0-4126 GCA_035717085.1 Casimicrobiaceae bacterium | reverse complement strand
GTAATGTACGTCGAGCGCGGTCCTGCGAGGAATGCCACCGCGTCTGCGATCTCCGCCGGTTTGCCGAAGCGCCGCAGCGGAATGGCCTTCTTGAACGCCTCGAGGTGTCCCTCCGGCACCGACGCCAGGAGAGGCGTTTCGGTCGGGCCCGGGCACACGCAGTTGACGTTGATGCCGTGCCGCGCCGTCTCGCGCGCGAGCGATTTCGTGAACGCGATGAGGCCGCCCTTCGCCGCCGAGTAAACGGTCTCGCCCAGGCTGCCGACGCGGCCGGCGTCGCTCGCGACGTTCACGATGCGGCCCTGCTTGCGCTCGATCATTTTCGGGAGCAGCGCCTTGGCGAGCGTCATCGGTCCCACCAGGTTCAGCGCGATGAGCTTCTGCCAGAACTCGGGCGTCCCTTCCCAGAACGGCGCCGTGCGACCCCAGCCGGCACCATTGACGAGCACGTCGACCGTGCGATCGCGCGCGTGCACCGCATCGGCGAACGCAGCGATCGACGCCGCGTCGGTCATGTCGACCGGCACGTACTCGGCCTTCGCGCCGTGCTCGCGCAGTGCGGCGACGGTCTTCTCGCCGCCCTCGTGGTCGATGTCGGCGACGACGACATGCGCGCCCTGGGCGCCGAGCGCGTGTGCCGTCGCGCGCCCGATGCCCGAGGCCGCCCCGGTCACGACGGCGAGCTGGTCCTGCAGATCCATTGCGTCTCTCCCTTGCAAATGACGGTTCGTGATCGCGTTGGCCTTGTCGCGGGCGTTACGCGGAGGCCGCGCGGTGCGGCCGATCGAGGAACGCGGCGATGCGCTCCTGCGTCGACGCTGCCGCGTAGAGCAGCCGCGTCTCGTCGATCTCCGCGGCGAATCCCGACTTCGCCGCCGCCGTGGCGATCGCGATGCATCGCTTGTTCGCCGCGATGGCGTCGCGCGGATGCGCGGCAACGCGCTGCGCGAGTGCCGCGGCGAAGTCGGCGACTGCCTCGGCAGGCGACGCCCACTGCACCAGCCCGAGGTCGCACGCCTCCCGGCCATCGACCGTCTCGCCGCCGAGGATCAATCGCCGCGCGACGCCGGGCCCGCAGAGCGACGTGAGCCGCTGCGTGCCGCCGGCGGCCGGCAACAGGCCGAGGCCGATCTCGGGCAATCCGAGTTGCGCTTCGTGCGCGGCCACGCGCAGGTCGCACGCAAGCGCGAGCTCGAGACCGCCGCCGAGCGCGGCGCCACCGATTTCGGCGAGCGTCACGAACGGCGCGTGCTCGATGCGCGTGAACACCTGCTGCATGACGCGCACCAGCGCCACCATGCGCTCGGGCGCGCCCTCGGCGAAGCACGCGCGCATCAAGCCGAGGTCGGCGCCCGCGCAGAACACGCGCTGCGCGCTGCGCAGATGCAGCAGCGAGATCGATTCGTCGGTTTCGGCTTGCGCGACGATCGCCTCCAGCCGCCCGAGCAGCGCTGCGTCGATCGCATTGACCGGCGGCCGCGCGAGCGTGGCGACGAGGACGTGGCCGCGGCGTTCAGCGACGAGCATCGCCGCTTTCTTCGCGCAAAGCCGACGCCTCGGCCTGCGCCACCGCGTAATGCAGGTCGCGCAGGCGGCGGCGCAACAACTTTCCGGTCGGCGTGCGCGGCAGCGCATCGAGTTGATGGAACCATTGTGGCCGCTGGTACGGCGGCAACCGATCGGCGTGCTCGCGCAGCGCCGCCGGGTCGAGCGGGGGCGACCCCGCGCGGGCGACGAAGAAGAGTGCGACGGTGTCGACGCCGTCGACATCGTGCACGGTGACCGCGGCGGCTTCCGCGACCGCGGGGCATGCGAGCGCGACCCGCTGCTCGAGCTCGACCAGGTCGACCCAGCGCCCGCGCACCTTGACGAGCGAATCCTCGCGCCCGGCGAAGCGCCAGCCGCCGCGTCCATCCTGCTGGAACAGGTCCGATGGCGCGAAGGCGCCGTCGCGGAAGTGCTCGGCCTGTGCATCCGGCCGATTCCAATAGCCGAGCGCGACGGTGCTGCCGCGTATCAGGATGCGTCCCGGCGCGTCGTGTGCTCCGCCCGATTGCACGTCGACGAAAGGTGCGACGTCGATGCCGGGCGACGCGCGGAAGCCCTGCCCGTCGTCGCGGTCGACGAGCACGAGCACGAGCGTCTCCGACGCGCCGAAGCCGTTTACGATCGTCGTGCCGGTCTGGCGCTTCCATTCGTCGCGAATCGTCGCGGGCAGCGCCTCGCCCGCGGACACGAACGTCCGCACGCCGGCCTGCGCAAGTTGCGCGGCGAGCCCTTCCTTCAGCAGATTGCGGTAGAGCGACGGCACGCTGAAGACGACGCTCGCGCGTTGCGCGCGCACCACCTCGACGACGCGTTGCGCCGTCGGCCACTGCGCGTCGAGAATGACCACCGCACCGAGCTTGAGCCCGGTGAACAGGCTGTTGGCGAGCGGGTACGAGAAAAAGAGCTTCGAGCTCGCGTAGAGGCGGTCGTCACCGGTGATGCCGAGGCGCTCGCGGCCCACGCGCTCGATCTCGAGCGCGATCCGTTGCGGATGCACCACGGCCTTCGGGCGGCCGCTCGTGCCCGACGAATGCACCCAGAGCACCGGCTCTTCGGGACGCATCGGCGTCGCGGCGCAGGGCTCGGTCTCGCGGACCGCGCCCCGCCATTCGTCGAGAAGGACGACGTTGGCGTTCCATGGCGCGGGCGTGCCGTCGCAGGTCTCCGCGAGGATGAAGCGGAAGCCCGCGCTGTCGAGGATCGCGTCCCATTCGACCTCGGGTACACGCGGATTGACGCCGACGGCGACGCCGCCGGCCCAGATGACGGCGAAGTACGCCACGATCCAGTCGATGCCGTCGGGCAGCTTCACCGCGACGCGATCGCCACGCGCAAGGCCGCGAAGACGCCAGGCCGCGGCGGCGTGCGCCACGCGCTCGCGCAACTCGCCGTAGCTCACCTGCTCGTCGCCGCAAACGAGCGCGACGCGTTGCGCGCCGTGATGCGCGAGCACGATCGCCGCCGCATTGATCGTCGTCGACGTGTCGCGCGCCGCGAATTCGATCGCCTTCGCTTCGCTTGGCAGCGGGCTCGGCTTGCCGGCGCGAAACCTTGCGTACTCCGCCTCGAGCAACGCGGCGTGCTCGCGCTCCTCCGCGGCGAGCTCGCGATAGAGCGTGTGGCTCGCCGATCCCGGCTTGCACGCCGTCGCGCTCGTCTCGAAGAACTTTTCGGCACGCCTTTCCATCGCGATCGCGATCGCGAAGAGCTCGTCGGCGTCGCCGACGCCGCGTGGCACGCCGCCGAACGCCGCTGCGCCGTCGATTGCGTACGCGTCGTAGACCTGCGCGAGATCGACGTGATAGCGCCGCGCGAGCGTGTCCATGTGCACACGCTCCGTCGCCGCCATGCGTCCGAAGAGCTTGCGAAGCGCCTCGTCGCCGGTGCTCGCCGCCGCACGGTGATAGAACGCCTGGCCGCCGAGTTCGATCTCGAACGCCTTGCGCACCGCGTGGCGGCCGACGGGATCACCGACCGGACCGGGCTCGAACGGCTCGAGCGCCGCGCCGCACAGCGGGCATGCGCCATAGGGGAACGCGAAACCCTCGGAGACCTTCGCGCACGCGGTGCAGCGCCAGTGCTCCTTCGTGCCCGCACCGCACAACGATGCGTCCGCTTCCTCGGTTCCAACGGCCTCGCATTCGGGACACATGATGTCGTTCTCCTCGAGTTCGCGCGTGCGCGAACGGTGCGTCAATGCATCGCCGCCGGCGCGAGCCCGCGCAACAGCCGCTGCGCCACCACGCTCGCGACCTGGCGTCGATAGTTCGAGGCGGTGACGGTCGTGCGCATCGGACTCACCTGCTTCGCCACGAGCTTGCCGAGCGCAGCAAGCGTCGCCTCGTCGACCACCTGCCCGACGAGCGCGTCGGTGCCGGCGAGCGCCAGCGGATGCGAATTCGTTCCGGTCAGCGCGACGCGAATCGCTGCGATGCGCGCCGCGTCGAAGCTCCCCGCGATCGCGACGCCGGCGAGCGGAAAGTCGACGCTGCCGCGCACGCGTGCCTTGCGGTACGCGGATCGGCGTTCGCGCGATGCGGGCGGCAACTGCACGGCGACGATGAACTCGCCGGGCTCG
>DASTIY010000408.1:0-4409 GCA_035717085.1 Casimicrobiaceae bacterium | reverse complement strand
GCGCTCAAGCACCGAGTAAACGCCGGCGGAGGGCCGGCGGTATGCAACTCGCTGATGGCGCGACGCGGTGCGCCGGCCCTGTCGCCGGCACTCGAACTCGCGCTCAGCGGAGCCCACCGACTGCCGCCGACGCGTCCCGCCGACGCTCGCAAACACCGGCCATTCCATCCCACTTTCCATCATCCGCGAGAACCTCCGGTGATCTGCGATGTGCGAACTGGGGCGCGGTGCAGAAAATCGCCGACGCACGGATGTCCATGTGTGATGCGCCGGTTCGGTGTGCGGGTGTCGATCTGCGACGGGTCAGTGTTCGGACGCACAAGCGCGGCGATGCTCGGGTGTTGCCACGCATCACGCCGATGCGTCAGGTCAGCCGTCGGGGTGCGCTGAGCGCGAGTTCGAGTGCCGGCGACAGGGTTGGCGCGCCACTTCGCACCACCAGCGCGGTGCGCATCGCCGACCCTCCGCCGGCGTTTACTCGGTGTCTGAGCGCGCAGTGCACCCCGACGGCTGACCCCCTCGAAGAAATTTCGCACCGCACGCGAACGGTTGACTCCGTCGGAACGATTTTCGAGCCGCACCTTGGCAGACGACCGATTCGAGCGCGATCGGGGACATCTCGTGTCGCGCTACTTCCCCTTCGCCTCCCAGAGGGCGACGACGGCGCCGGAGGGATTGCGCATCACGCTCATCGAGCCGTAGTCGCCGACCGCCACGACGTCCTGCAGGACCGCCGCGCCAAGCGACTTCGCCTGCGCCGTCTTCGCGCGCACGTCGTCGACGCCGACGCGCGACCGCTACGCGGGCACGAGCCGCAGGCGCGTGATCTCGGACGGCGCGCCGAGTCGCTTCGGCGGCCCCCAGTAACCGGTGCCTCGGCTAGTGTAGACCCACAATCGCCCGAGCCGCGCGAGCCCGGCGGTGAACGGCTGCTGGAAGCGCACGAAGAAATTCCACGGCAGGAACTGGCCACCATGCGTGTGGCCCGACAGCTGCAGATCGAAGCCGGCGCTCGACGCTGCAGGCGCCGAGCGCGGCTGGTGTGCGAGCAGGAGCTTCACGGCGTCGGCGGGCGCGCCGGCGATCGCCTTCTGCGGATCGCTGCGATGCGCCGGTACGAAGTGATGCGCGCTGACGTCGGTGACGCCGGCGACGACGACGCGCTCGCCTTCGTGCTCGACGACGACGTGCTCGTTCAGCAGCACGCGAATGCCGAGGCGTCGCAACTCCGCGATCCACGGCTGCACGCCCGAGTAGTACTCGTGATTGCCCGTCACGAAGTAGACGCCGTGCCGCGCGACGATGCGCCCAAGCGGCGCGGTGTGGTGCGAAAGCTCCGGCACGCTGCCGTCGACGAGGTCGCCGGTGATCGCGACCAGATCCGCGTCGAGCGCGTTGACCGCGTCGACCACGGCGTCGACGTGATCGCGCTCGATCGTCGGCCCGACGTGCACGTCGGTGATCTGCGCGATCGTAAAGCCGGCGAGCGCCGGCGGCAGCGACGCGATCGGAATCTCGACGTCGCGCACGCGCGCGACGCGGCGTGCATTCGCGTAGCCGATCAGCGTGAGCAGCGCCGTCAGCGCCGGAACGGCGAGCGCGCTCGCCGTCACGATGCGTGCGAGAGGCCAGCCGAGCGGGAGGAACGAGGCGAGGACGACGAGTGCCAGCAATATCGCGTCGCGCACCAGCGTCAGCACGACGAGCGTCGAGAACGCCCCGAGCGCCACGAGGCCGCTCCACATGAGAAGCCGCCGCACGCCGACGGCGCGTGAGCGCCGCCAGCGAAACGCGAACGGAATCAGCAAGGCGGACGCGGCGAGAAGCAGCCCGCCGACGACGAGCGTGACCTCGGGCGCCGGCAGGTCGGGCAGGAGGCGCGCGCCGACGTAGACGTGCAGCAGCAGAAGGAGCACGCGCATGCCGGACATTGAACGACTAAACTGGGGCCTGGCCGGCGTGCGCGCAAGCGGGCGGACGGCCGAGGAGCGTTGTTCATGAAGAAATCCTTTCCGTCGTCGAACCAACGCCGGCGCGTCGTGCGCATCCTCGCGCTGTCGGGCGTCGCGCTCGCCGGCGAGCGCGCCTTCGCGGAATCGGGGCAACCCGCGTGCGTGCTCACGCCTGCGCAGACCGAGGGCCCGTATTTCGTGGACGAGCGCCTCGACCGTTCGGATCTGCGGACCGACCCCGGCCGCGACGTGGTCCTCGCCGGAGTTCCGCTTTCGCTCGCGCTTCGCGTGTCGGCGCAACACGGCACCGCGTGCACGCCGCTCCCTGGCGCGATCGTGGACGTGTGGCACTGCGACGCGCGCGGCGTCTACTCGGACACCGCCGAAGCGCCCGGCACCAGGTTCCTGCGCGGCTATCAGCGCACCGACGCGGCCGGCACCGTGCGGTTCACGACGATCTATCCCGGTGCATACCCGGGACGCGCGGTGCACATCCACTTCAAGGTGCGCACGCGCGACGCCGATTTCACGTCGCAACTCTATTTCGACGACGCGCTGACCGATCGCGTGCACGCGCAAGCACCGTATGGCGGCGTGCGCGGGCGCCGCACGCGCAACACGTCGGACTTCCTCTATCGACGAGGCGGCGACGCGCTCACGCTCGATGTCGAGCGACGCGGCGACGGTTATGCCGCGGCGTACGACGTCGGCGTGCGCCTTTGAATCGTGGCCGGAGGCGAGACGTCGTTTCCTTCGTGCCGTTCAGGATTGCGCCAGTTCGCGCACGCGCTGCGACGCCGGCACTTCGCGACATCCGCTCGCGTTCTGGCCCGCCCACAGCGGCGAGAAGTCGCCGCTTCCGGCGCGTTCGGCCGCTGCACGCAAGGGCGCGAGAGCGGCGGTGGCAAGGGGGAACGTCGGCACCTTGTCGCTGATCGGGCCGACCTCGCGCACGATGCGATTCACGATGCCGCGCGCAGGCCGGCCGGTGAAGACGTTCGTCAATGCGGTATGGCGGGCAGCATCGCTCGTGAGCGCGGCACGATGAAGCGCGCTCGTCGTCGCCTCCGGGCAGCAAAGAAACGCGGTGCCCACCTGCGCGAGCGCCGCGCCGAGCGAGAGCACCGCGCGCACGCCCGCCGCGTCCGCGATACCACCTGCGGCGATCACCGGCACGCGCACCGCGTGCACGATCTGCGGCACCAGCGCCAGCGTTCCGAGTTGCGTGGTGAGGTCGTCCGACAGGAAGATCCCCCGATGCCCGCCTGCCTCGACGCCTTGCGCGATGATCGCGTCGACGCCGCGCGCCTCGAGAAAGCGTGCCTCGTCGACCGTCGTCGCCGACGCGACGATGCACGAGCCGCTCGCGCGCACGCGCTCGAGCAGCGGCGGCGACGGAAGACCGAAGTGGAAGCTCACGACCGCGGGCTTCGTCGCCTCGATGACCGCAGCAGCGTCCGCATCGAACGGCGCGCGCCCGGGCCCCGGCTTGATCGACGCCGGGTCGATGGCGAACTCGCGGTAATACGGGGCGAGCGTTTCGCGCCACGCAGCCTCGCGCGCGGCATCGGGCGCAGGCGGCACGTGACAGAAGAAGTTGACGTTGAAGGGCTTCGTCGTCGCCGCGGCGAGCGTCGCGATCTCGCCGCGAACGCCGTCGGGTGTGAGCATCGCGCACGGCAGCGAGCCGAGAGCGCCGGCGCGCGAGACCGCGATCGCCAGTGCGCTTCCCTGCACGCCCGCCATCGGCGCCTGCACGATCGGCACCTCGAGCCCCAGGCGCTGTCGCAGATCCATCGTCGTCTCCTTTCGGACGTGCACCGCCGCGAGCCGTGAAACGGCAAATACTCGTCTATACGATCGGTCATTCGACGCGAAGCGCGGACGCGTTCGTCGCGCTGCTGAAGGCGCACGGCGTCGGTTGCCTCGCCGACATTCGCACCGTGCCGCGCTCGCGTCACAACCCGCAGTTTAACGAGGACGCGCTCGCGGCGACGCTTCGCGAGCACGGCATCCACTACGAGCGGATGGCGGGGCTCGGCGGCTTCCGGCGAACCAGCGCCGAGTCGCCGAACACCGGCTGGCGCAATCTGTCGTTTCGCGGTTATGCCGATTACATGCAGACACCGGCGTTCGCGGATAACCTCGAAGCGCTGATCGCGCTGGCGCGCGAATGCGAGGTCGCGATCATGTGCGCCGAGGCCGTACCGTGGCGCTGTCACCGCTCGCTCGTCGCGGACGCGCTGCTCGTGCACGGCGTCGCGGCCGAGGAAATCACGAGCGAGACGAAGACCACCCCGCACCGGTTGACGCCGTTCGCCCGCGTCGACGGCACGGCGATCCGCTATCCGGGACTGGCCCCCGGTTGATCCTCATCAAGGCCGTGCGCACGCGCGCTGCCTAACCTCGACGGCCTCGGGTCGCGGCCGTCGCGGCGACACGCGCATGGTCGAACGT
>DASTIY010000407.1:0-3933 GCA_035717085.1 Casimicrobiaceae bacterium | reverse complement strand
CGATGCAGTCACCGCTCTTTCCCGCGGCGGCCGCCGCTTCCAAAAAGCCTTCGCGCACCGCGCTGGCGGCGCGCTCGAACGCCGGGTCGTCGAGCGGCAACACCAGCGCGATCAGGTTCGTCGTGGGAGGCGGCGGCAACGACGCGCTCGGCGGCGAGACATCCGGCGGCACGATGATGACCGGTGCCGGTGCCGTGTCCGCTTGATCGGGCGCGGCGGGCACGACGGGCACGTCGAGGATCGGTGCACCCTCCGCCGCATCGGGTGGCGGTTCGGGTGCGGGAACGACGATGATCGGCGCGGGTGCGACGCGTGCGCGTGTTGCCGGACGCGTCGACGCGCACGACAATGCGCCGGCGGCGAACAGCAACACGAAGGCGAGCGCGGCGGCGCGCTGCAGCGAGGTCGAGGCGATCGAACGGGAGGAGAGGCGCATGACGGCAATGGACGCCACGGCGCCGGATGCGCGCGGCGATGACGCGGCGTTCCGCGCCGAGGCCGGGTCATTATATGTGGTGGCGACGCCGATCGGTAACCTGCGCGACGTCACGTTGCGCGCGCTCGATATCCTGCGCACCGCCGACATCGTGGCCGCGGAAGACACGCGCGTGACGGCGCGTCTTCTCGCGCGCTACGGCATCGCTGCGCGACCGCGCGCGCTGCATCGACACAACGAGGCGCGCGAAACGGCGGCACTCGTCGCAGCGCTCGGGGACGGGCGCAGCGTCGCGCTCGTGAGCGACGCCGGCACGCCAGGTGTGAGCGATCCGGGTGCACGGCTCGCGCGGGCCGCACGCGATGCGGGTCATCGGGTCGTACCGATCCCGGGTGCGAGCGCGCTCGCGGCAGCCGTTTCCGCGGCGGGACTCGTCGCCGAGCGCTTCGCGTTCATCGGGTTCCTGCCGTCGCAGGCGAAGGCGCGGCGCGAATGCCTCGCGACGATCGGGGCGTGGCCCGTCGCGCTCGTGTTCTACGAGGCGCCGCATCGCATCGCCGCGACGATCGCGGAACTCGCCGGCGCGCTCGACGCGCGGCGCACGCTTACGATCGCGCGCGAAATCACCAAGACGTTCGAGTCGATCGTGACGATGCCGCTCGGCGAAGCCACCGCGTGGCTCGCAGCGGATGCGAACCGCACGCGAGGCGAGTTCGTGCTGATCGTCGATGCGCCGTTGCCAAGCGACGTCGAAAGCGCGTCGCCCGAGGCCGTGCGCGTGCTCGCGCGGCTGCTCGAAGAGCTGCCGCCGGCGCGTGCGGCGCGCGTCGCGGCGGATTTGACGGGTGTCGGCCGCGACCAGCTCTACGCGCGCGCGATGGAACTCGGCAGGAAATAGGGTTCGGCTCCGTCTGCTCCTACTTTTCTATACGCCGAGGTGGCGTGACAGGGTTTCGGGTTGTTGCGCGAGCGACGCCGACCAGCCTTCGAGCACGATCACGCCCTTTTCCATCACGAGCGCGCGATCGGTGTGCGCGAGCACCTGGCGATAGTTGCGATCGACGATCAGCGACGCGATGCCGCTGTGCCTGATTTCGCTCACGATCCGCCAGATCTCGCGCACGATCTGCGGCGCGAGTCCTTCGGTCGCTTCGTCGAGAATGAGCAGCTCGGGATTCGTCATCAGCGCGCGGCCGATCGCGAGCATCTGCTGCTCGCCCCCGGAGAGATGATGGCCGCGCGAGGCGAGGCGCTCGCGCAGCCGCGGAAAGGTTGCGAGGACGCGTTCGTACGTCCATCCTTCGTCCTCGCGTACCGGATCGCGCGCGGCGAAGCACAGGTTCTCGCGCACGGTGAGATTGGGAAAGATGCCGCGCCCTTCCGGGACGTAGGCGACGCCGAGCCGCGCGATGCGGTGCGGCGACTCGTGCGTGCAATCGCGGCCGTGCAGCAGCACGCGCCCGGCGCTTGCACGATTGAAGCCGACGAGCGCACGGATCAGCGTCGTCTTGCCCATGCCGTTGCGTCCTAGCAACCCGATCGACTCGCCGGCATTGATCGAAACCGATACGCCGCGCAGGACGTGGCTCTCGCCGTAATGCACGTGCAGGTCGCGTACCTCGACGAGCCCGCTCATGGCCGATGCGGGGATGCGTACGGCGTCGGGCTGCCGCGCGTTCACGATTCAGACGACCACCGCCGGCGCCGCGCTTTCCGGCGCTTCGCCGAGGTACGCCGACTGCACGTCGGCGTTCGCGCGGATCGCCGAGGGCTCGCCGGACGCGAGCACGGCGCCGTTCACCATCACCGTGATGTGATCCGCGATGCGAAACACGGCGTCCATGTCGTGTTCGACGAGCAGGATCGCGTGCGCGGGCTTCAGCGTCGAAAGCAGCTGCAGCATCCGGTCGGTCTCCTCCGGCCCCATGCCGGCGAGCGGCTCGTCGAGGAGCAGCACCGCCGGTGCGGTGGCGAGGCACATCGCGATCTCCAGCTGACGCTTCTGACCGTGCGACAGCGTCCCCGCAATGCGATGCGTCTGCGCCGCGAGGCCCGCCTGCTCGATCGCGCGCGAGGCGAGCTTCGTGCTCTCGCCGCACGTTTTCGCATCGCTCCACCAGTCGAGCGCGTGCTGTGAGTGCGCCTGCGCGGCGAGCCGGCAATTCTCGAACACCGACGCCCGCGGAAAGATCGTCGTGCGCTGATAGCTCCGGCCGAGTCCGGCGCGCGCACGCCGTGGTTGCGGCCAGCGCGTGACGTCGCGCCCGAGCAGGTGCACGCGGCCGCCACTCGCCGGAAGCTCGCCGGCGAGCACGTTGATCAGCGTCGACTTGCCGGCGCCGTTGGTGCCGATCACCGCATGCACTTCGTTGCGCACGAGCGCGAGCGACACGCCGTCGACGGCGACGAGGCCGCCGAAATGCCGCGACACGCCGTCGGCGCGCAGCAGGATGTCAGCCGGCATGCGCAACGGGGCCGCGCAGGCGCCGCAATTGGGCGGGAACGGCGACCACGCCGTTGGGCATCAACGCGACGCAGGCGATGATCGTGAGGCCGAGCGGCAATTGCCAATGCCGCGCGAAGCCGCCGAACAGCGCCTCCGCCTGGAACAGCTCCTTCAACAGCACGAAGACGAACGCGCCGATGACGGCACCGCGCAGCGAGCCGATGCCGCCGAGGATCAGCATCAGCAGCACGGCACCGGACTGATGCCAGGCGAGGATCTCGGGATTGACGAAGCCGTCCTTGACCGCGTGCAGGAACCCGGCGACGCCGGCGAGCACGCCGCCCAGCACGAACGCGGCGAGCTTGTACGAATACGTCGAGAATCCGACGGCGCGCATCCGCTGCTCGTTCGCGCGAATGCCCGCGAGCGCGTGCCCGAAGCGCGAGCGCCCGATCATCGCGAGCAGCGCGAAGACGAGCGCGAGCGCGGCGAGCGTCGCGTAGTAGAACGTGCGTGGATTGCCGAGGTCGACGAGCGTGAAGTTGCCGATCGCGAGCAGCGGCTTCACGTACAGGTACATGCCGTCGCTGCCACCGGCGAGCTTCGTGTCGTGAAACACGAAGTACGCCATTTGCGCGAACGCGAGCGTGACCATGATGAAGTAGATGCCGCGCGTGCGCAGCGAGAATGCGCCGATCACCGCCGCGGCGAGCCCGGTGACGAGCAGCACGGCCGGCAGCAGCCATGCGAGCGAAGGTGCGTCGGCCGACGGCATCAGCAGCGCGGTCGCGTAGGCGCCGATGCCGAAGAATGCGGCATGGCCGAACGACACGAGGCCGGTGTTGCCGACGAGGAGCTCGAGCGACAACGCGAAGATCGACAGGATCATCGTCGTCAGCACGAGATCGACGTAGAACTTGCCGCCGACGTACGGAAACGCCGCGAGCGCGATCAGCGCGATGGCGAGCGGGGCGACGTTCGCGGAGGAGCGGAGCGCCTGCATCAGCTCGTGCGGAAGAGGCCTTCGGGGCGCCATAGCAGAATCGCGGCC
>DASTIY010000406.1:0-11394 GCA_035717085.1 Casimicrobiaceae bacterium | reverse complement strand
TGCGATCCGCCGTGAAACGAACCGGCGCGCGCAGCTCGCGTGCCGCGAACGCGGCGACGACGTCTTCGGGGTAGAGGCTCGTCTTCATGCCGAAGCCGCCGCCGACGTCGCCGACGATCACGCGAACGCGCTCCGTCGCGATGCCGAGCACGTCCGCAAGCTCGTCGCGCAATCCGGTCGGAGTCTGGCAGCTCGCACGCAGCGTCAGGCGATTCGTCGCCTCGTCGAACGTCGCGAGCGTCGAGCGCGGCTCGATCGCCGCCGATGCGACGCGTTGATTGACGAGATCGAGCATCGCGACGTGCGCGGCCAGTCGGAACGCGGCCTCGGTCGCCTTCGCATCGCCGTGGCGGATTTCGCACGCGACGTTGTCGGGCGCGTCGGGCGTAATCGCGACGGCGCCGGGCTTCGTCGCGGCCAGCACGTCGACGATGGCGTCGAGCGGCTCGTAATCGACGGCGATTGCCTCGACGGCATCGCGCCCGGCCGCGGCATTGCGCGCGACGACCGCGGCCACCGGCTCGCCGACGTAGCGCACGGTTTCCATCGCGAGCGCCGGGCGCGTGGGCGACGCCGCCGGACGATTGCCTGAACGACGAAAGTCCGTCGTGTTGGCGATCGGTTTGACGCCCGATCGCGCCAGCTCGGCCCCCGTGACGATGCTCATCACGTCCGGCATCGCCTTCGCCGCCTCGACATCGATGCTTCGGATACGCGCGTGCGCGTGCGGCGAGCGCACAAACAATACGTGAAGCTCGCCATCGGTACGGACGTTGTCCGCGAAGCGACCTTCACCGCGCAGCAGCGCCGCATCCTCCACCCGAGGAATCGAGCGGCCGCTGCCGAAGCGCCCGATGTCGTTAGTATTGGCGCCTGCCATCACCACCTCCGTTCCGCGATGCCCGTCGCACGTCGATTGTGCCTGATTGCGCTATCGCTCGCCGCGCCCACCGCGTGGTGCGGACCGCCGTTCTCCACCGACGACCCTGCGATCGTGGAGGCCGGTCACGTGGAACTCCTGCCGTTTCATCAGACGACCGTGACGGCTTCCGGACGCGCCGGCGTTTTGTCGGGGCTGGAATCGCATTTCGGCATTGCGGGGAACGTGGAAGTCGACATCACCGCGTCGCTCGCGTTCGCGCGCGCCTGGGGCGAGCGCACGCACGCGGGCTACGGCGACACGACGCTCGCCCTCAAGTACAAGCTGTTGGACCAGGCGCCGGGACATCCGCTCGTGAGTCTCGTGCCGAGAATCAACGTCGCGACCGGAAGCGCGCGGCGGGGTCTCGGCAACGGCGGGACGCAAATGTTCCTCGCAGCGTCGTTCCAGCACGATTTCGAGCCATTTCAAACGTACGTCACCGCGGGCTACTGGCTGAATCGTGGCGCGACCCACCGCAATTACGCTTCTGCCGGCTGGGTGGTCCAGCGCGATTTCACAACCCGGTGGACGCTCGGCATCGAGTTGTTCGCCAATGGTGCCCCGAGCGCGAACGACTCGTCGAGCATCGGCTTCAATGCAGGAGGCGCCTATAAGCTCGGCGCGCGCGGCCAATGGCTATTCTCGGCGGGACGCGGGATCGTGCACGCGGCGCAAACGAATCGCTTCTCCACGTACGTCGGCTACCTGCACACGTTCTGATCGCGGGCGCGCGCCGAAGCGTTTCGTATGGTTCATCGATCAGCGTTTCGCTCGCCTTTCGTCAGGTTCCCGCCAGCATTCGCTGCCGAGCGTTGCGCGCGGGTAACGTGGTGGCGCGCCGCGTGTCGAATCCGTGGCGCCCGCGGTGGACGACGTTGCCGCATGGACGAGCGCATGGCAAGTTGATCGTTCGAACTTCGACACCGAGCGCGTCCATGAACTCGACTCTTCCCACCGATGCGCCGACGATCGCGCGACCCGCGTCGTATCGATGGCTGCAACTCTTCCTCGGCATCGTCTGCATGGCGATGATCGCGAACCTGCAGTACGGCTGGACGTTGTTCGTCAATCCGATCGACGCCAAGTACCACTGGGGTCGTGCGGCGATCCAGGTCGCGTTCTCGATCTTCGTGCTCTGCGAGACCTGGCTCGTCCCCGTCGAGGGCTGGCTGGTGGACCGCTACGGTCCGCGCCCGATCGTCATGGCGGGCGGCCTGCTGTGCGGCATCGCCTGGGTGATGAACTCGATCGCGGCCAGCCTCACGCTGCTCTACGTCGCCGCAGCGATCGGCGGCATCGGCGCGGGCGCGGTCTACGGCACTTGTGTCGGCAACGCGCTCAAGTGGTTCTCCGATCGCCGCGGCCTCGCCGCAGGCTTGACCGCCGCGGGCTTCGGTGCCGGCTCGGCGCTGACGATCATTCCGATCCAGGCCATCATCAAGTCGAGCGGCTACGAGACCGCATTTCTTTATTTCGGCATCGCGCAAGGCATCATCGTCATGCTGGTGTCGGTCGGGCTGACCGATCCGCGCCGCGTCGCGAGCCCCGCGCTCGCGAAGAAGGCGCAGGCGACGCCGCGATCGCCCGAGATCCTGCAGACGACGCGTAGCTACCGGCCGCTCGAGATGCTGCGTGAGCCGGTGTTCTGGGTGATGTACGTCATGTTCGTCCTGGTCGGGGCTGGTGGCCTGATGGCGACGGCGCAACTCGCGCCCATCGCGAAGGACTTCAGGATCGCCGACCTTCCCGTGAGCCTGATCGGCATCACGTTACCCGCGCTCACGTTCGCGCTCGCGCTCGACCGTGTCCTCAACGGACTCACACGGCCGTTCTTCGGCTGGGTTTCCGACAACATCGGCCGCGAGCGCACGATGCTGATCGCGTTCGGCCTCGAGGCGATCGGCATCCTCGCGCTGTCGCAACTCGGTCGCGATCCCGTGCTGTTCGTGATGCTGACCGGTGTCGTCTTCTTCGCGTGGGGCGAGATCTACAGCCTGTTCCCGTCGACTTGCACCGATACGTTCGGCACGCAATACGCCACGGCGAATGCAGGCGCGCTCTACACGGCGAAAGGCACCGCGTCGCTGCTCGTGCCGTTCGCCAACGTACTGACGGCGGCCACTGGCAGCTGGCACGCAGTCTTCGTCGTCGCAGCGGTCATGAACGCGGTCGCTGCACTGATGGCATGGTTCGTCCTGCGACCGATGCGGCGCGCGCGGTTCGCGCGCTCGCTCGAAAGCACGCCGGGAAGCGTGGCGACACCGGTCTAGCGCCGGCGCGCACTATGAAAGAAGCTACGGCGCGACGATCCCCTGCACGTCGTCTGCGACGCGACGAGGGGCTGCGCCCGCGGTGTCTTGTCGCGGACACCCGGAGTCGTAACTCACGGCGCGCACATCGCGATGCCCTGCGCGCCGTACCCCTCGGGCACGTACCCGCGTCCGACCATCGCGGCGGCGACCGCCGCGTCGGTCGTGTAGCGATGATTGCTGTCGCTGCGCGCATTCCACAGGCGATGCACCGGCTTCGTGTCCGACGGACAGGCGCCGCTCACGGTGTCGGGAAGATCGACGGTGAACACGTTGGCCGACTCGAGCGACCAGGCGTCGGCGAACCGACGCGTCACCGCGTCGCACTCGCCGGCGTTCGCCGAGTAGAAGTGCGAGTCCAGGCCCTTGGCCGGCAGGCCGTAGAAACGGCAGACGGGCTCCGCGTCACGCACCGCCGGCGTCCCGACGATGAACGATTGTCCAGTGCGCACCCAGCCGGGATGGACAGCGTCGTCGAGATCCGCGATTTCCCGCGCATCGGCGGTCATGAAGTAGTGATCGCGCGCGCCATCGTAGAACTCCACGGCGCGCGCGGTCGGCGCGCCTTGCCGACCCGCCGACCAGGTGATCGCGAGAACGCGCACGCCGATGATCCATGAGGCACCGGACGATTCGCCGAGCGGCCCGGTGGATCCGACTAGGAGACCGTTCGCCGAGGCGTCGAACGCGCCGCCCCAGGTCGCATAGCGCATGTCGCGGACGATGGGCGGCGTGTGCTCGACCCACGACGCGCCATCCCAACGCTGCACGTCGTACCGCACCCACTGGTCCTCGGTCGCGCGCACGTGCACGCCGTACGCGACGGCGACTTCGCCCGTGCTCGGCTTCCAGCCATCGCTCATCGACGTCCCGCACGTACCAGACTCGAGCGGGCCGGTGCTCGTCCAATGGGCGTTTCGCGGCGGCCCCGAACCGGACCATTGCGACCATGCCTCGATGCGCGTGTTGAAGCTCGCGTCCTGCCCGTTCGCGCACGCGAACGCGCTGGTATCACCCAGGTAGATGCCGTGTCCGTGCAACGCGTTCTTGAACCACGGCATCACCACCGTATGCGCCGCCTGGCCGCGGTACCCGGAGGTGAACAGCACGAAGTCGACGCTCTGCCGCGTTGCCGAGGGCGGACGACCGTTGATGTCGCAGCGGGCGATGTTGCCGAACACCACACCGTCCACGAACGCGATGTCGAAATCGCGCGGAAAGGGCACCGACGTGCAGGGGCCGCTCGTCGCGTCCGAGTGCTCGGGGAGATAGCCGAGCCTGACGCCGCGCGCGGCAAGATCGGCGAATTCACGCGCCGACACGTAATGCCTGACGAGGGACGTATCGTCCGGACCGGGCAGTTCGAGCGCGTACGCGAGCCCGGCACCGTCGCGCAGCAGATAGACCGGCGCGCTCGCGAACGACTGTACGTGAAGGTCGGTCGCGACCGCCGACGCGATCACGAACGCGTTCGCGGCGAGTCCGCAAAACCACCGCGAGAGCGGGCACACCTCCTCGTCACGCGGGCCGCGTGGTGTTCGAGCTCGGTCTCTCGCGATCTAATGACCTTTCCCGACCGTGACCTGGCCGCGAATCTCGCCGGCCGGAAAGCGTACCGAGTGCACATTGCCGTACGCCGTGTTCGACGTGATTGCACGAACGATCGCATCGAAGTCGCCCGCGGCGACATTCTGCCCGGGGATCGCGACAATCGACGCGGGCGTGATGGTGCCGGACACCGTTCCGCCGGCGGGCGGGCAAGCAGGCGTACCGGCCGGGCCGTTACCGAGATTGGTACAGAGGAACGCCATGATCCCGCCTGCGACGTGCTCTTTTCCGAAATGAACGTGAGCCTGCGTCACGTTCGAGGAGAGCCCCGAATACGTGAGCGTGTAGGTGACCGTTTGCGTCGCGGCATCGAGGTCGAGCTGAAGCGATCCCTGGCCGTCGGTGAGAATGGCGCCGGTATTGTTGTTGAGCGCGCCCACCGCTTCGAAGCCGGAAAGCGACGCCGAGAACGGAACGGCGTAGGCGGGCAAGGTCGAAAGGACGAACGGGACGGCAGCTACTGCAAGCATGGTGCGATCCATGATTCCCTTCCTTTCCGAAGTATCTGGAGGTGATGCTCACCGCGAAGCGCGAGCGATTCGGCGCCGGCGGGCCCCGACAATCCTAGAACCGAACCGATGCGTCGACAAGATCGCGACGAGGCCTTTGAAACTCGAACATGCGCGACTCGATCTAATCGTGTTCGTATCGCGACCTCCGTTGACCAACCCGCCTGTTCCCGATGGACATCACCATGTGCGCGATTTTCACGTCCCCTGCTCGCTGCACCCTTTTGGCGACCTTCATTGCGTGCGCCGCGCTGGCCTCATCCGCGAGCTACGGCCAGGAGGCACGGGACCGCGGGCCTGTGGCTGGCGCCGCATCGAATAGCCCTGCGGCCGTCGATCCACGAAGCGAGTCCTGCACCGCGTTGAAGTCGAAGCTGAACGCCGCCGGCGAGATGAGCATCCTGTCGGGACCGAGGGGCGCCTGGGGTGACACTTTTTATGGTCCCGCCGTCCCCCGATGCCAATTCTGGCAAATGCCGGTGTTCACGTACGTCAAGGCGCGTGACGGCCTTTGCGGCGTGGGCTACATCTGCGTCGAGAAGCTCACGTTCGATTGAATCGCGCGAATGGAATGGCGCCCGCGGTCTTCGTCGGCTCCGGGCGCTCGTCGTGAGCCGCGCGATCGGGAGGTAAACTCGACCTTTAGCGAGTTGCGCGCGGCCACGCGCGCAGCGCGCCCATGTTCCTTCGGGTCGCGACGATGAGCACTCCGCATGACCTCTTCCTCGGCGCGCGCGATTTCCTGCTCGCGCATCGCAGCGACTACGCCACGGCCGCACGCGATTTCCGCTGGCCGCGCCTCGCCGAGTTCAACTGGGCGCTCGATTACTTCGACGTGATGGCCCGAGGCAACGACGCACCTGCGCTATGGATCTTCGGGGAGGACGGAAGCGAGCATCGCCAATCGTTTCGCCAGATTTCCGAGCGATCGTCGCAGGTCGCGAATCACCTGGCGAGCCTCGGCGTCGTGCGCGGCGACCGGATGTTGCTGATGCTCGGCAACGAGCCGGCCCTGTGGGAGACGATGCTCGCGGCGATGAAGCTCGGCGCGGTGGTCATCCCGGCCTCCGCGCTCCTCACCGCGAATGATTTGCGCGATCGAATCGAGCGCGGTCGCGTGCGCCACGTCGTCGCGTCGAACACGCACATCGCGAAGTTCGCGTCCGTGGAGGGTTCGTACACGCGGATCTGCTCGGGCGGCGCTGAAGCGGGATGGGTGAGTCACGCGACCGCCGATCGATTCCCGACGGAATTCACGCCCGAGAGGCCGACACGGGCGACGGACCCGCTGCTGCTCTATTTCACGTCGGGAACGACGTCGAAGCCCAAGCTCGTCCTGCACACGCACGCGAGCTATCCGGTCGGCCACCTGACGACGATGTATTGGCTGGGACTTACGCCCGGCGACATTCACCTCAACATCTCGTCGCCCGGCTGGGCCAAGCATTCGTGGAGTTGCGTGTTCGCGCCGTGGAACGCCGGCGCCTGCGTCTTCATCTACAACGCCGCGCGCTTCGACGCCAAGGGCTTGCTCGCGACGGTCGCGCGCTGCGCGGTGACGACGCTGTGCGCGCCGCCGACGGTCTGGCGACTTCTCATCCAGGAAGATCTGGCCGCGCATCGCGGCCGCCTCGCGTTGCGCGAGCTCGCGAGTGCCGGCGAGCCGCTGAACCCGGAAGTGATCGAACAGGTGCGTGCCGCGTGGGGCATTACGATCCGCGACGGATACGGGCAAACCGAAACGACCGCGATCCTCGGCAACCCGCCGGGGCAGCCACTGAAGACAGGCTCCATGGGGCGCCCGCTGCCCGGCTTCAACGTCGTATTGCTCGACGTGAACGGAAGCCCCGCCGACGAAGGCGAGGTCTGCCTCGCGCTCGATCCGCCTCCGACGGGCCTGATGGCAGGCTACGAGGACAGCGCCGAAGCGACAACGCGCGCGATGCGCGATGGCCGCTATCACACCGGCGACACCGCCATGCGGGACGCGGAGGGCTACGTGACGTTCCTGGGTCGCGCCGACGACGTGTTCAAGGCGTCGGATTACCGGATCAGCCCGTTCGAGCTCGAGAGCGCGCTGCTCGAGCACGAGGCGGTGACCGAAGTCGCCATCGTGCCGAGTCCCGACCCGCTGCGGCTCGCCGTGCCGAAGGCATTCGTAACCGTCAGCGCGACGCGTGCGCCGGGACGCGAGCTCGCGCTCGACATTCTCGCGTTCGCGCGCACCCAGCTCGCGCCGTACAAGCGCGTGCGCAGGCTCGAGTTCGTCGTCGAATTGCCGAAGACGATCTCCGGGAAGATCCGCCGCGTCGAACTGCGCCAGCAGGAGGCCGCACGGCGTCAACGCGGCGAGCGCGTGGAGCTCGAATACTTCGAGGAAGATTTTCCCGACCTCAAGCGCGAGTAGCGGCGTGGCCGAATCGATTCCATCCCGCCCATTCGACGGCGAAGCCGCGTGGCGCGGCGAAAACCTCGCCGGTCAACCCGAGAAGTGGATCAAGCGGTTGGACGAAGCGGAAATCGCGGAGATCGAGCGCGCCGTGGCGACGGTGCACACGGCAGGAACGGCGCTCGATCGCATCTCCCCCGCGACGTTCCCGTTGCCGACGCTCGGTCCGCATCTGCAGCGGATGCTCGAGCGGCAACTGCTGAATGGTCCGGGCTTCTGGCTCGTGCGGGGGTTGCCGGTCGAGCGGTACTCGATCGAGGATGCCGCGATCGCCTATCTCGGCATCGGCAGCCATTTCGGGAGCTTCCGCTCACAAAACGCCAAGGGGCATTTGCTGGGTCACGTGCGCGACCTCGGTCTCGACGTGCGTCAGGCGAACGTGCGCTACTACCAGACGACGCGCCAGCTCGAGTACCACACCGATTCGTGCGACATCGTCGGTCTGCTTTGTCTGAAAACCGCGAGGCATGGCGGCGAAAGCCGCATCGTGAGCTCGGTCACGCTTTTCAACGAAATGCTGCGCCGCCGTCCGGACCTGCTCCCCGAGCTCTTCCACGCGTTTCCCACCGACCGCCGCGGGGAAGTGCCGCCCGGGATGGCGCCGTGGTTCGACGTGCCGGTGTTCAACTGGTATGCGGATCGGCTGACGACGATCTACGTCGGACAGTACATTCGCTCGGCGCAGGAGAGCTTTCCGGACGCCCGCCGCCTCACCGCCGCCGAGCGGGAGGCGCTTGCGTTTCTCGACGCGCTCGCAAACGAGAGCGAGCTCAATCTGCAGATGACGATGGTCCCCGGCGACATGCAGTTCCTGCACAACCACCAGATCCTGCACTCGCGCACCGACTTCGAGGACTGGCCGGAGCCAAAGCGTAAGCGTCACCTGCTGCGGCTTTGGATCGCGCCCGGCGCCGGGCGGCCGCTCCCGCCGTCGTTCGCACCGCGCTACGGAAGCGTCACGCCGGGCGAGCGCGGAGGCATCGTCACCGCAGAGACGCGCCTCAAATTCGTCCTGCAGCCCGAGTGAGTTGCCGCGCCCGTTCGGCGCGTAGCGTTGGATGTCGCCGGTATGAAACGCTACTCGTGGTCCGGAACGGACCAGCGGGGAAGTGGCGGAGAGACAGGGATTCGAACCCTGGATACCTTGCGGTATACGTGATTTCGAGTCACGCGCCTTCGACCACTCGGCCATCTCTCCGCGAGCGCGAATTATAGCGTGGCGCTCCGCCGTGCTTCTTCGCCGGTCTTCGGCGCATCGCGCACGAACGTCCCTCACGGACGTCGGAATCGTCCGACAAAATCGCACCCGTCACGCCGATAGCACAATCGGCCGCCGCGCGACACGCGCCGTGCACCGATCGTGCTTTGCTATCCGGATCGACAACTCGATACGTTTTATGCGTTCGTTGCCGCACGCCCGCGCATTTGTCGCCACGCTGATCGCTTCCTCTGCGTTGCTTCTGGGTGGCTGCGCCACGATGCCGCCCGGAGCCGACTTCCCGCGGGTGGAATCCACCGCGCTGGCACACCCGGAAACCACGGCGCTCGGCAAGATCGTCGAGCCGCGCGCGAAGACGCACGGCGGCCTGTCCGGATTCCGGCTGTTCGCGAGCGGCAGCGACGCGTTCACGCTACGCGTGCAACTCGCGGATCGCGCGCAGCGCACGCTCGACGTCCAGTACTTCATCTTCAAGGACGACGACACCGGCAAGCTGCTGATGAGCGCGATCCTCAATGCGGCAAGCCGCGGCGTGCGCGTGCGCGTGCTGATGGACGATTCGCAGGCACGCGGCAAGGACGATCGGGTCGGGCTGCTGGCCGCCAATCCCAACGTCGAGGTTCGGCTCTACAACCCGTTCTTTTACCGTGGACCCGTGCCGTTCATTCGCTATGCCGAATTCGCGCTCACGATGAGCCGGCTCGACTACCGGATGCACAACAAGCTCTTCGTCGTCGACAACGAGATCGGCATCGTCGGCGGCCGCAACGTCGGTGACGAGTACTTCGATACCGGTGACGCGCCGCAATTCGGCGACTATGACGTGCTCGCGATGGGACCGATCGTACGCGACCTGTCGAGGACGTTCGATGCGTATTGGAACGATCGGCTGTCGATTCCGGTGCGCGCGCTGCTCGACGGCGACATGGCGACCGCGCACAAGTACGCGACCCTCAGCAAGGACCTGTCCGAGCACAAGGAGGAGATGCGCACGAGCGACGAGGAACGCGCGGTGCGCAGCGGAGAGCCGCTCGCGTCGATCCTCGGCAAGGGCACCGGCGTCGTCTGGGCGAAAGCGGAGGTCCTCGTCGACAGCCCGGACAAGGCGAGCGTCGAAGGCGGCGACGAGATCGGCGCGCTCTTCCGGCGGCGCCTCGTGGAAGCGGCACGCGACGTGAAGCGTGAGCTTCTGATCGTGTCGCCCTATTTCGTTCCCGGCGAGGCCGGGGAACGTCTGCTGCTCGATCTCGCGGCGCGCGGCGTCAGCGTGCGCGTGCTGACCAATTCACTGCTGTCGACCGACGTCGTCGCCGTGCACGCCGGCTACCGTCGCTATCGGGTGCCGCTGCTCGCGGGCGGTGTGCAGCTCTACGAGGTGAAGCCACTGCCGGGCAAGCCGCAGCCGCGCAACGGCGCGCTGAAGGAGCCGAGCTCGGGACAGTTTTCGCTGCACGCGAAGGCGTGGGTGTTCGACGGCACGCGCACGTTCATCGGCTCGGCGAACTTCGATCGCCGCTCGTTGCATCTCAACACCGAGATCGGGTTGATGATCGACAGCCCGGAGATCGCGAAAGAGGTCGTGACGCGATTCAATACGATCGCCAATCCGGCGAACAGCTTCGTGCTCGCGCTCGAAGGGACCGGCGATGCGCGCCAGCTCGTCTGGAAAAGCGTCAAGGACGGCAAGCCGATCGTGTACCGGAAGGAGCCCGGCGACGACGCGAAGCGCGAGCTCCTCGTCGACCTCTACGGATTGCTGCCGATCGAGGATCAGCTATGACTTTGGGGTCAGAGCCGTAAGCATTCGCGCAAGGTCGCGCGAATACTTACAGCTCTGACCCCCAACGTAATTTACTTCTTCGGCGGCGAATACGCGTTCGCGGCCTTCTCGGGTTGCGCCGGCAGGCCCTTTTCCTGACCCGAGCGCGGGGCCGCGGCGCCAGCGTTCGGATTGGTGTCCGTCGGCTGGCCCTTCGCCTTCATGTTGGCCTTGTAGTTCGCGACGGCCTTGTCCTCGGCCTTCTCGAGCAGCGCTTTCTCGTGGTCGGCGGCCGCCTTGTCCTTCGCCGCCTTCTCCGCCTTCTGCTGGTCGGTCATCGGCGGTGGCGCCGGCAGCTTGGCGACCGCCATGCTGAATGCGCCCACCACCAGGCCGGCCGCAACCAATGCGCGAAGCGTCGTGTTCATCGTTTTCTCCGTTCTACGCAGGTCGCGGCGCAGGCACCGGCGGCGGCTGGTCGTCGGGCGCCGTCGGGATCTTGCCGGCCTTGATGTCGTTGTACCAGTAGAGGTGATGCTCCTTCGCCCACGTCTCGTCGACGTAGCCGTCGCTCATGGCGCGATACGCGCCGATCTGGCCGATCGTGCCCATGTAGATG
>DASTIY010000405.1:0-8289 GCA_035717085.1 Casimicrobiaceae bacterium | reverse complement strand
GCCTCGAAAAGGAGATCAAGGGCCTCGACAACGTGACGATCTACACGTTCCTCTTCCCGATCGACCAGCTGCATCCGAATGCCGCGCAGAAGTCGAAGCAGATCTGGTGCTCGGCCGACAAGGCGAAGGCGTGGGACGTGTTCTTCGCATCGGGCAAGCTTCCCGACAACAAGGGTGATTGCGGCGATCCGGTCGCCAAGACGCAGGCGCTCGGCAACTCGCTGCACATCAACGCGACGCCGACGCTGATTTTCGCCGACGGCACGATGATCCCCGGCGCGCTTCCCTTCGCGCAGCTCGAGAAGGAAATGACCTCGGCGGAGATCGAGGCGAAGAAGCTCGCGTCACAGAAGTAGATCGGACGTAGCAGACTTCAATAGGCAGGGTCGGACTCCGCTTTTCTCCGCCGATGTCGCCGTTGCGACGGCATCGGGGAAAAGTGAGTCTGACCCTGCTTTCGCATCGGAGGGGACATGGCGATCCTGGATTTCATCTCGAAGCAGTTCATCGACGTCATCGAGTGGACGGACGACTCGCGCGACACGCTGTCGTACCGCTTCCCCGACGAGGACAAGGAGATCAAGAACGGCGCACAGCTGATCGTGCGCGAGTCGCAGGTCGCGCAGTTCGTCTACCTCGGCCAGTTCGGCGACCGCTTCGGACCCGGCCGCTATTCGCTCACCACCGAGAACATTCCGGTGCTGACCGACCTGAAGGGCTGGAAATACATGTTCCAGAGCCCGTTCAAGGCCGACGTCTACTACGTCGTCACGCGCCTTTTCACGGGCAACAAGTGGGGCACCGCGAACCCGGTGATGATGCGCGACAAGGATTTCGGCATCGTGCGCTTGCGCGCTTACGGCACGTACGACTTCCGCGTGGCCGACGTGCCGAAGTTCCTAAAGGAGGTCGCCGGCACCGACGACCACTTCCGTCTCGACGAATTCAACGACACGATGCGCTCGCGCATCGTCAGCGTCTTCTCCGACGCGCTCGCGCAGGCGAACATTCCGGCACTCGACGTCGCCGCGCGCTATCAGGAACTCGGCGAGGCGTTGCTGCCGGTCATCAATCCGATCATCGGCGACAAGTACGGACTCGCGATGACCTCGTTCATCGTCGAGAACGTCTCGGTGCCGCCTGAAGTCGAGCAGGCGATCGACAAGCGCTCGAGCATGGCCGCCGTCGGGAACCTCAACGACTACGTCAAGTACCAGATGGGGCAAGGCCTCGCGCAGGGGGGCGGCGGCGCCGCTGGCATTGGCGCGGAGATCGCCGTCGGTCTCGGCCTCGCGCAGCAGATGATGAACCAGCCGGGCGGCATCCTCGCGCAGTCGACGAAGGGCGTCGAAGGACCGGCACCGGCCAACGGCGGCGCGTCGCTCGAGCTGATGAACCCCGCGCAGGTCGCGCAGATGCTCGGCGTCGCCGAGTCGGACGTGCTCGCGAGCCTCGAGGCGGGCGACCTCAAGGGCAAGAAGATCGGAACGCAATGGCGCGTGCCGCGTTCGGCCGTCGACGCGTTCCTGCACTCCTGAAGCGCGCCAGCGCATAGCGAGCGCATCGCTTGAGCGGCGAGGCGGTTGCCGACGCGCGGGCGAAGTTCGCGTGTCCCGCGTGCGGCGGCGAGGCAGTGTGGAATCCGGCGCGGCAGGCGCTCGTCTGCCCGTTCTGCGGAACGGTGTCGCCGGCGCGCATCGACGACGCGGGCGCCATCGTCGAACACGACCTCGCGGCCGCGCTGCGCGCATTGCCGGACTCTGCGCGCGGCTTCCTTCCGGACGCGCGGCAGGTTCGCTGCCAGAGTTGCAATGCGATCTCGGTGCTCGATGCGAGTCGGCAGGCCCAAAACTGCCCGTTCTGCGGCTCCGCGCAACTCGTCCCGTACACCGAGACCAAGCCGGCGTTCCGGCCGGAAAGCGTGCTGCCCTTCCGCATCGCGGAGACCGCCGCACGTGACGCCATCCGCCGCTGGTACGGGCGGCTGTGGCTCGCGCCGTCGGCGCTCAAGAAGCGCGCGCTCACCGACACCGTCCGCGGCGTCTATCTTCCCTACTGGACATTCGACGCGCACGTCGAAGCGGATTGGACGGCGGAAGCCGGGCATTACTACTACGAATCCGAAACCGTGTTCGTCAACGGCCAGCCGCGCGTGCGGCAGGTGCAAAAGGTGCGGTGGGAGCCGGCTGCAGGGCACGTCTCCCACTTCTTCGACGACGATCTCGTCTGCGCATCGGTGGGCGTGCAGCCCGGCTTGATCCGCGCGATCGAGCCGTTCCCGACCAAGGAATTGAAGCCGTACGATGCCGCCTACGTCGCGGGCTGGGTCGTCGAGCGCTACCAGATCGACCTCGTCGGCGGCGCACAGCGCGCGCGAGAGGACATGAACGCCCGATTGCAGACGATGTGCGCGTCGCAGGTGCCCGGGGACACCTATCGCAACCTCGCCGTGCGGCCGGACTACTCGCAGCAGACGTTCAAGCACATCCTCGCGCCCGCGTGGCTGCTGCAATACAGCTACGGTGCGCGTCGCTTCCAGTGCGTGATGAACGGCGTCACCGGCGCTCTGAGCGGACAATATCCGAAGAGTCCCTGGAAGATCGCCCTCCTCGTGCTTGTCGTGATCGTCGTGATCGTCGTCCTCGCGTCGCTGCAAAAATGACGCGATCGCGAGGGTCAGACCGCAAATTCGGTAACGAATTTGGGGTCTGACCCCATCGAACTGACCCGCGGACGCACCCTTCCGCTTTCATGTCCCCGTACACCATCGTCACCGGCGTTTCGCAGGGCCTCGGCGAAGCGCTCGCCATCGAGCTGCTCGCGCGCGGTGCGAGCGTGCTCGGCATCGGCCGGCGCTCGTCGCCGCGGCTCGGCGGCGACCGCTATCGTTTCACCGCGTGCGATCTCGGGGACCCCACGTCGTCGATGTCGCACGTCGAGCCCGCGATGCACGCCGTCGCCGCCACGAATCCCGCCGCGGTGTGCCTCGTCAACAATGCCGCGACGATCGAGCACGTCGGCGTCCTCGGTACGCTGGGACCCGACGGCATCGACCGCTCGCTTCGCGTCAACCTCGCGGCGCCGATCGCGCTCGCCGACCTCTTCTGCCGTATCTTCGGCGACGCGATCGAACGGCGCATCATCAACGTCTCGTCGGGCGCCGCGCACCACGCGATCGCGGGCGAATCGCTCTATTCGATCGCCAAGGCCGGACTGGAAATGCTGACGCAAGCGCTTGCCGCCGAGCACGCATCGCCGCGCTTCCAGGCGATCACGCTACGCCCCGGCATCATCGATACGCCGATGCAGGCATTCGCGCGTTCACGGCCCGCATCGAGCTTCCCGAGCGTCGCGATGTTCCAGCAGTTTCATGCGAGCGGCCAGCTCGTCGCGCCGGACGTCGTTGCGCGCAAGGTCGTCGCGCGGCTCGTCGAAGGTGCCGTGGAGAGCGGTCGCGTCTACAGCTACGCGCAGTTGTGAGCGAAGCTCACGGCACCGGCGGTTTCAGCACGAAGCGGTAGTCGACGACAGCGCCCGCCGGTCCCGCCTGCCAATGCACGCAGTAGCGCTCGCGCAGGCGCAGCTCCAGGAGGCCGCTGTCGCCGCGCGAACCCTCGCGCACGACCGGCGCGACCATGGCGCCGCCTTCGCGATAGCGGATCGTGAAATCGACGGGCTCGCTCGCCTGCCAGCGATAGTCGAGGCGCTCGCCGGGCGCACCATCGATGCACGCCTCGTGCTCGGCGTACGGCGCGATCGGCAGGTGCGCGACGTCGCGCGGGACATCGGGCGCGGCCGGCGATGCTGCGCAGGCCACCACGCATGCTGCGACGGCGATTCCCGTCGACGCATCGCGCAACGGTTTCACGGCAACGCTGCGAGTTCCTTCCAAACGCCCCCCCGTCGTCGCGCCCAGTCCTCGGCGAGAAGCGCGAGGCGCACGTGGTCGCGCCAGCGGCCGCCGACTTTCACGTAGCGGCGCGAGTAGCCCTCGCGCACGAAGCCGATGCGCTCGACGAGGGCGAGCGAGCGGGCATTGCCGGGCTGGACGTTCGCTTCGATCCGATGCAATCCCTCGCTGCGAAACGCGTAGTCGAGGCCGAGCGCCAGCGCCTCGGTCATGTAGCCGGCACCCGTCATGCCGGCGAACGCGTAATAGCCGAGATAGGCGCTCTGGAAGGCGCCGCGCACGATCTCGGAGAAGTTCACGACGCCGGCGAGCGCACGGTCGTCGCGGCGGACGACGATGAACGCGACGTTGCGCGGCGCGTCGCGGGTCGGCCGATAACGCTCGAGGTACAGCGCGTAGGTTGCGAGCGTGAGCGGCGGATGGACGAGGCCGCGATGCAGCGAACGGCTCCTCGCTGCCTGCTCGAGGAACGCGGGCGCGTCGCTGCGGCGCGGTGGCCGGAGCACGACGCGCTTGCCTGGCAGCGTGGACGCGGACCGGCGCGTTGGCATAATCGGAATTTTAGCGGGAGCGCTTGCGTTGACGACGTGGATCGAGGGGCGCGTCGCAGGACGACGGCCGATGGCCGACACGCTGCACACGCTGCTCGTCGATGCGCCGCAGCTCGCGTTCGTCGCGGGCCAGTTCGCGCGCCTCGCGCTTCCCGCGCCGCCCGGCTCGAAGGATCCGATGGTCGCGCGGCCGTACTCGTTCGTGAATCCGCCGTGGCGCGCGCCGCACGAGTTCTACTTCAACGTGCTGCCCGAGGGCCCGCTGTCGCCGCGGCTTGCCGCGCTCGACGCCGGCGACAAGGTGTGGCTCGCGCCGCGTGCGGGCGGGATGTTCACGATCGCGGAGACCGCCTCCGCAGACACGCTGTGGTGCCTGTCGACGGGGACGGGCATCGGGCCCTTTCTGTCGATGCTGCGCACCGACGATCCGTGGGGCAAGTTCGGCAACGTCGTCCTCGTGCACGCGGTGCGCCATGCGATCGACCTCACGTATCGAGAGGAGATCGGCGGCATCGCCCGCGCTTACGAGGGCCGCTTCCGCTACGTTCCGATGGTGACACGCGACGCGCATCCGGACGCGCTCGCCGGGCGCATTCCGGCGGCCATCGAGGACGGGCGCCTCGAAGCGCGTGCTGCGCTGCCGCTCACCGCCGAGAACGCGCACGCGATGCTGTGCGGCAATCCGGCGATGGTCGACGACGTGCAAAAGGTGCTTGCGACGCGCGGCATGCACCGGCATCGGCGCAAGGAGCCGGGGCACATCACGCTCGAAACGTACTGGTAGTCATTGCGTCAGCGCGGTTGAAAGTGACGCTCCGACCAGCCTTCACTCGCGCTGACGCGATGACGGTCCGAGTTCGAGCGTCACGAACAGCGTGACGCTCAACCCGGACGACCACGGTCAATTTCGTAAAGTGCGCTCGACGACTTCGCTGACGTCGGGCGACAGGTTCGGCGTCTTGGCGATGCGCGACAGCGCGCGGCGCATCAGTCCGCGCCGCGGCTCGGCATAGCGCTTCCATAGATTGAAGGCACCGGCGATCGTCGAGGCGAGCTGCGGATTCGTGGCGTCGAGCGCGCGCACCTGTTCGGTCGCGAACGCGTACCCGGCGCCGTCCTCCGCGTTGAAGCGCGCGAAGTTGCCGAGCGCGAACGAGCCCACGAGCGAGCGCACGCGATTGGGATTGCGCGCGTTGAAGCGCGGATGCGCGAGCAGCGCGCGCACGGTGCCGAGCGTGTCGTCGCGCAGGCTCTTCGCCTGCAGCGCGAACCACTTGTCGAGCACGAGCGGCTCGTCGCGCCATTTCGCCTCGAACGATCGATAGAGCGTGTCGCGCGCCGAGGACGTCGAGTCGCGCAGTGCGACGAGCGCCCCGATCGTGTCGGTCATGTTGTCCGCGCGCTCGTACTGCTCGACGACGAGCGTCTGTGACTGCGCGTCGTCGATCATGCCGAGGTACCGCAGGCACAGGTTCGACAGCCGACGCGCGGCCGCTTGCGCCGGCGTTGGCTCGTAGGGTTCGCGCGGCCGATTGCGGGCATAGGCGGCTTCGAACGCCGCACGGTGGCGACGACCGAGCTCGCGCTCGACGAAAATCGACGCGGTGGTGATGCCGGCCGGCTCGATCGTCGCTTCGAGCGACGCGACGTACGACGGGTCGGGGAGTGTCAGCGCGAGCGCGATCAGCGCCGGATCGCTGCGCTCGTCGGCGACGAGCGTGGCGACGATGCGGTCGAGCAGTCGCGGCAGTGCCAACGCGCTGCCGTCGCGGTGGAGCGCCGCGAGGCGCAGGATCGCGTCGGTGAACACGCGCTGCGCCGCGTCCCAGCGGTTGACCGGGTCGCTGTCGTACTGCGCGAGCAGCGCGAGATCGTCGTCGCTGTAGTCGAACTCGACCTGCACCGGCGCCGAGAAACCGCGGAAAAGCGACGGCACGGGCCGCTCCGCAACGTCGACGAACTCGAAGCGTTGCGTCTTCTGCGTGATCTCGAGGGTGCGCGTCGTGCGGCCGGCGGCATGCTCGCCGGTGAGTCGGATCGGAAGGTCGGATCCGTCGTGGGCGAGCAGGCCGATGCGCATCGGCACGTGCAGCGGTGATGCGCGCCGCGGGTGCGCGCCGACGCTTTGCGTCACGTCGAGCACGTAGCGCCGCGCCGCCTGGTCGTAGCGGCCGTGCACGCGCACGCGCGGCGTGCCCGCCTGCGCATACCAGCCGCGGAATTGCGCGAGGTCGACGCCCGATCCGTCCTGCATCGCCTGCACGAAGTCGTCGCAGGTGACCGCCTGCCCGTCGTGGCGGTCGAAATAGAGGTCCATCGCCCGCCGGAAGCGATCGGCGCCGAGGAGCTCGTGCTGCATCCGGATGACCTCGGCACCCTTCTCGTACACCGTCGCGGTGTAGAAGTTGTTGATCTCCTCGTACTCGTCGGGGCGCACCGGGTGCGCCATCGGGCCCGCGTCCTCGGCGAACTGCTCGCGGCGCAGGTATTCGACCGCCGCGATGCGCTCGACCGCGCGCGAGCCCAGGTCGCTCGAGAACTCCTGATCGCGGAACACGGTGAGGCCTTCCTTGAGCGACAACTGGAACCAGTCGCGGCAGGTCACGCGGTTACCGGTCCAGTTGTGAAAGTACTCGTGGCCGATCACGCCCTCGATCGCGTTGTAGTCCGCGTCGGTCGCGATCGCGGGATCGGCGAGGACGAGCCGGCTGTTGAAGATGTTGAGCCCCTTGTTCTCCATCGCGCCGAGGTTGAAGTCGTCGGCGCAGAAGATCATGAACGTGTCGAGGTCGTACTCGCGGCCGAAGCGCTCCTCGTCCCAGCGCATCGCCTTCGCGAGCGACGCGAGCGCATACCCGCAGCGGTCGATGTTCGCCGCGCTCGCGTAGATGCGCAGCGCGACGCGGCGGCCGGAGCGCGTGACGAACGTGTCCTCGAGCGATGCGAGATCGCCGGCGACCACCGCAAACAGGTACGTCGGCTTCGGAAACGGGTCGTGCCAGGTCGCGAAGTGACGGCCGTCGGAAAGCAGGCCGGCGTCGACGCGGTTGCCGTTGGACAGCAGCACCGGATAGCGTGCGCGATCGGCGCGAAGCGTCACCCGGTAGCGCGCGAGGACGTCGGGGCGGTCGAAGAAGTAGGCGATGCGCCGGAATCCCTCGGGCTCGCACTGCGTGCAGAACACGCCCGACGATACATAGAGCCCCTCCAGTGCGGCGTTCATCGCGGGCGCAATCCGCGTATGCACCACGAGCGTCCCGCGCTCCGGCGCGTCGCGCAGCGTGAGCGTCGACGCGGCGAGGTCGTAGCGATCCGGCGCGAGCGGCACGCCGTCGAGCGTGACGCGGACATTCGTCTGGTGTTCGCCGTCGAGGACCAGCGGTGCATCGCGATCGTCTGCGAGCGCGGCGGGATTGCGCCGAAACGCGAAGGTTGCCGCGACGTCCGTTGCGTCGGGATCGAGATCGAGCTCGAGCGCGATGTCGTCGACGAGGAATGCGGGCGCACGATAGTCGACGCGGCGTTTCGCCTTGCCCCGTGTCCCGCGAGCGAGCATCGGAACGCTCATCGCCCCCTCCACGCCTTGCGCCTTCCGATCAATGCGTCGTTGCCAAAGCGTTGCATCTTCATCCGTTCGTCCGATCGACGGTCGCGTCTTCGGCGCAGAAGATCGCGGTGAACTTGGGCGGAATGGGGCTCGCACCGTGCACTACAACGTGTGTCGAGTCGAGGTTTTTCGCCCGACCTCGTTGTTTTGCATCCGTTTTCGCGCCTGCGGTCTGCATGGCATCCAACTTGCTCGTTTGCTTTACACCATTTTATCCGAGC
>DASTIY010000404.1:0-9580 GCA_035717085.1 Casimicrobiaceae bacterium | reverse complement strand
CGGCTCACCGCCGACGATCTCGCCTTCATCGTCGCGCACAGCGGCGCGCAGGTGCTGATCTACGACTATGAGTTCGAAGCGGTCGCCAGGGACATCGCCACGCGCGTAAAGAATGAACTGCGATTGGTGCGTGCCGGGCGGCTCGACGACCAGTATGAGCGCCTTCTCGCGAGTTCCGATCCGTATCGGAGCGCCGTGAACGAGGAGCGCGGGCTGATTTCGATCAACTACACCAGCGGCACCACCGGCAAGCCGAAGGGCGTGATGTATCACCATCGCGGCGCGTATCTGCAGGCGCTGGCGATGGCGCTGCACATGGGTCTCACCAGCGACAGCAAGTACCTGTGGACGCTGCCGATGTTCCACTGCAACGGCTGGTGCTTTCCCTGGGCCGTCACCGTGACGGGCGCCACGCACGTTTGCCTGCGCCGCGTCGAGTCGTCGCTGATCTGGGCGCATTTGCGCGAATCCGCCATCACGCACTTGTGCGCGGCGCCCACGGTGCTCACGATGATCGCCTGGGATCCCGGCGCGAGCGCGATCGATCGCCGCGTGCGCGTCGCCACGGGAGGTGCACCGCCCACGCCGGCACTCCTCGAGCGGCTCGCCGCGCTTGGCCTCGACGTCACTCACCTCTACGGGCTCACCGAGACGTACGGTCCCGCCGTCATCTGCGAGTGGCGCAGCGAATGGGATGGTCTCGCGATCGAGGAGCAGGCACGCCTCAAGGCGCGCCAGGGCGTCGCGAACGCCATCGGCGAAACGCTGCGCGTCGTCGACGATGACGGACGCGACGTACCGCCCGACGCGACGACGATGGGCGAGATCGCGATTCGCGGCAACAACGTGATGCTGGGCTATTACCGCGACGACGAGGCGACGCGCAAAGCGTGTCCGGACGGCTGGTTTCGCACCGGCGACCTCGGCGTTCGGCATCCCGACGACTACATCGAGCTGCGCGACCGCGCGAAGGACATCATCATTTCGGGCGGCGAGAACATTTCGTCGGTCGAGGTCGAGCGCGCGCTGAACCAGCACGACGCCGTGCTGGAAGTCGCGGTCGTCGCGGCGCCCGACGCGAAGTGGGGCGAAGTGCCGGTGGCGTTCGTGACGCTCAAGGAAGGCGCGAGCGTGACCGGCGACGCGCTGATCGAGCACGTGCGCGCGCGGATTGCGCGCTTCAAGGCGCCGAAGCGCGTCGTCTTCGGCCCGTTGCCGAAGACGTCGACCGGCAAAGTCCAGAAAAACATGCTGCGCGATCGCGTGCGCTCCGAAGCGCCATGATCGACTTTGCCATTCCCCCCGACCTCCGCGAGCTGCAAGCGCGCATTCGCGCGTTCATCGCGAGCGACGTCATTCCGCTCGAACCTGATCCGCGGCGCACGCCGCACGGACCCACCGAGGCGCTGCGCCGAGAACTGATCGAGCGCGCGCGAAACGCGGGCCTGCTCGCGCCGCACGTCGCACGCGAATACGGCGGGCTCGGGCTTTCGCACGTCGGCCGTGCGATCGCCTTCGAGGAGGCGGGCTATTCGCCACTCGGTCCCGTCGCGATGAACGTCGCCGCGCCCGACGAGGGCAACATGCACTTGCTCGAAGCGGTCGCGACGCCGGCACAGAAAGCGCGCTGGCTCGCGCCGCTCGCGGCAGGCGCACTGCGCTCGTGCTTCTGCATGACCGAGCCACCGCCGGGTGCGGGCTCCGACCCGTCGATGCTGCTGTCGACGGCGACGCGCGATGGCGACGCGTTCGTCATCAACGGCGGCAAGTGGTTCATCACCGGTGCGCAAGGTTCGGCGTTCGCGATCATCATGGCGAAGGTCGAGGACGCGGGCGCGACGATGTTCCTGTCGGACATGAACACGCCCGGGATCCTGGTCGAGCGCACGATGGATACGCTCGACGAGTGCTTCCCCGGCGGTCACGGCGTCGTGCGCTTCGACGGCTTGCGCGTGCCCGCCGAGAGCGTGCTGGGCGAAGTCGGGAAGGGCTTCAAGTACGCGCAGGTCCGGCTTTCGCCGGCGCGCCTTACGCACTGCATGCGCTGGCTCGGTGCCGTGCGTCGCGCGCACGACGTCGCCGTCGACTACGCCCGGCGACGGCAGGCGTTCGGCAAGCCGATCGGCGAGCACGAAGGCATCGGCTTCATGCTCGCCGACAACGAGATGGACATGCACGTCGCGCGCCTCGTGATCTGGCAATGCGCGTGGCTGCTCGACCAGGGCGACCTGGCGCTGCACGAGTCGAGCCGCGCGAAGGTGATCGTCTCCGAGGCCGCATGGCGCGTCGCCGATCGCTGCGTGCAGATCCTCGGCGGTCAGGGCGTGACGGACGAAACGGTCGTCGCCCGGATATTTGCCGACCTGCGCGCATTCCGCATCTACGACGGACCGTCCGAAGTTCACCGCTGGAGCATTGCGCGACGCATCCTGCGCGGCGAGCGGCGCACGACTCCGCGCGACCCCACCGACCGATGAGCGTGCCGGGTCGTCCCAAGCGCGAATTGCACCCCCTGGGGGGCAGCGAAGCGGCGAAGCCGCGAGCGTGGGGGGATCATACAAGCGTGGTCGCGAGCGAGCGCGAAGCGGACGCGCTTTCGGGGTTTCTCGCGCGTGCAACGAATGCGGACGAGATGCGCGTCACCCGCTTCGAGCGCCTGGGCGGCGGTGCGATTCAGGATAACTACGCGCTCGACGTCGAGATCGATGACGGCCCTCTTCGCGGTACGCATTCGTGGGTGCTGCGCAAAAATGCGCCGTCACGCGTGACCGGCAGCCTGTCGCGGCGCGACGAGTACGAGGTGCTGCGCGGTGCGCACGCGGCAGGCGCGCTCGCGCCGAAGCCGCTGTTCCTCTGCACCGATGCGTCCGTGCTTGGCGATGAATTCTTCGTGATGGAACGGCTTCCAGGCGTTGCGGCCGCGCATCGGCTCACGCGCGATCGAAGTCTGGTTCCCGATCCCGATGGGCTCGTTTTCGCGCTCGGCGCGAACCTCGCGCGCATTCACGCGATTCCACCCTCACCGCACCCCTCTCCCGCAAGCGGGAGAGGGAGCGTTTTGCCCTCACCCCCATCCTCTCCCGCGAATCCCGCGCTCGTCGAAATCGAGACGCTGCGCGCGTGGCTGGATCGCCTCGATGATGCGTACCCCGCGCTCGAATGGGGCCTGCGCTGGTGCGAGCGCCGTGCTTCCGCGAGCTTCGACGTGACATTCGTGCATCGCGATTACCGCACCGGCAACTACCTCGTCCACGATGGAAAGCTCACCGGCGTGCTCGACTGGGAATTCGCAGGTTGGGGCGATCCGCGCCAGGATCTCGGCTGGTTCACCGCGCGCTGCTGGCGCTTCGCCGGCAAGGACCGAGAGGCGGGTGGCATCGCCTCGGTCGAGCCCTTCCTGGCGGGCTACGAGTCGGTCGCCGGGCGTCGAATCTCGCGCGAGGAGCTGCACTACTGGCAGGTGATGGCGCATCTGCGATGGGCGATCATCGCCATCGAGCAGGCGAAGCGCCATCGCGAGGAGCGTTCGCTCGAGCTCGCGCTGACGGGACGCATCCTCGATGATCTCGAATACGAAGTGCTGCGATCGACGAACGGGCGGCGATGAACGACAGCGACCGCTTCGACATCCCCGACGCGGAGGCGCTCCTCGGCACCGCACGCGACACGTTGATGGTCGAACTGCTCCCGGCGATCCCCGCCGAACAGCGGTACACCGCGTTGATGGTCGTCAACGCGATGGGCGTCGCGGCACGCGAGATCGCGCTCGGCCCGCAGGCGCGCATTCGGGAGATCGAGCGCCTGCGGCCGCTCGCGGCGCAGGACGTCGCGCCGAGCCCGCCTGCGGACGACGACGTGCACACGCTGCGGCGTGCGGTATGCGCCGCGATCCGCGCGGGGCGCTTCGACGACGACCCGCATGCGGCAACACTGCATGAGGCGCTGCTCGCGATCGCCGTCGACCGCCTTGCCATTTCCGATCCCAAGGCCATCCGGGAGTAACGATGGAGATCACGCTTTCCGGCCGTCGCGCGCTCGTCACCGGCGCGAATGGCAGCCTCGGCCGCCATTTTGCGTTGACGCTCGCGCGCGCCGGCGCCGACGTCGCGATCGGCGCCCGGCGCATCGAAGCGCTCGACGATCTTGCCGAGTCGATCGTCGCGCTCGGCCGACGCGTGTTTCCGCTGGCGCTCGATGTCACCGAGATGGCGAGCGTATGCGATGCCTTCGACCGTGCGAATGCGGGGCTCGGACCGATCACCATCGTCGTCAACAATGCGGGCATCGCGGTGACGAAACCACTGCTCGAGCACAGCGAAGACGATTGGCTCCAGGTCATCGACGTGAACCTGAACGGCGCGTGGCGTGTCGCCCAAACCGCTGCGCGCACGATGGTCGCCAATGGGCAGGGAGGAAGCATCGTCAACGTCGCATCGATCCTCGGCCTGCGCGTCGCGTCGCAGGTGCCGAGCTACGCGGCGTCGAAGGCCGCACTGATCCAGTTGACGAAGGCGATGGCGCTCGAGCTCGCGCGGCATCGGATCCGCGTCAACGCGCTCGCACCAGGCTACGTCGAGACCGGCATGAATCGCGAGTTCTTCGCGAGCGATGCCGGGCAGGCGATGATCAAGCGCATTCCGCAGCGGCGCATCGGCACGCCCGGCGAGCTCGACGGGCCGCTGCTGTTGCTCGCGTCCGATGCCGGCTCGTACATGACAGGAAGCGTGGTCGCCGCCGACGGTGGACACGTGATCAATTCGCTCTAGTTCGAGCGTTGTTCGCGTACGACACGCCATGCCGCTGTTCGCCCGGCATCACCCGTTTGGGCGATGACGATGGTCGACCGGCATGCGCATCATCGGCTCGCCTTCATCTCCCTGGAAAGGGGAACCATGCGAGAACCGATGTCGAAGACGCTGCACGCGCGCATCGATGCGCTGCCGATGTGCCAGGGTGCACGTGCGTCGCTCATCAACGAGGTCGACCATGCCGAACGCTTCGCCGACGATCTGCTCGGTGCGACGCGCAGGATGCAAGCGTTCTTCGAGAGGCTTCGCCGCGTCATGAGGCGGCGCACTTCCCGGGATCGGCCAACGCAGCGTGGCCGGCAAGCCGTATAACGCCGATTCATCCTTTCAGCCGCGCGAGTCCGTCCTGCAGGTCTTCGATCAGGTCCTGTGGATCCTCGAGTCCGATCGCGAGGCGAAGGCTCGGACCGCCCGGGTTCCAGGTCGTCACCGTGCGCGAACGCTCGGGCCACGTCGGGATGATCAGGCTCTCGAAGCCGCCCCAGCTCCAACCCATGCCGAAGAGCCGCATGCCGTCGAGCATGCGCGCGACGGCCGCGCGATCGACCGGCTCGAGCACCACGCCGAACAGCCCCGATGCGCCGCGAAAATCGCGCTTCCACAGCGCATGGCCGGGATCCGTCGGCAGCGGCGGGTAAAGAACACGCCGCACTTCCGGCCGCGCCGCGAGCCATGTCGCGATGCTGATCGCGCTCTGCGCGTGACGCGCGAGCCGCACGGCGAGCGTGCGCAGGCCGCGCAGCCCGAGGTAGCAGTCGTCCGACGACGCGGCGATGCCCATGTCGGTCCACAGCCGCTGCAACGCCGGGAACGTTGCCTGACTCGCGATCACTGCGCCGAGCAGCACGTCCGAGTGACCGCCGACGTACTTGGTGACGGCGTGCACCGAGACGTCGACGCCATGGTCGAATGGCGCGAAGCCGATCGGCGTTGCCCACGTGTTGTCGAGGATCACGCGCGCGCCGCGCGCGTGCGCGACCTGCGCGATCGCCGGAATGTCCTGCACCTCGAACGTCAACGATCCGGGCGATTCGGTGAAGACGACCGTGGTGTTCTCGCGAAACGCGTCGGCGATGCCTGCGCCGGCGAGCGGATCGTAATAGTCGACCTCGATGCCGAAACGCCGCAGGTGGTTGTCGCAGAAGCGCCGCGTCGGCCCATACACCGCATCGGTCACGAGAACGTGATCCCCGGGCTTCGTCAATGCGAGCAGCGGAAACGTCGTCGCGGTCAGCCCCGACGGCACCACCAACGCGGCGTGCCCGCCTTCCAGCCGCGCAAGCGCGGATGCAAGGTCGGCGACGGTCGGCAAGCCATGCAATCCGTAGGTGACGCCGGCCAATTCGCCGCGCGTCGCCTGCTCGAGCTCGGCCATCGTGTCGAACAGGATCGTCGATGCGCGGAATACCGGCGTATTCACGGCGCCCAGGAAGCGCCGCGGGTCGCGCCCGACGTGGGCGACTTCGGTGGCGATTCGATATCGACGCGGTGCGCTCACGGTGCGTCAGCGGCGACGGGATTCGCCGTTCCGCCCTGCAGCGCCTCGACGATCGCCTGCACCTGAGTTTCGACGGCGGCGTCGACGTCGATGTCGATCGCGTCGCGAGGGGCTTCGAGCGTCGCGATCTGGCTTGCGAGCAGCGACGAGGGCATGTAGCGATGATGGCGTGCGGCGAGCCGCCCGGCGATGACTTCCGCGCGGCCCGTGAGGTGCACGAATCGCACGTCGCCGGCCTCCGCGATGCGATCGCGATAACGTTGCTTCAGCGCGGAGCACGCCAGCACGACGTTGCCCGATTGCGCGTTCGCAGCACGCGCTGCGTCGACGACGCGGTCGAGCCACGGCGCGCGATCCTCGTCCGTGAGCGGGATGCCGGCGCGCATCTTGTCGACGTTCGCCGCGGGATGCAGATCGTCGGCGTCGATGAACGGCCAGCGCAGGCGCGACGCGAGCGCGACGCCGACGGTCGACTTGCCCGATCCGGAGACGCCCATCAGCACGACGATCACCGGTCGTCCTGCGCCTGCACGATGGCGTGGCCGCCGAAAGCGTTGCGCATCATCGCGAGCATTCGATTCGCGTAGTCGCCACGACCCTGGCTCGCGAAGCGCATCATCAGCGCGAGCGACAGCACCGGCGCCGGCATGCCTTGCGCGATCGCCTCTTCGACGGTCCACCGGCCCTCGCCGGAATCCGCGACGACCGGCGCGACGCCGGCGAGGTGCGGATCGAGCGCGAGGAAGTCGGCAGAAAGATCGAGGAGCCACGAGCGCACCACGCTGCCGTGCTGCCACGCGCGTGCAATCCTCGCGACGTCGAGCTCGAGATCGCGCCGGTTTTCCATCAGCGCGAAGCCCTCCGCGATCGCCTGCATCATGCCGTACTCGATGCCGTTGTGGATCATCTTCGCGAAGTGACCCGCGCCAACCGGTCCGCAGTGCACCCAACCCGCGTCGGGCGCCGGCGCGAGCGCGCGAATGTACGGCACGAGGATCGCGGCCGTTTCCGGGTCGGCGCCGAACATCAGCGCGTAGCCGTGCGCGAGTCCGTGCACGCCGCCCGACACGCCGCAGTCGGCGAAGCGCAACCCGCGCGCGCGCAGTGCGTCGCCACGCCGCTGCGAGTCGTGGTAGTTGGCGTTGCCGCCGTCGACGATGACGTCGCCCGACGTCAGCAGCCGCGCCAGCGCATCCAGCGTCTGCTCGGTGGTTTCACCTGCGGGAACCATGAGCCAGACGACGCGCGGCGCCGGCAGCGCGCTCACGAGCAGTTCGAGCGACGCGGCAACCTCGATGCCTTCGGTCGCAATGCCGTTGCGAACTGCCTCGTCGGGATCGAAGCCGACGACGCGCGCCCCGCGACGCGCGAGCCTGCGCGCCATGTTGCCGCCCATGCGGCCGAGCCCGACGATGCCGATGTTCACGGTGGCGTGTCTCCCGCCTTCGATGCTACCGAAACCGCTGTCGGGGCGCCAACGCCGGCCCGCCGCGATGCGATCAGCGCGGCCGCGATGATCAGCGCGCCGCCCGCGATCGTTCGCGCATCGGGGCGCTCGCCCAGCAGGAGCGCAGCGAGCGCGATGCCGTAAACGGGCTCGAGCGTCGCGACGACGCTGGCGGTGTGCGCCGACACGCGGCGCATGCTCACGATGAACAGCGTGTGCGAAAGTCCGGTGCAGATCGTGCCGAGGACGAGGAGCAGTGCGACGTCCCCGACATCCGGCAGCGCCGCGCGGCCCGCGACGACGAGCGTCACGGGCAACAGGCATGCGGCTGCGAAAAGGTTCTGCCACAGCGCGATCGCGGTCGCCGAACGCGTCGCGACGAGCGCGCGGTTACGCACGGTGAGCCACGCGAACGTGAACGCCGACGCGAGCGCCGATGCGAGGCCGCGCGTCGCATCGCTCGTCCACGAAAGCTCCGGGACGAGCGCGATCAGGCCGGCGGTGGCGAGCAGCGCCGTCGCCCATTCGCGCCACGGCCCGGCGACGAGCGGCCGCTCGAGAAGGAGCACGAAAACCGGGAAGACCGCGTAACCCAGGAGCGCGATTGCGACGCCCGCCACTTTCACGGCAACGAAAAAGCTCACCCAATGCAGCGCGAGAATCGCGCCGTTGCCGAGCAACCGCCGATCGCCGCGGCCGACGTGCTGGCCGCGAGCGCGCGCGACGATCGCCAGCGTTGCGGCAGCGGTGGCCGTGCGACCGAGCACGATGGCCGTCGCCGGCAATGCGATCCAGCGGCCGAAGAGCGCGGCGAAGCCGAACAGCGCCACGGCGACGTGCAGCGCGAAGAGCGCGGACGCCCGGCTGCCCGCACCCGCCGAACTTTCGTCGATCATGCGGGCACGGTCTCACGCGCGGGCGCTGCGAATTCCTCCCGCCACTGCAGTTCCGGGCGTTGGTCGAGCCAGGATTGCACGCTTGCCTGCCCGTGGCGATAGCCGACTTCGACGATCGGGTAGATCGCATCCCAGTCGAAGAAGCCGAACGCGCGCATCGGGGGATTGACGTACAGGTCGACGCCCTCGCGCAGCTCGTTGCGGCCGGCAGCGCCGCCGAGCAGCGTGGACTTGATGAGCAGGCTCGGGAGCGTCGGCAACGCGTCGCCGCTGCGGCGGAGGATGCGCGTGCGCACATACTCGAACGCCGACGGGAATCGGAGCGCGTCGACGGCGTATTCGACCTTGACCGTCGCCTCCACCGCAATGGTGCTGCCGCCCGCGAAGCGCTTCATGACGCCGACCGGAAGGTTGTCGAGCACGCCACCGTCGACGTAGAGACGGCCGTCGGCGATCGTCGGCGGAAGGAGCCCGGGCAACGCGGCGCTCGCCTGCATGGCCTGCCACAACGGCCCCCTCGCATGCACCTCGACGCGGCTCTCGGAGAGATTGCTCGAGACGCAGAAATACGGCTGCCACAGATCCTCGATATCGACGTCGCCGATGTAGTGGTGGAGCGTGCGCGCGAGCTTCCTTCCCGCGACCAGCGAGAACACGGGCAGCGTGACGTCGTCGAGGGGCCGATCGTCGACGAACGCGTGCTTGCACGATTGCAGGATGGCCTCGTCCGGCCAGTCGAGCGCGACGAGCGCGCCGATGATCGCGCCGATGCTCGTGCCGCCCACCGCGTCGATCGGCACACCGGCCTCGCGGATCGCGCGTATGACGCCGATTTCGGCGAGCCCGCGCGCGCCCCAGCCGGCCGTGCTCGGCGGCGGCACCCAGTCGTCGGTCGCCATCTTCCGTGCCCACCGCTACCGGCCCGACTACC
>DASTIY010000403.1:0-10031 GCA_035717085.1 Casimicrobiaceae bacterium | reverse complement strand
GCGGCGGCCCGCGACAACGTGCGCGCGATGCGCTGATCCACGGTGAGCGACGCAGGGATGCCGGGCGCGCGTGGATCCAGCCGCACGCGTGCCGTGGTGTTCGCCTACCACAACGTCGGCGTGCGCTGCTTGCGGGTGCTGCACGCGCACGGCGTCGAGATTCCGCTCGTGGTCACCCACCCGGACGATCCTGCCGAGACGCGCTGGTTCGCGAGCGTTCGCGACACCGCCGACGACCTCGGATTGCCGTGGATCGCGCCCGACGATACCAACGCGCCGGATGTCGTCGGGCGCGTCCGGACGCTGGCGCCGCACTTCATATTCAGTTTTTACTTTCGGCAGATGCTCGCTGCGCCCCTTCTCGCGCTCGCGTCACGAGGGGCGTACAACATGCACGGATCGCTGCTGCCGAAGTACCGGGGGCGTGCGCCGGTCAACTGGGCGGTGCTGCACGGCGAGCGTCACACCGGCGCGACGCTGCACGCGATGGCGGCAAAGCCCGACGCCGGCGACATCGTCGCGCAGCAACGCGTGCCGATCCTGCCCGACGACACGGCGCGCGAAGTCTTCGACAAGGTGACGGTGGCGGCCGAGATCTGCCTCGACGACGTCCTGCCTGCGCTTCTCGCGGGAACGGTCACGCCGCGCGCGAACGATCTCGCGCTTGGATCGTATTTCGGCGGTCGCAACCCCGACGATGGCCGCATCGACTGGGCGCAAAACGCCGCTGCGATTCACGACCTGGTACGCGCGGTCGCACCGCCGTATCCCGGTGCCCGCACCCGCGTCGCCGGCGTACCGGCGCGCATCCTGCGCACGCGATTGCTCGACACGGACGTCCCGGCGCAATCGCCGACGCTGGTCGCGAACGGTTCAGCGCTCGTCGCGCACTGTGGCGGCGGCGGTACGCTCGAAGTCGTCGAGCTGGAAATCGACGCGATCCTCGTCTCGCCGGCAGGGTTTGGCGAGCGCTTCGGCGATGCGCCCGTCCCCCTCGGCTGACACGGCGTGACGGTACAATTCGCGCGCCTCGCATCGAGCTCCGCATGAAACGCGTCCTGATCCTCGGCGTCAACGGCTTCATCGGTCATCACCTCTCGCAACGGATCGTCGCCAGCACCGACTGGGAGATCTACGGGATGGACATGCAGACCGACCGGATCGCGGACCTGCTCGGCGAGCGCCGCTTTCGCTTCTTCGAAGGCGACATCACGATCAACCGCGAATGGATCGAGTATCACGTCAAGAAGTGCGACGTGGTGCTTCCACTCGTCGCGATCGCGACGCCCGCGGCGTACGTCCGCGAGCCGCTGCGCGTATTCGAGCTCGACTTCGAGGCGAACCTGCCCATCGTGCGCGCGGCGGTCCGGCATCGGAAGCGGCTCGTCTTCCCGTCGACATCCGAGGTCTACGGGATGTGCGACGACGCGCAATTCGATCCCGAGAAATCCAACCTCGTGCTGGGCCCGATCAACAAGCCGCGCTGGATCTATTCGTGCGCCAAGCAGCTGATGGACCGCGTGATTCACGCGTACGGCCTGCAGGAGAGCCTCGATTACACGCTGTTCCGCCCGTTCAACTGGATCGGTGCGGGACTCGATTCGATCAATACGCCGAAGGAAGGCAGCTCGCGCGTCATCACGCAGTTCCTCGGCCACATCGTGCGCGGCGAGCCCATCAGGCTCGTCGACGGCGGCACGCAGAAGCGTGCGTTCACGTACATCGACGATGGCATCGACGCATTGATGCGCATCATCGAGAATCGCGCCGGCGTGGCGACGCGCAAGATCTACAACATCGGCAACCCCGCGAACGACTATTCGGTGCGCGAGCTCGCGCAGATGATGCTCGCGCTCGCGAAGCAGTATCCCGAGTATCGGGAGTCGGCAAAGGCGGTGACGATCGTCGACACGACCGCCGCGGACTATTACGGCAAGGGCTACCAGGACGTGCAGCACCGCGTGCCGAACATCGACAACACGCGTGCCGATCTCGATTGGACGCCGAAGGTGGCGATGGACGACGCATTGCGCCGCATCTTCGACGCCTATCGCGGACACGTGGCGGAGGCGAGGGCGTTGGTGGAATGAAGGATCGAGGATTCAGGAGTGAGGATCGAGGGGTCGGTTGCTGACACGCGAGAGCAGCGCCCGACCACCTACCCAATAAAAAAACCTCGCATCGTTGGCGCCACGCCAATGCTCCCTCGATCCTCGATCCTCGATCCTCGACCCTTTCTGGGGCTCAAGATCGACGTCGACACCCTGCGCGGCACACGCGAAGGCGTACCGCGACTGCTCGACATCCTCGCCCGGCACGGCCTCTCCGCGACGTTCCTGTTCTCGCTCGGACCCGACCATACGGGACGCGCGCTGCGGCGCGTGTTTCGCAAGGGTTTCGTCGGCAAGGTACGGCGCACGTCCGTCGTCCGCCATTACGGCGTGCGCACGCTGCTCTACGGAACGCTGCTGCCGGGACCCGACATTGCCCGCCGCGCGGCGAGCGTCCTGCATCGCGTGCGCGGCGAGGGACACGAAACGGGCATTCACTGCTTCGACCACGTGCGCTGGCAGGACGGCGTGGCGACGGCCGACGCGGAATGGACGAGGCGCGAGATGCAGCGCGCCTGCGAGCGTTACGTCGAGGTATTCAAGGAGCCGCCGACGACGCACGGTGCGGCGGGCTGGCAGATGAACGTGCACGCGTTGCGGCTCACGCAATCGCTCGGTTTCGAATACTGCTCCGATGGACGCGGTCGCTCGCCGCACTTGCCCGTCTGGCGCGGCGAGCTCGTTCGCTGCCCGCAGTTCCCGACGACGCTGCCGACCCTCGACGAGTTGATCGGCACGGGCAACATCACCGAAGAGAACGTTGCGGCGCATGTGCTCGAGCGCACGCACGAACCCGCGTCGGCCCATGTCTTCACGCTGCACGCGGAGCTCGAGGGCGCCCGGCTCGCGGCGGTGTTCGAGCAGCTTCTCTCCGGATGGAAGGCGCAGGGGTGGCGCGTCGGCTCGCTACGCGCGTTGCGCGAAAGCGTCGAACCGATGGCGCTGCCGCGATGCGAGAATGCGATGGCGCCGATCGCCGGGCGAAGCGGCACGGTGCTGATGCAAGGTGACGAATTCCTGGGAGATGTCGATGACGCGCGTCGATGATTTCGAAGCGGAAGCCACGGACGGAACGTTCCGGCTTTCGGACCATGCCGGCCACCCGGTCGTGCTCTATTTCTATCCGAAGGACAACACGCCCGGCTGCACGACGGAGGGCGCCGCCTTCCGCGACCTGTATCCGAAGTTCCGCAAGCTCGGCGCCGTCGTCGCGGGCGTGTCGCGCGATTCGCTCAAGTCGCACGAGAACTTCAAGGCGAAGATGAGTTTCCCCTTCCCGCTGATCTCGGATCCCGACGAGAAGCTCTGCCAGCAGTTCGGCGTGATCAAGATGAAGAACATGTACGGCAAGAAGGTGCGCGGGATCGAGCGCAGCACGTTCGTGATCGATGGCAAGGGCAATCTCGCCCGCGAATGGCGCGGCGTGAAGGTGCCGGGGCATGCGGAGGAAGTCCTGGAGTTCGTGAAGACGCTGAAGTGAGCCCTGTGCCCTTTCCACCACAAAATGTTTTGCTTTTCACCGCCCGCACCGCTAGGCCTTGTGGCCGACCCCGATCGGGCCTACATTAGGATCGACGCGACGGCGCTCTGCCGTCCGTATGAGTTGCCCCAGGAGGCTCATGGTCGAACGCAAGCTGCGCCCCGCTCCATCCACCCTTCATCTCCTTCCCTCCCGCAAGCCGGCCCGAACCGGATCCTCCACCGAAACCAAGCTGTTCGTGCTCGACACGAACGTGCTGATGCACGACCCCACGAGCCTCTTCCGGTTCGAGGAGCACGACATCTACCTGCCGATGCTCACGCTCGAGGAGCTCGACGCGCACAAGAAAGGCATGACCGAGGTCGCGCGCAATGCCCGGCAGGCGTCGCGCTTCCTCGACGAACTCGTGACGACGTATGCGCTGCCGGGCACCGACGGCATCGTCAGCGGCATTCCGCTGGGCGAGAAGTCGAGCGGCGCGGCGACGGGACGTCTGTTCCTGCAGACCGAGCCGATCGCGAGCGATCTTCCGCCGCCGCTCGGCAACGGCAAGCCGGACAACCAGATCCTCGCCGTCGCGATGCATCTGACGCAGCGCACGCCGAAGCGCAACGTGATCCTCGTGTCGAAAGACATCAACATGCGGATCAAGGCGCGGGCTCTCGGGCTGGCCGCCGAGGATTACTTCAACGACAAGGTGCTCGAGGACACCGAGCTCCTGTATTCGGGCGTGCGCGAGCTGCCGGCCGACTTCTGGGAACGCCACGGCAAGGGCGTGGAATCGTGGCAACAGGGCGGCCACACGTATTACCGCCTCACGGGGCCGCTGGTGCCGTCGCTGCACGTCAACGAGTTCCTGTTCCTCGAGAAGCCGGGCGAAGCGCCGTTTCACGCCGTGGTGAAGGAGATCGAGGGCAAGAGCGCGCTTCTGTCGACGCTCAAGGACTACTCCCACCAGAAGAACAACGTCTGGGGCATCGTCGCGCGCAATCGCGAGCAGAACTTCGCGCTCAACCTGTTGATGAATCCCGACATCGACTTCGTGACGCTGCTCGGTCAGGCCGGCACCGGCAAGACGCTGCTGACGCTCGCGGCGGGCCTGATGCTCACGCTCGAGTTCAAGGTGTACTCGGAAATCATCATGACGCGCGTGACGGTGCCCGTCGGCGAGGACATCGGCTTCCTGCCGGGCACCGAGGAAGAGAAGATGAATCCGTGGATGGGTGCGCTCGAGGACAACCTCGACGTGCTGAACAAGACCGACGACGAAAGCGGTGATTGGGGACGCGCGGCGACGCGCGACTTGATCCGCTCGCGCATCAAGGTGAAGAGCCTCAACTTCATGCGCGGCCGCACGTTCATCAACAAGTTCCTGATCATCGACGAGGCGCAGAATCTGACGCCGAAGCAGATGAAGACGCTGATCACGCGCGCAGGTCCGGGCACGAAGGTCGTGTGCCTCGGCAACATCGCGCAGATCGACACGCCGTACCTGACCGAAGGCAGCTCCGGCCTCACGTATGTGGTCGACCGCTTCAAGGGCTGGTCGCACTCCGGCCACGTGACGCTGCAGCGCGGCGAGCGCTCGCGTCTCGCCGACCACGCCGCCGAGGTGCTGTAGCCGCGGGTTCGCTCCATGCACGGTCCGACGATCGCACGGGTCGTCCCGTACGTCTTCCGCGCGCCGATCGCGAGACCGGTCGTCAATGCATTCGGCACGATGACGAATCGGCCGATGGTGCTCGTCGCGATCGAGGACAGCGAAGGGGCGATCGGCTGGGGTGAGATCTGGAGCAATTTCCCCGTCGTCGGTGCCGAGCATCGCGCGCGCCTCGTGATGAGCGTGTTCGCTCCGCTGCTCGTGGGGCGTGCACTCACGGATCCGGGTGGCATGCAAGTACAACTTGCAAAGGCGGTCATGAGCCAGGTGTTGCAGACCGGCGAACCGGGGCCGTTCGCGCAATGCATCGCCGGCATCGACCAGGCGCTCACCGACCTCGCCGCGCGACGATCCGGCGTGCCGATCTTTCGCTACCTCGGTGGTCGCGATCCGCAGGTTCGCGTCTATGCAAGCGGCCTGGGTCCCGAGAACGCGAATCCGCTCGCAATCGACCATTGGCGACGCGGCTTTCGTGCATTCAAGCTGAAGGTGGGTTTCGGCAAGGATCGCGACCTCGCGAATCTGCGCTCGTTACGCGACGCGCTACCCGCCGAAGCGATGATCATGGTCGACGCGAACCAGGCATGGTCGCCGGAACAGGCCATGGCGATGCTGCCGTTGCTGCGCGAGTTCGACGTCGCGTGGGTGGAGGAACCGATTGCTGCGGATCAGCCGTTCGCGACGTGGAAGGCGCTGGCGCAAATCGCCGAACCGGTTCGCCTCGCGGCCGGTGAGAACCTCTGCGACCGCGCGCTGCTCGACGCCGCGGTCGATTCGCGCGCGCTTCGCGTGCTGCAACCCGATATCGGCAAATGGGGCGGCTTTTCCGAGGGACGCACGGTCGGTGCGCGTGCGCGCGATGCGGGCATGTGGTTTTGTCCTCATTGGCTCGCCGGCGGCGTCGGAATGATGGCGTCGCTGCATCTTCGCGCGGCGGTCGGCGGCGACGGGCTCACCGAATGGGATGCGAATCCGAATCCGCTGCGCGAGGCGTTCCCGTTGCCGGAAGTCGTCGACGGCGACGTCACGCTCGGCGAAGCGCCGGGCCTCGGCTTCGTTCCCGATCGGCGTGCGCTCGAGGCGTTCGCCGTCGCCGTATGACGCCCGGGTTAGAATGCGGCCTCATGCATTCGCGCCGTCACGCCGTCCCCGCGGCCTGCGCCCTGCTCGCTGCGTTCGTCATCGCTTCCGCCCACGCCGAACCCCGGTGGGCGATCGCGCGTCCGGTCCCCGAAGGCAAGCAAAGCCCGCTCGCGGCGACACCGCTGCAAAAGCGCGTCGCCGAGGAGAAGGAACTGGTCGAGAAATACCCCGTGTACATCGAGCACATCGAGGTGCAGGGCTTCCGCCCGCGCGATCCGTTCGCGGCGCCGCCGCGAACCAAGGAGCAGCAGTTCGCCGACGCGCTGAACGAGGGAAGCCCGGAAATGATCGCGGGGCGCTCGTACGACGGCTACTACTACGACGGCACGCTGTTCTGGGGCTCCGACCCGCTGTCGTTCGCGTGGCGCAACGTCAAGCACTGGGTCAGCGGCCACTGAGCCCCACGCCGCATCGAGGCGGCAAGGTGAGTCAACGCGAGCGTTCGACGAGCCGGCAGCTCAGTAACTGCCGGGCGGCGCGAAGCTCTCGAAGCGCGTGTATTCGCCGAGGAACGTGAGTCGCACCGTTCCGATCGGGCCGTTGCGCTGCTTGCCGATGATGATCTCGGCGGTGCCCTTGTCGGCCGATTCCGCGTTGTAGACCTCGTCGCGGTAGATGAACACGATCACGTCCGCGTCCTGCTCGATCGCGCCCGATTCGCGAAGGTCCGACATCACCGGCCGCTTGTTCGGCCGCTGCTCGAGCGAGCGGTTGAGCTGCGAAAGCGCGACGACGGGGACCGAAAGCTCCTTCGCGAGCGACTTCATCGAGCGCGAGATTTCGGAGATCTCGGTCGCGCGGTTCTCGCCTTGCGTCGTCGCCTGCATCAGTTGCAGGTAGTCGACGATCACGAGGCCGAGCTTTCCGTATTGCTTCATCAGCCGTCGTGCACGCGAGCGCACTTCGATTGCATTGAGCGCAGGCGTTTCGTCGATCAGGATCGGCGCCTCGTTCAGGCGGCCGAGCGCCGCCGAGAGCTTGTCCCAATCCTCGGAAGCGAGCCGCCCGGTGCGCAGCTTGTGCTGGTCGAGCTTGCCGACGGAGCCGATCATCCGCATCGCGAGCTGCGCCGCGCCCATTTCCATCGAGAACACGGCGACCGGCATGCCGGTATTGAGCGCAACGTTCTCGCCGATGTTCAAGGCTAGGGCCGTCTTGCCCATGCTCGGTCGTCCGGCCACGACGACGAGATCGCCCGGCTGAAAACCGGACGTCATCTTGTCGAGATCGGCGAACCCGGTGGGCACACCGGTGACGTCGGACGGATCGTCGCGGTTGTACAGCGTCTCGATTCGCTCGACGACGTCGGCGAGGAGCACGCCGATCTCGCGGAAGTTCTGCGCGCCGCGCGAACCCTGCTCGGCGATGTGCAGGACCTTCGCCTCGGCTTCGTCGAGCACCGTCTTGGCGCTGCGGCCGAGCGGATTGAACGCGGATTCGGCGATCTCGGTCGCCGTCGACGCGAGTTGACGCAGAATCGAGCGCTCGCGAACGATGTTCGCGTAGTGGCGGATGTTCGCGGCGGTCGGCGTGTTTTGCGCCAGTGCGCCGAGATAGGCGAGGCCGCCTACGTAATCGAGCTTCTGCGTCGACGACAGCAATTCCGAGACGGTGACGACGTCGGCGGGCTTGCCGTCGGCGATCAGCTGCGTGATGTGCCGATAGATGACGCGATGCGCGTCGCTGTAGAAATCCTCGGAGGAAACGACGTCGCCGACACGGTCGGCCGCGTCGTTGTCGAGCAGGAGGCCTCCCAGAACCGACTGCTCCGCTTCGAGCGAATGCGGCGGAAGCTTCAGCGAATCGGTGGCGTGATCGTCGGGCATTGCAACGGCAGCGGAGTGGAGCGCGCGGAAATTCTACCCGCGCATCGCGCGCTTCGATATACGACGAACGTCGGGGATTGCGAGCCGAAAGACGACGAAGGGGCCCGCGGGCCCCTTCGCTGCGCGGTGCGCGACGACGATCAGCCGTTGACCGTTTCGCCGACCACGTTGACCGTGAGGCTCGCCGTGACGTCGGTGTGCAGCACGACCGCCACCGGGTGCTCGCCCACCTGCTTCAGCGGTCCCGACGGCATGCGGACCATCGACTTCTCGATGTCGACGCCCTGCGCCTTGAGCGCCTCGACGACGTCGGCGTTGGTCACCGAGCCGAACAGGCGTCCGTCGACGCCCGCTTTCTGCACGATGCGAAGCGTCGAGCCTTCGAGCTTCTCGGCTTGCGCCTGTGCTTGCGCGAGCTTCTCGCCGGCCGCCTTCTCGAGCTCCGCGCGACGCGCCTCGATCGCCTCGAGGTTCGCCGGCGTCGCACGCTTCGCCTTGCCCTGGGGGATCAGGAAATTGCGCGCGTAACCATCGCGCACCTTCACGACGTCGCCGAGGTTGCCGACGTTCGCGATCTTTTCGAGCAGGATGATCTGCATCTCGTCGCTCCGTTCAGTGCAGATCGGTGTACGAAAGCAGCGCGAGGAAGCGCGCGCGCTTGATCGCCGTGCCGAGCTGGCGTTGATAGCGCGCCTTCGTTCCGGTGATCCGCGCCGGCATGATCTTGCCGTTCTCCTGCACGAAATCCTTCAGGACATCGATGTCCTTGTAGTCGATCTCCTTCACGTTCTCGGCCGTGAAGCGGCAGAACTTCTTGCGCTTGAACAGGTTGTTGCCGCGCTCGCGGCGCTTGCCGTCCTTCTTGAATCGTCCTCTGCCTCTGCCTACGGGTGGCATTTCAATTTCCTTTCGTGGTATCGATCTCTGCGAATCCTGTCACGTGCAGCGCGATGCTCGTCCCGGTGCGGTAGCGGCGTGCGACGAAGCCCTCGCAGTGCAGCGTCGTGCCGATCTTGCAACGATCGAGCGCCAGCGCGACGTCGGCGAACGCGATCGCATGCATCTCGCATTCCACGCGCCGCGCGCTTCCCGCCTCGCGCTGCACCGACCGGTGATCGAGCGTGCATTCGAGCGCCGGGATGCCCGCCGGCGTGTGCCGCAGGGCATCGCGCGCAACGAGGGTCGCGTCGAGCACGAGCGAGTTCTCCGGCGGCACGCGCCGGCGACCGCGTCAGGCCTGCGCCGGTTGCGGCGTCGCCGCCGCCTCGGCGGGCTTCTCGGCCGGGCGTTCGCCCTCGCGGCCTTCGCGCGCGTCGCGGTGCGTGAGCGACCGCGCCTTTTCTTCCTTCATCATCGGCGACGGCGCGACGACCGCCTCCCGGCGCGCGATGACGAGGTGGCGCAGCACCGCGTCGTTGAACTTGAAGGCGTGCTCGAGCTCGTTCAGCGTCTCGAGGTCGCACTCGATGTTCATGAGCACGTAGTGCGCCTTGTGCACCTTCTGGATCGGATAAGCGAGCTGCCGCCGGCCCCAGTCCTCGAGCCGGTGGATGCGGCCGCCGCGATTGGTCACCATCGCGCGGTACCGCTCGATCATCGCCGGCACCTGCTCGCTCTGATCGGGGTGCACGATGAAGACGATCTCGTAATGACGCATGAGCGTTGTATCTCCTTTCGGTCGTTTCGGCGCGAAGGCAGTGAAGCCTCGACTCGCGCCATCGGCCTCCCCGATGATGAAGCCCGGGTGAGGCAAGGAAGCCCGCCATTTTAGCAGTAAGCTGCGCCTACCGGCAAACCAAGCCGCCCGGCGA
>DASTIY010000402.1:0-14216 GCA_035717085.1 Casimicrobiaceae bacterium | reverse complement strand
GCCAGTTCTACGCGATCTACCGCCCGCCCTCCGCGGCATCCCCTGGCCGCGTGCAGCTCGTCAAGCGCGCGCGCTCGCTCGAGGACAGTGCGAGCGACTGAACGCTTGGCTGTTGACCCATAATGCGCGTCGGCTCGAAGGACGCGCCGCCACGGCGCGTACCGATGCCGCGAACGAGGGTGCCGAGGATGCGGATCGTGTTGCGGATCGCGAGCGCGCTGCTCGCCGCCGTCGTGCTGGCCGCCGTGCCGGCGCGCGCACAAACGCTCGAGAAGATCGTGTTCTCGACCGATTGGCTCGCGCAGGCCGAGCACGGCGGCTTCTACCAGGCCGTCGCGCAGGGCATCTATCGCAAGTACGGGCTCGACGTCGAGATCCGCCAGGGCGGCCCGCAAGTGAACGGCCTCCAACTGCTCGCCGCGGGCCGGCTCGACGTGGCGATGGCCGACGCGTTGCAGGTGCTTTCGGCCGTCGAGCGCAAAGTCCCGCTCGTCGCGATCGCCGCCACGTTTCAGAAAAATCCCACGGTCATCATCGCGCATCCCGGCGTGACGAACCTCGCCGAACTCAAGGGCAAGCCGATCGCGATCGGCGCAGCGAGCAACACGACGTTCTGGCCGTGGCTGCGCGAGCGCTACGGGTTCACCGATGCGCAGAAGCGGCCCTACGCGTTCTCGGTGCAGCCGTTCCTTGCCGAGCCGGGCCTGTCGCAACAGGGATTCGCGACGTCCGAGCCGTTCTCGATCGAGAAGGCGGGCGTCAAGCCGGTCGTCTTCCTGCTCGCCGACCTCGGATACCCGCCGTACTCGCAAGCGCTCGTCGTGACCCGCACGACGCTGTCGGCGCGCAACGACGCGCTCACCCGCTTCGTTCGCGCCTCCGCCGAGGGTTGGAAGCGCTACCTCGCCGATCCCGCACCGGGCAACGCGCTCATCAAGCGCGCCAACCCGCAGATGAGCGACGAGTTGCTCGCATACGGCGTGGCGAAGATGCGCGAATACGGCATCGTCGATGGCGGTGACGCGAAGACGCGCGGCCTGCTGACGATGACCGCTGCGCGCTGGAAGGCGACCGAGAGCTTTTTGCGCAAGGCGGGACTCGCGCGATCCGGCGTCGATTACGGCCGGGCCTATACCCTCGGCATCGTCGACCGGGTCCACGTTCTTCCCGAGTGACGCCTTCCGACGCAGCGTCGGGCGCGGCGCCGATCGTCGCGCTCGAAGGCGTCGCGAAGACCTACGACCGGTCCACGCAGGCGCTCGCGCGCGTCGATCTCGACGTGCGCGATGGTGAATTCCTGACGCTCGTCGGCCCCTCGGGCTGCGGCAAGTCGACGCTGCTGCGACTCATCGCCGGCCTCGCGCGTCCGTCGGCCGGCGCCATTCACTGGTGGGGCGAACCACGTCCCGACGCCGCAGGCCAGAGAATCGCGTTCGTCTTCCAGTCACCGACGCTGATGCCGTGGGCGAGCGTCGCGACGAACGTGCGCCTGCCACTCGACCTCGCGCGCGTCGCCCGCGTCGACGCCGCACCGCGCGTCGACGGTGCGCTGCAAACCGTCGGCCTGGCGGATGCGGGTACGCGCCTGCCGCGGGAGCTTTCGGGTGGCATGCAGATGCGTGCGTCCATCGCCCGTGCACTGGTGACGAAGCCCGCGCTGCTGCTCATGGACGAGCCGTTTGGCGCGCTCGACGAATTCACGCGACAGCGCCTCGACGACGAACTGCTCGATCTCTGGCGTACGCAGGCGCTGACCGTCGTGTTCGTCACGCACAGCCTCCAGGAGGCGGTCTTCCTGTCGACGCGCGTCGTCGTGATGGCCGCGCACCCGGGGCGCATCGTCGAGACCTGCCGCATCGAGGCGCCCTATCCACGCGGCGAGGCGTTTCGCGTCTCGCCGGCGTTCGCGCACTACGCCGCACGGCTCTCGGCCAGCGTCGCAAAGGCGAGCACGAGGACGCTGCCGGATGCACGCGCGAAAGGCCGCAGGTGATGCGCCGCAACGGCGACGACACGCATGCGTGGCGCATGGTCCGCATCCTCGCACCGGTCGCCGTCGCCGCGATCGTGCTCGCGGCGTGGCAGGCGTGGGTCACGATCGCGCGCATCCCGCAATACCTCGTCCCGTCGCCACTCGTCGTCGCGCAATCGCTCTATGCCGATCGCGCGCTGCTGGCGCATTCGCTCGGCATCACGCTCGGCGTCGCCCTCGCGGCGCTCGCGCTCGCGACGTTCGCCGGCGTCGCCGCGGCGCTCGTGTTCGCGCAAAGCCGCTGGATCGAGGCGAGCCTCTTTCCGTACGCGATCCTGCTGCAGGTCACGCCGATCGTGTCGATCGCGCCGCTGATCATCATCTGGGTGCGCAACACGTGGCTCGCGCTCGTCATCTGCGCGACCGTCGTCGCGATCTTCCCGGTGATTTCGAACACCACCCTCGGACTGCGCAGCGTCGACCCGGGCCTGCTCGACCTCTTTCGCCTGGCGCGCGCGACGCGCTGGCAGACGCTGTGGCGGCTGCGCGTGCCGAGCGCGCTGCCCTATTTTTTCGCGGGCTTGCGCATCGCGAGCGGGCTCGCGCTGATCGGCGCGGTCGTCGCGGAGTTCGTCGCGGGGACCGGCGGACAGGGCGCCGGCCTCGCGTACCAGATTCTCCTCGCCGGCATCCAGCTCGACATTCCGCGGCTCTTCGCGGCGCTCGTGCTCATCGCGCTCGCCGGCGTCGCGCTCTTCGTGGGCATGTCGACGCTGTCGCGCCTGGCGCTGGCACGCTGGCACGAGAGCGAGCTCATCGCCGAGGAGGATCTTTGGTGACCGATGCTCTCGCCCGTTCGATCGCGTCGAGCAGCGTGGCCGGCTCGTGCGCGCCCGACAGCGCGACGCGGCCGTCGAACACGAAGAACGGCACGCCCTGGATGCCGAGCGAACGCGCGCGCTCGTCGGCCGCCGCGACGTCGTCGCGCAACGCATCGGACGTAAGCATCGCGGCTGCGGCATCGCGGTCGTAGCCGGCATCGGCAGCAAGCGTCGCCAGCGTGTCCGCATCGCCGACGAAGGTGCCTTCGACGAAATACGCGTGGAACAGGCGCTCGACCAGATCGTCGGCGCGCGCGGGATCTTCGCGTTGCGCCCACGCGATCAACCGATGCGCATCGAGCGTGTTCGGCTGCCGCTCGATACGGTCGAACGCGAGAGCGAGGCCGCTTTCGCGGCCCGCCTCGCGCACGCGCTCGTAGATCTGCGCGGCGCGCGCCGCGCCGCCGAACTTCGCGTCCAGATAGCGTTGCCGATCGACGCCCGCGCGCGGCAGATCGGGATTCAGTTGGAACGGGTGCCAGCGCAGCGTGACGTCGAGCGCGGGCTCGCTTTCACGCAGCGCCGCGAGCGCGCGCTCCAGGCGGCGCTTGCCGATGTAGCACCATGGGCACACCACGTCGGAAACGATGTCGATGTTCATCAGCGCATTGTAGACACCGCGTTCGCTCGGCCCTCGCGCGCGAGCGGACTAGACTTTGAACGGTGCGACGCCCGACACTCCACCTGTTCTGCCGCGTCGTCGACAACTACGGCGACGCTGGCGTCTGCTGGCGCCTCGCGCGCGAGATGGTCGCCGAGCATGCGCTCGACGTGGAACTGTTCATCGACGACGTCGCGACGCTGGCGCGCATCGAGCCCGCGATCGATCCCCGCGGCGTCGCGCAGCGCGTGGCGGGGGTCGCGGTCGTACGTCTCGACGACGATGCGCCGCCGGGATCGCTACCCCACATCGTCGTCGAAGGCTTCGGGTGCGGACTGCCGCAGGCGTACATCGCGGCGATGGCGGCCGCGCGCACGAAGCCGCGATGGATCAATCTCGAGCACCTTTCCGCCGAGCCGTGGATCGATGGCGCGCACGCGCTGCCGTCGCCGCATCCGCGTCTCCCGCTCGTTCGCTACTTCTGGTTTCCCGGCTTCACGCGACACACCGGCGGCCTGCTGCGCGAGCACGATCTCTTTGCGCGGCGCGACGCATGGCAGGCGGCGCACGCTTCCGCGCGAGACGCGCTTCGCATCCTGCTGTTCACCTACGACAATGCCGCATTGCCTCCACTGCTCGCGTGCTGGGCGAAAGGCAGCGAGCGCATCCGGTGCGACGTGCCGCAAGGCGTTGCGGGCGCGTCGCTGGAGCGGTGGCTCGGAAGGCGGCTGCCGTCGCCAGGCGGAAACCTCGTTCGCGGCAACCTCGCGCTTCACGTGATGCCGTTCACCGATCAGGACGGATTCGATACCCGACTGTGGAGCGCCGATGCGAGCTTCGTGCGCGGCGAGGACTCGTTCGTACGCGCGCAATGGGCAGCGCGTCCATTCGTGTGGCATGCGTACCGGCAAGCGGATGCGGCGCACATGACGAAGCTCGATGCGTTCATCGCACGCTACGTGTCCGACCTGCGCCCGGACGCGCAGCGCGCGGTTCGGACGTTCTGGCACGCGTTCAACGCCGAGGACGGCGGCGCGATCGCAAGTGCATGGGAAAGCTTTCGGGCGGCGCTGCCCGTCATCGCGCCGCACGCGGCGACGTGGGCGACGGACCTCGCCGCGAACGTCCCCGAGCTCGCCGCGAGCCTCGTCGAGTTCGCGCGCCGTCGACTATAATGACGGGTTCCCCGAGATCGCTCGCCTCGCGCGTCGCGAGGCGCTCAACCCAGCCATGAAACTCGCCCAGGAAGTGCGCGCCGGCAACGTCATCATGATCGGCAACAACCCGATGGTCGTGCAGAAGACCGAGTTCTCCAAATCGGGCCGCAACGCGTCCGTCGTCAAGATGAAGCTTCGCAACCTGCTCTCGGGCACCGGCACCGAGACGATCTACCGCGCCGACGAGAAGTTCGACGTGATCCAGCTCGAGCGCAAGGAAGTCACGTACTCGTACTTCAACGACCCGATGTACGTCTTCATGGACCAGGAGTTCAACCAGTACGACGTCGAAAAGGAGAACATGGAGGACGCCCTCCCCTATCTCGAGGATGGACTCGCGTGCGAGCTCACCTTCTACGAAGGGAAGGCGATCTCCGTCGATCTGCCGACGAGCGTCGTGCGCGAGGTGATCTACACCGAGCCCGCGGTGAAGGGCGACACGTCGGGCAAGGTGCTGAAGCCCGCCAAGCTTGCGAGCGGCCTCGAGGTGCCGGTGCCGCTCTTCGTCAACACCGGCGACAAGATCGAGGTCGACACGCGCACCGGCGAGTATCGCCGTCGCGTCTAGCGCTTGGTAACGCGCGGCGGTGAGAACGCCGCACGCGCCCGCTGCGCAGGCTCGCGCACCGGGCAGTGCTCGATGTGATCGTTGACGAGACCCATCGCCTGCATGAAGGCGTACACGGTCGTGGGCCCCACGAACGTGAAGCCGCGGCGCTTCAAGTCTTTCGAGAGCGCGACCGACTCGTGTGGGGCCGGCAAGGCCGCGAGCGCCTCGCGCGTGATCCGTCGCGGCCGGCTCGACGCGCCGGGCTCGAAGCGCCAGAAATACGCGGCGAGCGAGCCGAACTCCGCGGCGACGTCGTGCGCGCGGCGCGCGTTGTTGATGACCGACTCGATCTTGCCGCGATGGCGGACGATGCCGGCGTCGCCCAGCAGCCGCTCGACGTCGCGCGCCGTATAGCGGCCGACGCGGTCGGTATCGAAGCCGGCGAACGCCTTGCGGAACGCGTCGCGCTTGCCGAGGATGGTCCGCCAGCTCAAGCCCGACTGGAAGCCTTCGAGGCATATCTTCTCGAACAGGCACCGATCGTCGGCGACCGGAAAGCCCCACTCGCGGTCGTGGTAGTCGATGTAGAGCGGATCGTCGCCTGCCCACCAGCAGCGCGCATGGCGCGGCGTTTTCGCGTCGCTGTCCACTGTCCTCGATATCGCGTCCTGCGTCACCTCGCGAGGAATCGACCGAGGTCGCGCTCGATCAGCCGTTTCGTCGCAACGGCGTCCGGATCCGCGCGCGGTGAAGGGGCCGGTTGTGCATGCGCACGCGACGAGGGCCGATGCTTGACCGTCGCATTTCGCGACTTGGTTGCGACCGGTCGTTCCGTCTTCGCGTCGGGTGCGCTCGCGCCCGCCGCTTCGGTCGCAGGCGCCTCGCTCGATGTGCGCTCCGTCATCGCGTCCGCGGCGGTCGACGTGTTGCCGGTCGTGACGCCCGATGTGGATCGATCGTCCGCGCGAACGGACGCGGAGACTGAGTTCGCCGAGGACGATGGCCGTGCCGCCTGGTTGTTGGCGCGTTCAACGCTCGGTCGCGTACGCGCAGGCGGAACCGAAGGCGCCATCGCGATGGCACGCGCGAGCGAGTTCGCGACGACGCCGCGAAGCGTCGGGACGTCGAACGCCCAGTAGCCGATCGCGCCGGCGACCATGACGACCGCGAACGCGACGCCGAGGTTCGCGCGGCGCGCCGGCGTCGTCGTGGCGCGCGCGTCGCGGGGCGAATCGGCGAGCGGCGCTTCACCGAGCGGCAGCGCGTGCATGGCGCGTTCTGCGAAGGCGATCGGTGTCGCGTCGGCGAGCGCGTGTTGTCGCGCGTCGGGACCGACGTAGCGCTTTTCGCCGAGGTCAATGACGTCGTCGGCGTCCGAGGGTTCCGTGACTGCGGTGTCGACGGCGTCGAGAACGAACGTGACGTCCTCCACCGGCGACTCGGGAAGTTCGCAGGCCGCCGGCGCCGGCCCGGCGTCGATGTTCCACGGTTCGCGCTCGAACTGCGCGCCGCACTGATGACAGCTGGCGGCGTCTATAGCGTTGATCGCCTCGCACGCGGCGCACACCGCGAGCGTCAGCGGGGTGCCGCACTCCGTGCACACGCGCGAATCGTCGCGATGCTCGCGTGCGCACGACGGGCAGATGGCGCACGTCGTGATGCCGAAGGCGTGCTGCCGGCCAGTCGAAGCATGCGCGTGAACTGCTGGGTTCCGAATCATGGTGCGTTGTAACAATTACAAATAATTTCAGGTACTTCCATTGTCCCCATGCACGGAGTCGGCGAAGATTCGAAGGGTTCCGGATCCGGCATGACTTCGTCTTTCATTCACGCGCCGGCGTCCGCGTCGCGCGACGTCGATCATCGCGCGCACTTCGCGCACCTGTACGAGGGCGATGATGCGCTCGTCGACGCCGTGACGGAATACGTCGGTGGCGCGCTGGCGAGCGGCGCGTCGGCTATCGTACTCGCGACTGCCGGTCATCGCTCCGCATTCGAAGCGCGCTGGCGCGCCGCTGGCCTCGATCTCGACATCATCAGCGCCGGCGGACGTTACCGGGCGCTCGACGCGCACGAAGTGCTCGCGCGGATTCTCGTCGATGGCAGGCCGGATCGCGAGCGCTTCTTCGCGGTATGCGAGCCCCTCGTCGCCGACGCGGGCCGGCAGGGCACCCGCCTCGTCGTCTTCGGTGAGCTCGTCGGCGTGCTGTGGCGCGACGGGGCCCACGAAGCGGCGTTGCGAATCGAGACGTTCTGGAACGAGCTTGCGCGCGCCCATCCATTCGCCCTGTGCTGCGGATATCCGGCCTGCGCAGTCGACGATGCGGGCACGGCGTTTCGCCGCATTTGCGCCGAGCACACGCTGACGGTTCCCGGCGAGAGCTACACCCGGTTGCGCGACGACAACGCCCGTCTCGCGTATATCGGCGAATTGCAGCAGCGCGCAAATTCGCTCGACCGCGAGCTCGCCCACCGCCGCGCGGCGGAGGCGCTGCTCGAGCGCAAGGCGCGCGAGCTCGACGATTTCCTCGACGACGCCACGTACGCCATCCACAGTGTCGGCGCCGACGGAACCTTGCTCTCGGCGAACCGGTTCGAGCTCGAGATGCTGGGCTACGGGGCGGACGAATACATCGGGCGCAACGTTCGCGACTTCTACGTCGGCGACGTGCCGATGCCGCTCCAGGGCGACGTCGAAAATACGACGACGCTACGCGATCAGCCTGCGCGCATGCGCCGCAAGGACGGCTCGATCCGCGACGTCGTCGTGACGACCGCCGTCTACGGGCGCGACGGTTTCTTGCACACGCGGTGCTTCACCCGGGACGTGACCGAGCAGCTGCGCGCGCAGCGGGCCGTCGACGTCGCGCGCGAGCTCGCGCACACGAGCGACGAGCTGCTCGCAGCGATCGTCGCGTCGTCGGACGACGCGATCGTGAGCAAGACGCTCGATGGCCGCGTCACGTCGTGGAATCGGGGCGCCCACCGGCTCTTCGGCTACGAGCCCGGCGAGATGATCGGGGAGTCGATCCTGACCATCGTGCCGCCCGAGCTGCATGACGAAGAGCGCGAGATCCTACGGCGCCTTTCGCGCGGCGAGCGCATCGAGCACTTCGAGACCGTCCGGCTGCGCAAGGACGGCGGGCGTGTCGAGGTGTCGCTGACGATCTCGCCGATCCGCGACAAGAATGGACGCGTCGTCGGCGCGTCGAAGGTCGCGCGCGACATCACGGACCGCAAGCGCATCGAAGAGCAATTGCGCGTCGCCGACCGGCGCAAGGACGAATTCCTTGCGATGCTCGGGCACGAGCTGCGCAATCCGCTCGCGCCGATCCGCACCGTTGCCGAGGTGCTGCGGCGCACGCTTGTCGACAATCCGCGGGCGGTCGAGCTTTGCGCAATCCTCGAGCGCCAGGTGCAGCAGATGACAAGGCTGCTCGACGATCTCCTCGACGTGACGCGCATCACGCGCGGGACGATCCGCTTCCAGCGCGAGCGGGTCGACGTGTCGTCGGTGATTCAGCGGGCGGTGGAAGCGAGCGGCGCGCTGATCACGAGGCGCAAGCAGCGGCTGCGCGTGGGGATGCCGAAGAACCCCGCGTACGTCGAGGGTGATTTCGCGCGCCTCGTGCAACTCGTCACGAACCTCCTCAACAACGCGGCGAAGTACACCCCGGTGTACGGACGCATTGCGCTACGCGTCGTGCGGCGCGGCGAGCAGTTCGACATCCGCGTCCACGACAATGGCGCCGGCATTACGGCCGAGATGCTGCCGCGCGTGTTCGACCTCTTCGTGCAAAGCGAGGCCGCGGGTGGCCTGCAGGAGGGCCTCGGCATCGGCCTCACGCTCGTTCGCGTGATCGCCGAGCATCATCGCGGCCACGTCGTCGCGCGCAGCGCCGGACCGGGACGCGGCAGCCAGTTCGTCGTGACGCTGCCGGTCCATGTCGGAGACGGCGTCAGGCAGGCGCCCGTCGCGTCCTCCACGGCCGCACCGGCATCGCGCAAGCGAATCGTCATCGTCGACGACAACCGCGACGCGCTCGAGTCGCTGGCGACCCTGTTGCGGCTCGCCGGCCACGAAGTGACGATCGCGAGCGACGGCGCCACCGGCCTTCGCATCGTCGATGAAACGCGGCCCGACCTCGCATTGCTCGACATCGGATTGCCGGGCATGAGCGGCTACGAAGTCGCCCGGCGACTGCGCGAGGCGGGCTGCAGCGTCCCGCTTGCCGCGGTCACGGGCTACGGCACGCCCGAAGATCGCGAGCGCACGCGCGCCGCCGGCTTCGATCACCATCTCGTCAAGCCCGTCGACACCGCGAGCCTCGAGCGCCTGCTCGGCTCCACCGCGTAGCTCACCGCCTTTCGTGCAGTCCTCGTCTCGAACGAGGCACGATCGCGCTTGATCATGTGTTCTACATTGCAGAATACATGGCCATCGATGTCGGCGAATCACGTTCATGGTTGACGCCGCTACCGTTCCAGCGTAGCTTCGGCTATGCTGATTCGCGAGTTCCGCAATGCAGAACGTGCTGACCCGTAACCAGATGATCGCGTCGGCCGCCGGAACGCTCGAAGCATTGGAGATTCTCGGCAATGCGGGCGGGCGGCTGTCGCTACGCGAACTGGTGACTGCCATGCGGCGTCCGAAGGCCACCGTGCATCGCATGCTCTCGACGCTCGTGCATACCGGCTTCGTCGAGCAGGATGACGAGGGTCGGTACCTGTTGACGCTGAAAGCGTGGCGCATCGGCGCTGCCGCCGTGCGCAAGCTCGACCTCGTCGAGCGCGCGCGACCGATCCTCGAGAAGCTGGCGGCCGAAACCGGCGAGACCGTTCACCTCGCGGTCCTCGATCCGTCGGGCGGTGTGGTCTATGTCGCGAAGGTGGAAAGCGCGCAGTCGATCGGCGTCCAGACGCGCCTTGGCCAGCTGAACCCGTCGTGGTGCACGGCCACCGGCCGCAGCCTGCTCGCATTCAACGACAGCGTCGCGGCGCGCGTGCTCGCCGGTCCGCTCGCGCGACGCACGCGCAAGACGATCACCGATCCTCGTACGCTTCGCGGACGCATCGCCGAAGCGCGCGAGCGGGGTTACGCCGTGACGATTGCGGAGAATCATCCGGAGATGGGCGGCGTGGCGGCGCCCGTTCGCGATCATTCCGGCGCGGCCGTCGCCGCTTGCGGCGTCGCCATTCCCGAATACCGGATGAACGAGAACGTCATCGCGCGGGCGATCCCGTGCGTTCTGCGCGCCGCCGCGGCCCTTTCCGCCGAACTCGGCCATGCGCAGGACGAGAGCCGAAGGAGCCCACGTGCGGCGTGAAGTCACCGACATCCTGATCCTCGGGGGCGGCGGCGCCGCGCTCTACGCAGCCCTTCGCGCGCGCGACGCCGATTCGCGCCTGCGCATCGTCGTGGCGAGCAAGGGGCTCTTCGGCAAGAGCGGATGTACGCGCATGGTCCAGGGCGGCTACAACGTCGTGCTGCATCCCGACGACTCGTTCGACAAGCATTACGACGACACATTGCGCGGGGGCGCGATGATCAACGACCAGGAGCTCGCGTGGCTGCTGGTCACGCAGGCGCCCGAGCGCATCGTCGAGCTCGAGAACCGCTTCGGCTGCTACTTCGATCGCAACGTCGACGGCACGATCCACCAGCGCGCGCTCGCCGGCCAGTCGTTCAACCGCACGGTGCACCGTGGCGACCTGACCGGCATCGAGCTCATGAGCCGGCTGTCCGAGCAGGTGCTCGTGCGCGACATCGACATCCGCAACGAGGTGCGCGGCGTCGACCTGCTATTCGACGCGCATCGCGAGCGCGTATGCGGCGCGCTGCTCTTCGACATCAATCGCGGCGAATACGTCGCGATTGCCGCGCGCTGCGTGTTGCTCGCGACCGGGGGCGCCGCTCCTCTCTACCGGATCACGCCGGCCTCGCTCGAGAAGAGCGGCGACGGCCTCGCGATGGCGTTTCGCGCGGGCGCCGAGCTCATCGACATGGAGATGATGCAGTTCCATCCGACGGGCCTCATCGCCGGGGATTCGGTGCTGACCGGCACCGTGCTCGAGGAAGGCCTGCGCGGCGCGGGCGGCTACCTGCTGAACGCGCAAGGCGAGCGCTTCATGGCGCGCTACGACCCTGCGAAGATGGAGCGCTCGACCCGCGATCGCGTGTCGCGCTCGAGCTTCCTCGAATTGCGCGCCGGCCGCGGCACGCCGCAAGGGGGCGTGTTGCTCGACGTACGTCACCTCGGCAAGGAATCCCTGCTGAAGTCGTCGCCCGGCATGTATCGGCGCTGCCTGTCGGTCGGCTACGACATGGCGAAGGAACCGGTGCAGGTGACGCCGACGGCGCACTTCCAGATGGGCGGGGTTCGCATCGACACGCGTTGCCGGTCGTCGATTCCCGGTCTTTACGCCGCCGGCGAGGACGCCGGTGGCGTGCACGGCGCAAACCGGCTCGGCGGCAACGGCGTCGCGGAGTCGATCGTGTTCGGCGCGATCGCGGGCGACGCGATGGTGCGCGACCTGCCGTCGCTGGCGTCGCCGACACCGGAGCTCGGCGACGTCGACGATCCGCTTCGTGCGCCCCCTGGAACGACCAACGCGTTCGCATTGCGCCGCGAACTGGGAAATGTCGCGTGGGACTCGATCGGCATCGTGCGCAGCGCCGCGGCGCTCGACGATGCGCTCGAGCGGCTCGATGCGATCGAAGCGCGTCTTGCGGACGTCGCGCTGCCAGGCGAAATCGCCGGCAACCCTGCGTTGCAGGCGCGCATGGACATCGCCAACCTCGTCACCGTCGCGCGGCTCGTCGCGACATCGGCGACGCTGCGCGAAGAGAGCCGCGGCAGCCATTACCGCGAGGACTTTCCGCAGACGAGTCCCAACGGTCTCTACAACATTCACCTGCGACGAGGCGTCGACGGAGCGATCGTCACCGAGAGACGCGCGGTCCGGTTCACACGACGTCGTCCGGAAGATCTCGCCGGTGACACCCTGATCCCCACTGCGCCGAGCACTGCGGCGGCCGCGACGTGACCATGACCTATCCGTCAACCATCACCCTCGACGTCGCGCGCTCGGATCCATCGCGACCGTCGCGCTTCGAAGTGCCGGTGCCGACGGCCGGCAGCCGTATCCTCGACGCGCTTCTTTACGTTCGCGAGCATGTCGACGCCACGCTGGGATTTCGTTATGCCTGCCGCGCCGGCATGTGCGGCGCGTGTGCGGTCGTCGTCAACGGGAAGGAAGCGCTCGCCTGCCAGATGCCGGTCGCGGCGCCCGGGGTACGCAACGTCCGCGTGGCGCCGCTACGCGGACTGCCGGTGCTGCGCGATCTCGTCTGCGACATGGAGCCGTTCTTCGCCGGGTGGAAGCGCGCGCATGCGGCGTTGCAGCCGAACGAGCCGGCGCGCGAAACGCCGCGCACGATGCCGCCCGGAGAACCGCGACGTGCGCTGATCGAGGGCCAGAACGGGTGCCTGACGTGCGGCGCGTGCGACTCCGCCTGTGCGGATGCGCTTGGCGGCGATCATGCCCGCGGACCTGCGGCATTGAATCGCGTGCTGATGCTCGCGCTGGACGAGCGCGATGCCCAGGGCAACGAGCGACTCTCCACGCTTGCGCGGGAAACCGATCGCCTTCGCGCGTACGGGCGCGGCCGCATCGACGACGTTTGTCCCGTCGGCATTCCGCTGCGACGCGCGATGGACGCGCTCGAGCGGCTCGTCGCGGGCGAGCGCATTCCCTGATCCATGGCACGCGGCAGTGAACTCACGGTCGGCAACGTCACGCGTCACTTCGCGCGCGTCGAGCCCGGCAAGCGCGCGCTCTACGACGCATCGCGCTCGCTCACGTATCGCGAGCTCGACGGCGCGGCCGATCGGCTCGCGTCGGCGCTGCTGCACCACGGCGTGCGCCGTGACGAAGTCATCTGCGCCTACCTGCCGAACTGCATCGACTACGTGCTCGTCGTGCTCGGCGTCGCGCGCGCCGGCGCGATCTTTTCGCCGATCAACCCGCGATACAAGCGCTTCGAGATCGCGAAGATTCTCGCGCTCGCGCGTCCGCGCGTCGTCTTCACGACGCTCGCGCAGGCCGACGTGCTGCGAAGCGCGTTCGACGGCGTCGACTCGCCGCGCGTCGTCCTCGTGGACGCGGAAGGAAGCGACTCGCTGCAGGCGATGCTCGCCCGCGATATCGGCGTGTTGCCGGACATCGACGAGGACGATGTCTTCAGCCTCATGTTCACGTCGGGAACGACCGGCGAGCCGAAAGGCGCGCTCGCGACGCATCGTGCGCGGATGCTGTGGGTCGTCAACGCGACGATCCAGTACGGCCTCGACGAGTCCGACGTCTACCTCGGCACGATGCCGCAAGTTCACTCGGCAGGTCTCACGTTCACGCTGATGCATCTGTACGCAGGCGCGACGGTGCGCATCCTGCCGCAGTTCGATCCCGCCGAATTCCTGGCGATCGTCGAGCGCGAGCGCATCACGTCCGCGCTTACGGTGCCGACGATGCTGACGATGATCGTCGAGGCCATCGACCAGGCGCCGGTGCGACCGGAACTCGCGTCGCTGAAGCGGCTCGTCACCTGCGGTTCGCCGCTTCCGCTCGCGACGAAGCGCCGCGTGATCGAAGCGATGACGCCGGACCTCTACGACTACTACGGGTCGACCGAATCGAACAGCATGACGGTGCTGCGCCCGTGCGACCAGCTGCGCAAGCCCGCGTCGGTCGGGCAGGCGTTTCGCAACGTCGAGTTGATGATCGCCGAAGGGGATGGCACGCCATGCGCGCCGGGCGCCGTCGGCGAAGTATGGTGCGCGAACCCGTCGATCTTTCGCGCGTATCGCGATCGGCCGGATGCGACGACTCGCGCATTTGCCGGGCGCTGGTACCGCACGGGCGACCTGGGCTATCTCGACGCGGAAGGCTTCCTGCACCTCGTCGGCCGCAAGAGCGATGTCGTGATCAGTGGCGG
>DASTIY010000401.1:0-5602 GCA_035717085.1 Casimicrobiaceae bacterium | reverse complement strand
GGCACTTGCTCGGCGAACGCCATGCATGAGGCGGCGCGATCGAGTAAGGAGGACTCGCTCGTGCAGCCCGTCGCACTCTCGCGATCGGGAACGCTTGCACCTGACTCGCCGGTTATGCGCTTCCTGCGCGATGCTGCGAATAGAAAAATCGGACCATTTCCGCTGATGCGTCGGGTCCGGTTGGGTCGGTGAACGAGCCGCCGGGGCTTCCTCCGGACCACGCGTGGCCCGCGCCATGCAGTGTCCAATGCTCGATGACCGGCCGACGCGTGCCGTCGGAGAGCGTGGCACGCGTATAGGCGCGACCATTCGCGCTCGTACCTCGATACACGGTGGACGTCAGCGCTGAGTCATCCGAATTGGCGGCGCGCGCTTGTTCGACGATGGCATCCGCATTCGACGCGTTTACGGTCACGTCGTGGTCGCCGTGGAAGATGATCGTCGGAATGGCAGGTCCGGTTCCGGAACGTCGGGCGGGGTCTGCACGACGCGAGAGAGGCGTTTGACATGGCGCCCCACCCTTCATCGCTGCGAAGGCCGAAGGCACGTCGTGGGCGCACGCGTAAGGCAGACCTGAATGCACGCCAAGGGCGGCATAAAGCTCCGGATACGCCGCCGCGACCACGACCGCCATGGCTGCGCCTGCCGACAATCCTGCAACGAAGATCCGCCGTTCGTCGATGTGATAGGTGCCTGCGACTTCACGCGTGATGCCTGCGATCAGCGCGGGCTCGCCCCGATCGCGGGACTGATCCTCGCTGCGAAACCAATTCCAGCACTTAGATCCGTTCGCATGAGCTTCCTGCGCAGGATAGGCCACGAAGAAGCCATGTTGGTGGGCAAGCGCGTTCATTCGCGTGCCGGCCGCGAAATCTTCCGGATCCTGGGTGCAGCCGTGGAGCATCACGATCAGCGGCACGGGCTCCTCGGATGTGTGGGTATAGCTCGCCGGCACGTAGAGCTTATAGGTGCGCGCACCCATCTCCGAGTTGAACGAGCGCGTGACGAAATCGCCGGGACGGGCCGGTTCGTCCGGCGCCAGCGGACCGCTCGGTGTGTCATCGGACGTGCTCGATTCCGGCGCCGTGATGTCGACAGCATCGCCGTCGATGGTGGTAGCACGCGCAAGGTCCGCGGGCGCTCGCACGCCCAGGCCGGTACTTGCGAGCGCCTGCTCGATTGTCTGCGTCACAAACCTTGTCACGCCGGAGCGCGTGTCCAAACCCGCGGATGCCAGTGCCGCCGTGATCGTGTGCGTAATTCCTCGCACGTCGACGGGAAGCGTCGCCGGCGATGCGACGATGGGACGGGCTTGCTCGAGGCAGCCATGGCAGAGGTCGTGTAGTTTCTTCAAGACGTTTCTTTCGATTGGCAACGTGGGACTTCAATGGATCCGATCGGCGAGTGCGCTACGCACTGGCAGACTGGCGTGAAAGGCGCCGAGCACCTCGACCGATTCGATCGTCGCGCGCGCGAGCTCAGGTGTTACGTCGTTTGCGATGCGGGCAAGACCCAGCACGTGAATGTGAAGCGTTCGCCCCGCCGCGAGCGCCCGTTCGAGGTCCACGCGATCGATGTGCAGCATCCCAAGCACGAGGTCGCGGCGGGCGACGGTGCGCTTGACTGCATCCGCGTGTACGGAGAGTTGATTGCGAATGGCCGTCCGGATCAGGTCCGTGCGGTTTGAATAAAAGCCCTCCCGGACGAGAAGGTCGATTTGACCGAGGTCGACAACACCAAGGTTGATCGTGAGCTTCTCACTTTCGCCGATCCGGACACGCGGGTCTGCGGTGTTGTTGGCCATCTGCTTACCATCCATGTACCATCTCTCTGGATGGTCACTATGCCACACGCAGACGCGTTTGGCAAGCACCGTGGACGACACTCACTACAGCCGAGCATCGCGCGGTCTCTCCCAGTCGATGCCGGCATCGACATACTCTACGATTTGTCGCCGGGAGTGAACCAACTGAGGAACGTCCTTCGGTAGCATGGCGGCGTCCCGCGCGAAGCCACGAGTGCGCGGCATCGCACGATTGCGACATCGTCGGCCACTCCGCGCTCTTCGAGGATTAACTCGGGTGAGTTTCGCGCTGCGCCAAATCCGATCGCGAAGGTAATTTTCCGCTCCAGCTTCGTTCTCTCTCACTCGTGAAATGCGGCCTTGCGTTGTTTCTCTTTGCGCCATGCGCCGCAGCCGCGCCTCGAGGGCGGTGCCGCGCGCGCGCAGATAGCGTCCAGCGGTGTTGAGTGACCCCGCCGGGCCAGCCGCGCTTGATCACGTGGAAGCGCGTGCAGCCAGCCATCTGTGCGAGCTGGCTTGCACGGACGAACGCGTAAACGGCCGATCTCGCGTTGCAGCGACCGACTGCGTGCGAGTGTCGCGGCGAAACGACACGGCACTCGTGCATAGCGCGGACCCCGCACCCTGAACAACCGCGCGCACGGGCGACACGTCGACCCGGAGCGCGAGCGGAATTCCGAACATTCCTTCGCTTCCAATCAGCCCGACCTCGAGAGAAGTATCGTGATCGGCATGATGAGCGAGATAAAGCGACTGGAGAGGCGTTTCCGGTCGCCATGATGGTGTTCTCGGTTGGTCGCGGGGGCGGATCCGCTCCGTCGACACGCCAAGTTGGACGGTTCCGGTGCCGGCAGTTGCCCTCAAGCGGTTTCGGCATCGGTGCGCTGCCACGCACTCAACCTTGTCCGGTCTGGGGGGATTTTGTCGCGATCGTTAGCATGCGCTCGATCTGTGTGATGAACATGCGACCTCGCGAGCCAACGGCGCCCTCAATCCCAAGCCCCTCAAGACGCGTAGCGCCCCGATAGAACATGCAAACGAGCTGCCGCGGTCGGTGCGCTCAAACACGGACTCATCGCGATCCGGGCCGTGGCCTATCTGCTTCCGTCGCTCCGAATCAGCGAGACGTTTCTCCCGCGGTCATGGCGTTGTCACCTTGAACGGCGCCCGCGAACGAATTAGCTGCTGTCGGTGGCGGGCGTATCCGCATTAAGAATTACGTCGGCAGGCGATCGCCCGACGCCTCGCCGCACGACCGGCCGATCACGCTGCTCGATTGACGAATTGGGTCACCCGCGTTCGGTCGCGTCGAAGGTCTTACGCCCGATTGAGTGTCCGGACTACGCTACGGCTCTCGCACACACCGTACAGTGGCGGTCGGTTTGACGTCGCCTCCTGCGGGGTCACCAGTAACTGGAGAAAGCGATGGCAAATTCCACTGACGAAAGAATGGTCACGGGACTTTTCAACGACCGTGACAGCGCCGAGAACGCCTACAACTCTGTTGCAGCCCGCGGGTATGCCAAGGACGACATCAATCTCGTGATGTCAGACGAAACGCGGAAGACCCATTTCGGCGCAGCCGGCACCACCAAGACGCAACTCGGGACAAAAGCCGCAGAAGGCGCTGGCGTGGGTGGTGCCATCGGCGGAACGCTTGGAGCAATAGCCGCGGCGGTTGCGGCAGTCGGGACGTCCATCGCGATTCCTGGGCTCGGACTCGTCATCGCGGGACCGCTGGCCGCTGCGATCGCTGGCGCGGGTGCGGGCGGCGCCGCGGGCGGTCTTGTCGGCGCCCTGATCGGCTGGGGAATTCCCGAAGAACGCATCAAGCGTTACGAGTCTGGCATCAAGAGCGGCGGCATCCTGATGGGGGTCAAGGCGCGCTCCAACGACGATGCGAAGTACTTCCAGGACGAATGGAAGCGCAGCAACGGTACGGAAATCTACGCCTGAGCATTCGTAAACTCAGGTTTACCGACGTGGGTCCCCGCCCAACGGGCGGATCCGCCGCGGCGACGCTTTAAGGATCGGCCCGGGCCAAGGCCCGCGACGCCGCCTCGCTGTTCTTATAACGAAGGAAAACACATGGCTACTTACCTATCGAAGTCTTCGGACTCGAAAACGCGCAACAACGAAACCGATGCCATCGCGCTGCTGACGGCCGACCATAAGACGGTGAAGGCGCTGTTCAAGCAGTTCGAGCAATTGAAGGAGCAGGAAGACGCCGGCGAGCAAAAGGCCCGGCTCGTTCAGAAGATCTGCAATGAATTGACGGTGCACGCGCAAGTCGAGGAAGAACTGTTCTATCCGGCCGTGCGCGACGCCATCGACGATGACGACTTGATGGACGAAGCAGACATCGAGCATGCGAGTGCCAAGGAGCTCATCGCTCAGCTCGAGGAGCTCTCGCCCGGAGACGACCATTACGATGCGCGCGTCACCGTTCTGAGTGAGTACATCGATCACCACGTGAAGGAAGAAGAAGGTGAGATGTTCGACAAGGCGCGAAAGACCGATGTGGATACGGCCGCGCTCGGAGAGCAGATTATCGAGCGCAAAGAGGAACTGAAGGCGGACCTCGGCGTCGCGGAAGACGATGAAGCCGCTGCGCCACCGGCGCGAAGCGCGTCGGAAAGCTCGAGGGAAAAACATTCCGCAGCAAAACGCAGATGACCAATCCTTGGCTCAAAAAGAATCCGTGGCTCAGCATGTGGTTGAGTGGCGCCAACCGGGCAGTGGGTTCGACGCGTCGGCACGCAACGGCGGAAGCAAAGCGCCAGGCCGGCGCAATGACGTCGAACGCGGTTTCACAGGGCATGCGGTTCTGGGCCTCCCTCTTGGCGCCGCCGAAGCGCAAGAGACGCAGGAAGTAAGGGGCGCGACATCCTGGCCGGGCCGCCGCAAACCCGCGTCCGACCAGCCTCCTGCTCCGTAGCACGCCGGTGACGAGTTTGCAACACTTCGGCGCCGGAGCGCGTTTCCGTCTTGCTTTCCCCGAAATTGTGGCCGCGCTCGCTGCGGTGCCGTTTTCCGCGACGCTTAATTGCGAGCTCGTCGTTTCGACGGCGGAAGGGCGCCTCGACGTTGAGGAACTGCGCCGACGCGCGCTGCCGCAACGGCCGCGCAGAATCGCCGCGGCCGCCGCATTGACGTCCGGGGTCCTCGTGGTGTTCAACAACTTGACGCGCGTGAGCGCGCCGGGAAGCGATGTGCTTCCGTCGTGCGGCGTAATGCCCGGCCGCTACGGCGAGCGCTGTACCGGCGAGTCGTCTCGACCGATTCGCAACATTTCAGGTCGACGTCGCAATCGCAGGCGGACTCGCTCGTCGTCAACGAGCACGAGGCCCGACGATGGAGGTTGCGGACCCTTCATTTCGACTTGCATCAAATCACCCGTAGGCGGTTCGATCCGATGCGGGAAAGGCTCGCAGAGTAGCGGCCGAACCAAGTTGAGAACCTACATGGGGCCTACACGTGCCGCTGAAACGACTTAGCCCGACCGTGTGGCCGGGCTAAGTTCTTGATTCGTGGTTGCGGGGGCAGGATTTGAACCTGCGACCTTCGGGTTATGAGCCCGACGAGCTGCCAGACTGCTCCACCCCGCGGCAGGACCGAGATTGTAGCAATTCCGGCCGTCGCGGGTCAATCATGCGGGCGTCTTTTCCTCGACCTTCACGTCGCGTACCGGCGCCTTGGGCTGCACCTGCTTCGATACCTGCGGCGAGGGTTCCGACGACTGCTTCGGCACCACGGTCTGATCGCGCTGCTTGGCCCTCGATTTCCAATTCCAAAGTT
>DASTIY010000400.1:0-13826 GCA_035717085.1 Casimicrobiaceae bacterium | reverse complement strand
GTTCCGCCAGTCGCTCGACGACTGGCTCCGCGTGATGCTGCCCGCCGACCTGTACGTGCGCACGCAGGGCGACAGCGCGTTTCTCTCGTCGCACGATCAGCGCGCGATCTCGACGCTGCCGGGCATTGCACGCGCCGAATTCATGCGCGCCACTTCGATCGCGCTCGATCCCGCGCGACCGCGCGTCGTGCTGCTCGCGCGCGACATCGACCCGGCGCATGCCGCCTCGCGGCTCGCGCTCGTCGGCCATTCGCAGGCGACCGCGCCCGATGCGCCACCACCCGCGTGGATCAACGAGGCGGTCGCCGACGTCTTCCGCCTGCGCGTTGGCGAAACGGTGCGCGTGCCGATCGCCGGGCGCGACGTCGCGTTCACGGTGACCGGCGTGTGGCGCGACTACGCGCGACAGCAGGGCGCGATCGTGATCGAGCGGCGCCGCTACGAGGCGATCACCGGCGATGCGAGCGTCAACGAAGCGGCGTTGTGGATCGCGGACGGCGTATCGATCGCGGACGTGCGCGACGCGCTTTCGGCCTACGCCGGCGATGGCGAGCGTTTGCTCGTCAGCACGCCGGGCGAATTGCGCCGCCTTTCGCTCGCGACGTTCGACCGCACGTTCGCGGTCACGTACGCGCTCGAAGCGGCGGCCGTCGTGATCGGCCTCGCCGGCCTTTCAGCCGCGCTCGTCGCGCAGACGCTCGCGCGAAGGCGCGAGTTCGGCATGCTGCGCCACCTCGGCATGACGCGCCGACGCATCGCCGCGATGCTCGCCGCCGAAGGCGCGCTCCTCGCCGTCGTCGGCGTCGTCGGCGGGCTGCTGCTGGGCTTCGCGATCAGCCTCATCCTGATTCACGTCGTCAACCGGCAGTCGTTTCACTGGGGCATGGACCTGCACGTGCCGGGCGGCTCGCTGGCGTTGCTCGCGACCGTGCTCGTCGCGCTCGCCACGCTGGCCGCGCGCTTCGCGGCCCGGCGCGCCACCGGCATCGACGCGGTGCGCGCGGTGCGGCAGGACTGGTGAAGCGACGCCAGTTCATCGCGCTCGGCGCAGCGCTGGCGCTGCCGGACGCACGTGCGGATGTCGCGTATCCGGACGTCGTCGCCGGCGTCGCGCTCGCATTTCCGCGCGACGACGGCGCGCATCCGACGTTCCGCAACGAATGGTGGTACGTGACGGGTTGGCTGCGCGACGCGCAGGATCGCGACGTCGGGTTCCAGGTCACGTTCTTTCGCAACCGCCCCGGCGTTGCGGAGGCGAGCACGAGCGCATTTGCGCCTCGGCAATTGCTCTTCGCACACGCCGCCATCGCCGATCCCGCCGTCGGCCATTTGATCGTCGACGAGCTCGCCGCGCGCGAAGGGCTCGGACTCGCGTACGCGGACATCGGACACGCGAACGTCTCGATCGGGCGGTGGTCCTTCGCGCAACGCGATGACACGTTCACGACGCGCGTGCAGGCGCGCGACTTCGCCCTCGCACTGACGCTCGTCGGCACGCAGCCGCCGCTGCTGCAAGGCGATCGGGGCGTGAGCCGCAAGGGCCCGGAGGTGACGGACGCGAGCTATTACTACAGCCGCCCGCAATTGCGCGTGCGGGGAACGCTCGCTCACGGAGGGGACATGCGCGACGTGACCGGCGTCGCGTGGTTCGACCACGAGTGGTCGAGCCGCTACCTCACCCGGGGCGCCGTCGGTTGGGATTGGACCGGCCTCGACTTCGACGATGGCGCCGCACTGATGGCGTTTCGCATTCGCGATCGTGCGGGTCGCACGCTGTGGGCCGGCGGCACCTATCGTGACGATGCGGGGAACGTGCGGACGTTCGCACCCGACGACATCGCTTTCGTCGCGCAACGCCACTGGCGCTCGCCGCGCACGCAGGTCGAGTATCCGGTCGCGTTCACGCTGCGCGCCGGCACGCTGTCGCTCGCCCTCGAGCCGCTGATGGCCGACCAGGAGCTCGATGCGCGCGGCGCGATCGGCGTCGTGTACTGGGAAGGCGCGGTGCGCGCGAGCAGCGGCGGGCGCGTCGTCGCGCGCGGGTACGTCGAGCTGACCGGTTACGGCGAGCCGCTACGCATCTGAAGCGGTGTCGGACACCGGTCCGACACGTGTCCGACACCGCCTATCGACGCTCCGCGGCGAACACGCCCGCGATGTCGCGCGCGAGCCGCAACGCGCGTTCGAGGTGCTCGACGCTTTCGACTTCGAGCGTGAACGCCATCCGCGCCTGATGTTGTCGCGTCTGCGTATGCACTGCGGTGACGTTGATCTTCTCGCGCGAGAAGAGCTCCGAGATGTCGCGCAGCAGGCCTTGCCGGTCCGATGCATCGACGACGATGTCGACCGGGAACAATTCTCCGCGCGGTGCGCCCCAGTCGGCGGCGATCAACCGCTCGGGCTCGCGCTTCTCGATCCGCGCGACGTTCGAGCATTCCGCGCGGTGGATCGTGATCCCCTTGCCGCGCGTGACGAATCCCACGATCGGATCGGGCGGCGCGGGCTTGCAGCAGCGCGCAAGCCCGGTGAGCAGGCGATCGACGCCGACGACGAGGATGCCGTGGCCCTCGGTCGTCGCGCGGCTGCGCCGCATGATCACGTCGCTGACGCCGGGCGTCCCGGCCGGCGGCGCCGCTTGTGCCGGTTGGGCGAGCGCCGTCACCGCGGCCTGGATCTGGCGCGGCCCGATCTCGTCGCGCGCCGCCGCCGCGAAGAATTCCTCGATGCGCGCAAAGCCGGCCTTCGCGGCGAGGCTCTCCAGCTTCAGCGCGGTCTGCCCCAGCCGCGCGACCTCGCGCTCGACGATCGCGCGCCCTTGCGCCACCGTCGCGTCGTGCTGCTGCGCGTTGAACCATTGCCGCACCTTCGCGCGTGCGCGGTGGCTTTGCACGTAGCCCAAGTCGGCGTTCAGCCAGTCGCGCGACGGGCCGCCCTGCTTCGCCGCGATGATCTCGACCTGCTGGCCGTTCGACAGCTTGTAGTCGAGCGGCACCATCTGGCCGTCCACGCGCGCGCCGCGGCAGCGGTGGCCGAGGCTCGTGTGCACCGCGTACGCGAAGTCGATCGGCGTCGCGCCGGCCGGCAGGTCGACGACGCGGCCTTGCGGCGTCAGCACGTAGATCGAGTCGGTGAAGAGGCTGCTCTTGAACGCCGAGAGCCACTCGCCGGTGTCGGCGACCGCGTCCTTCCAGTCGAGGATCTGCCGCAGCCACGCGATGCGATCGTCGAAGCCCGCGTCGCGTCCCGGTGCGCGCGCGTCGCTCTCCTTGTACCGCCAGTGCGCGGCGACGCCGTACTCGGAATGGCGATGCATGTCGCGCGTGCGGATCTGCACTTCGAGCGCCTTGCCCTCGGGACCGAGCACCGCCGTGTGCAATGAGCGGTAGTTGTTCGCCTTCGGCTTCGCGATGTAGTCGTCGAACTCGCCGGGCAGCGGCGTCCATAGGTGGTGCACGATGCCGAGCGCCGTGTAGCAGTCGCGCACCGAATCGACGATGATGCGCACGGCCCGGATGTCGTAGAGCGCGTCGATTCCGATCTGCTTGCGACGCATCTTGCTGAAGATGCTGTAGATGTGCTTCGGCCGCCCGCTCACTTCGGCGCGCAGGCCGCCCTTCTCGAGCTCGCGTGAAAGCGTTGCGGCGACGTTCGCGACGTAGCGCTCGCGATCGAGCCTGCGCTCGTCGAGGAGCCGTGCGATCCGGTGGTACTCGGAAGGCTCGAGCACGCGCAACGACAGATCCTCGAGCTCCCACTTGACCTGCCACAGCCCGAGGCGGTTCGCGAGCGGCGCATAGACGTCGATCACCTCGCGCGCGGCGCTTCGATAGGCGTCCTCGTTCGCGGCGGCGGCGGGCGCGTCGAGCGGCGGATCGTCCTTGCGCCGCCGCGCGCTGCTCATTAGGAAGCGCAGCGCCTGCGTGCGCTCGGCGAGCTTGATCAGCACGACGCGAATGTCCTCGACCATCGCGAGCAGCATCTTGCGCAGATTTTCGGCTTGCGCTGCGCGCTGCTCGCGGCTCGCGCCGATCGGAATCGCCTGTACGGCGTTCATTCGCGCCACGCCTTCGACGAGCGTCGCGACGTCATCGCCGAACGCGGCGACCACAGCGTCGCGCTCGTAGCGCCCCGACATCGGCAGGCCGACAAGCAGCGCCGCCGTCAACGAATCGGGGTCGAGGCGCTGGGCGGCGAGGATCGTCGCGGTCCCGAGACCGCGCGCGACGAGCCGCTCACCGTCGGTACCGGCCGCCTCGGCGAGCGCATCGTGCGCCATCGCGTACGCGGCAGAGAAGCGGCGCCGATCGGCGTCGCCATAGATGTCGGAGAGGGAATCGAGCCACGCGCCGACCGCCTCGGGCACGGCGGCCGGTGGCGCCGCGTGCGTGACGGCCACCATGACGAATTATGACGGTTTGGTCGCGTCGATATGCGCGCGGACGATGCTCTCGAAATCGGCGTCGGCGCGCATGCCGAGCGCGCGGCCCGCGTCCGCCGCGAAGCGTGCGGGCCATGTGGACACGATGCGATCGATCGCCGCGTCGTACGCCCAGTGCACGCGCGACGCTACCTCGTCGCCCGCGACACGGCGTAACGCGTCGACCATCGCGTCGACGCCGACGCAGAGGCCGGGAACGTTGACCGCGCGCGTCGCCGGCAGTTCTCGCGCCGGTGCGTCGTGGCCGACGAGCAGATTCTCGACGACCGCGCGCGGGGACTGGATCCACATACGTGTATGCGGCGCGACAGGACACGTTGCGACGACGCCTGCGAGCGGCTCGCGAATGATCCCGCTCGCAAACGACGACGCCGCCTGGTTCGGCTTGCCCGGACGCACGACGATCGTCGGCAGCCGCAACGAGCGTCCGTCGACGAACCCCTTGCGCGTCATGTCGGCGACGAGCAATTCACCGATCGCCTTTTGCGTGCCGTAGGACGATCGTGGCGTCACCGGCGCGTCGTCTTGCACCGGATCGGCGAGTGCGCCACCGAACACGGCGAGCGAGCTCGCGAACACGACCTTCGGCGGCGTCGTACAAAGCCGGGCGCGTTCGAGCACGCGCCGCGTCGCATCGACGTTCACGCGCATGCCGAGATCGAAATCCGCTTCCGCCTGCGCGCTCACCACCGCGGCGAGGTGGAAGACGCTGTCCGTCGCTGGCGTGATCGCCTCGGCGACGATGCGCGCATCGTCGAGGCTGCCTTCGAGCGCGACGACGCGCCGATCGCGCAGCGTCGGCCGCACGAGATCGACGAGCACGAGCTCGGTGACGTTACGAAGCTCGCCGCGCGTATCTGTGAGCGTGCCGCGCTCGAGGATCGCTGCGGCGAGACGGCTGCCGAGGAATCCTGCCGCTCCGGTGATGACGATGCGCATAGGACGCTTATGCGGTCTTCCCCGCCGCCGTTGCGATCGCGTGCGCGAGCGTTTCGGCGTGCGAATTCGCGAGCATCGCATCGCGCGCCTCGACCATCACGCGCAGCACCGGCTCGGTCCCCGAGGGCCGCAACAGCACGCGCCCGGCCGCGCCGAGCGACGAAACCGCGAGGCGCTCCGCATCGAGCACCGCCTCGTTCGCCTGCCAGTCCCAGCCGCGACGCACCGGCACGTTGATGAGCCGTTGCGGGAACAACGTGACCGGCGCCGCGGCCGCGGCGAGCGACGTGTCCTGCTCGATCAGCGCGCGCAGCACGGCGAGCGCGGCGATGATCGCGTCGCCGGTCGTGTGCTTGTCGAGGCAGATCAGGTGACCCGAGTTCTCGCCGCCGAGCTGCCAGCGCCGCGTGAGCATCTCCTCCAGCACGTAGCGGTCGCCGACCTTCGAGCGATGCAGCGGAATGCTCGCGTCGGCGAGCGCGTGCTCGAACCCGAGATTGCTCATCAGCGTCCCCACGACCCCACCCGCGAGCCGGCCGCGACGCTGATAGTCACGCGCGATGACGTAGAGCAACTGGTCGCCATCGAAGAGGCGGCCGTCGCCGTCCGCCATCACGAGCCGGTCGCCATCGCCGTCGAGCGCGATCCCGTAATCCGCGCCGTGCGCGCGCACCTCCTGCGCAAGACGCGCAGGGTGCGTCGCCCCGACGCCGTCGTTGATGTTCGTGCCGTTGGGATCGTCGCCGATCGGGATCACGTCGGCGCCGAGCTCGTGGAAGACGTGCGGTGCGACGTGATAAGCGGCGCCGTGCGCGCAGTCGACGACGATCTTGAGCCCGCGCAGATGCAGCTCGTTCGGGAACGTGCTCTTGCAGAACTCGATGTAGCGCCCCGGCGCGTCGCCGACGCGAAACGCCTTGCCGAGCTCCGCCGAAGGTGCGCATTCGAGCGGCAATTCCATCTCGCGCTCGATCGCGAGTTCGGCGTCGTCGGGCAGCTTGGCGCCGGCGCCCGAGAAAAACTTGATGCCGTTGTCGTCGAACGGATTGTGCGAGGCGCTGATGACGATGCCGGCGGAGAGCCGGAGCGCGCGCGTGAGGTACGCGATCGCCGGCGTGGGCAGCGGACCGCACAAATAGACGTCGACGCCTGCCGCGGACAGGCCGGCCTCGAGGGCCGCCTCGAGCAGGTAGCCGGAGATGCGCGTGTCCTTGCCGATCAACAGCGCCGGGCGCTCGCCGTCCGCACGCGCGAGCGTGCGTCCCGCGGCCCAGCCGAGCTTCATCACGACGTCGGGCGTGATCGGGCTCTCGCCGACCCGGCCGCGAATGCCATCCGTTCCGAAATAGCGACGCTTCGGCATGCGCCTACTCCCTCATTGTTCGATGGCCGGGTCGCGCAGCGACCGCCCCTGCTCGACCGCCTGCCACACGGCGAGCGCGTCGACGGTCGCGCGCACGTCGTGCACACGCAAGATTCGTGCGCCGCGCAATGCCGCCAGCAGCGCCGCCGCGATGCTGCCGGCCTGACGATCGTCGATCTCACGCCCCGTCAACGCGCCGATCATCGATTTGCGTGACAGTCCCACGAGCACCGGAAAGCCGAGCGCGCCGAACTCGCCGACGTGCCGCAACAGGTCGAGATTATGCGCGACCGATTTGCCGAAGCCAAAGCCGGGGTCGATCACGATCCGCTCGGCGGCGATCCCCGCATCGATGCACGCGTGCGCGCGCCGGCCGAGGAACGCGCGCACTTCCGCGACGACGTCGCGGTACGCCGGCGCCTGCTGCATCGTGCGCGGCTCGCCCTGCATGTGCATCAGGCACACCGCGACGTCGCTGTCGGCGGCGACTTCGAGGGCGCCTTCGGCCTGCAGCGCCCGCACGTCGTTGATCATCGACGCGCCCGCCGCGATCGCGGCGCGCATGACCGCGGGCTTCATCGTATCGACCGACACGCACACGCCGTCGCGCGCGAGCGCCGCGACGACCGGAACGATGCGATCGAGCTCGACGTCCTCGTCGACCGGCGTCGCGTTCGGACGCGTCGATTCACCGCCGACGTCGATGATCGACGCGCCGTCGCGCACCAACTGCCGCGCATGCGCGATCGCGGCCTGCGCGTCGAGCCGGCCCCCGCCGGAGAACGAATCCGACGTCACGTTCACGATGCCCATCACGCGCGGCGTCGACACGTCGATCGCGTGGGTGCCCGCTTGGAGAAGCCTCATCGGCGTGCAGCCTCAAACAAAAAGAGGTGTACGTCGCCGCACACCTCCTGGAGGAAAGGAACGATCCGTGTCAGGAATCGAGCGTCGTCCGGGCGGGATTCGCCGACGGCGCCGTGCCACCCATCGTCCCGGGCGCGATGGTCGTGCCGGACGTCGGTGTCGTCGTCGGCTTCGGCGGTCGCGGCGGCTTGCCGGCCATGATGTCGCCGATCTGGTCGGAGTCGATCGTTTCGAACTCGAGCAGCGCCTTCGCCATCGCCTCGACGCGCTCGCGGTTGTCCTCGATCAGCTTGCGCGCCAGCGCGTACTGCTGGTCGATGATGCCGCGGATCTCGGCGTCGACGTTGCGCATCGTCTCTTCCGACATGTTGACGGTCCGCGTGATCGCGCGGCCGAGGAAGATCTCGTTCTCGTTGTCGCCGTAGACCATCGGGCCCATCAGGTCGCTCATGCCGTAGCGCATCACCATGTCGCGCGCGAGCTGCGTCGCGCGCTCGAAGTCGTTCGAAGCGCCGGTGGTCATCTGGTTCATGAACACCTCCTCGGCGATGCGTCCGCCGAAGAGCACGGCGATGGTGTTCAGCATGCGCTCCTTGTCCATGCTGTAGCGATCGGTCTCGGGCAGCTGCATCGTCACGCCGAGCGCGCGCCCGCGCGGAATGATGGTGACCTTGTGCACGGGATCGGTCTTCGGCAGCAGCATCGCGACGACCGCGTGTCCCGATTCGTGGTACGCAGTATTGCGGCGCTCTTCCTCGGGCATGACCATCGAGCGGCGCTCCGCGCCCATGATGATCTTGTCCTTCGCGCGCTCGAAGTCGAGCATGTCGACGAGCCGCTTGTTGCCGCGCGCGGCGAACAACGCCGCCTCGTTCACGAGATTCGCGAGGTCGGCGCCGGAGAAGCCGGGCGTGCCGCGCGCGATGATGTCCGCCTTGACGTCGGGCGCCATCGGCACCTTGCGCATGTGGACGAGCAGGATCTGCTCGCGGCCGCGGATGTCGGGCAGCGGCACGACGACCTGGCGGTCGAAGCGGCCCGGACGCAGCAACGCGGGGTCGAGCACGTCGGGCCGGTTCGTGGCGGCGATGACGATCACGCCCGCGCTGCCTTCGAAGCCATCCATTTCGACGAGGAGCTGGTTCAGCGTCTGCTCGCGCTCGTCGTTGCCGCCGCCGAGGCCCGCCCCACGCTGGCGGCCGACCGCGTCGATTTCATCGATGAACACGATGCACGGCGCGTTCTTCTTCGCCTGCTCGAACATGTCGCGCACGCGGGCGGCGCCCACGCCGACGAACATCTCGACGAAATCGGAGCCGGAGATCGAGAAGAACGGCACCTTCGCCTCGCCGGCGATCGCCTTGGCGAGCAGCGTCTTGCCGGTGCCGGGCGAGCCGACCATCAGCACGCCGCGCGGAATGCGGCCGCCGAGCTTCTGGAACTTGGACGGGTCGCGCAGAAATTCGACGAGCTCGCCGACTTCCTCCTTCGCCTCGTCGCAGACGGCGACGTCGGCGAACGTGACCGTATTGTTCGACTCGTCGAGCATGCGCGCCTTGCTCTTGCCGAAGGAAAACGCGCCGCCGCGCCCGCCGCCCTGCATCTGGCGCATGAAGAAGATCCACACGCCGATCAGGAGCAGCATCGGGAACCACGAGATGAAGATCTGCGCGAGGAAGCTCTGCTCTTCCTCGGGCCGCGCCTCGACCTTGACGCCGTCCTTGATGAGGTCGCCGACCATCCAGATGTCGCCGGGACTGTAGGTGAGGTAGCGCTTCTTGTCGCTCGACACCCATTTGATCGTGCGGCCCTCGACGACGGCCGATTCGACGCGGCCGCTGCGGGCCTGCTCCATGAAATCGGAATAGGCGACCGTGTCCTTCGCGGCCTGCCGCGAGTCGAACTGCTTCACGACGGTGAGCACGACCAGCCCGATGACGAGCCAGATTCCGATGTTCTTCAGCAGATTGTTCAAGCAAAGGCTCCTTGCACGGACCAGTCGAGCCGGCGATCCGCGTGCCGGTATGCATAAGCAGGGTCAGACCCTACTTTTCGCTTCGCGTCGCCAAAAGCAGGGTCTGACCCTACTCATCGCGTCCGACCTTACTTATCGACCCTCTCGTTCCGCCCTCTTTACCACCTGCCATTTTACCTTTGAATCCCGGAGCGCCTTCCGCGTTCGTCGGCGAAACGTTTCGAAACTCGTCGCAGCGCAAGCTACCGATCGTCGTCGCCCGGGGAAGCGCGAAACCCCTTCGCGACGACGTAATGCTCGCGGCTGCGATCGCGCGACGCCCCGGGTTTTCGCAGGTACGCTTTTTCGAAGCGCTCGCGCACCGCGCGCTGGAAGGCTTCGAGGCCCGCACCCTGGAACACCTTCACGACGAGGTCGCCGCCCGCGCGTAGATGCGAACCGGCGAAGTCCAGCGCAAGCTCCGCCAGCGCGATGCTGCGCGACTGGTCGACCACGTCGATGCCGGAGAGATTGGGGGACATGTCGGACAGCACAAGGTCGACGGGACGGCCCCCGAGCGCCTCGTCGACCGCGGCGAGCCCCTCGTCGCGCTCGAAATCGGCGGTGAGCGTCGCCACACCCGGGACGGGCTCCATCGGCAGCAGGTCGACCGCGACGATGGTCGCCTGCCGCCCCAGTCGCTCGCGCAGGACCTGCGACCAGCTTCCTGGCGCCGCACCCAGATCGACGACCGTCTGCCCCGGACGCAGGAAGCGATCGCGGTCGTCGAGTTCCATCAGCTTGAACGCCGCACGCGAGCGATAACCGCGACGCGTCGCCTCGCGCACGTAGGGGTCGGTCACGTGCTCGTGCATCCACGCCTTGCCGAAGCGGTGCTTCTTCCCGGCGCGATTGAGCGGCGAGGTCATCGCGCGGCGCCGCGACCGGTCGCCGGCGCGCGCGGCTTCGCGCAGTAGAATCGTTCAGCTACGTCGTCCACGCGCTTCATGCCACCACTCGAGCCCGCGCGGCGCCGCGCGCTTCGCGCGAAGGCGCACCACCTCGATCCGGTCGTCACCATCGGCCATCATGGTCTCACGCCGGCGGTGCTGCACGAGATCGACGTCGCGCTCACCGCGCACGAGCTCGTCAAGGTGCGCGTGAGCGGTGACGATCGCGACGCGCGCGACGACCTGCTGTCGCGCATCTGCGCGAAGCTCGACTGCGCGCCGGTGCAGCGGATCGGCAAGCTGCTGGTGCTGTGGCGGGAACGCCCGGCCGAGCCGCCGACGGTACCGACGACGCCAACGCGCACGCCTGCCTCGTCGGTAACCCGGCGTCCGCCCGCGACCGCGAAGGCTCCGCGCCGCGTGCCCAGAGCACCGCTTCCGCGCCGCAGGCGCGGAATCTGAAAGGCGCGCCGGTCGTCAGAGCTTGTCGACGACGCGGCGCCAGGTCTCCTCGAGGTGACGCTCGATCACCGCGGCGAGCCGCGCGCCATCGCGTGTGCCGAGCGCGTCGATCATCGCCTCGTGCTCGGCGACCGCGCCCGCCCACTTGTCGGGCTCCTCGTTGCCGATGAATCGAATGCGGCGAAGGCGCGCGGAAATGCTTTGATGCAGCAACGCGAGGAGCGCATTGCCGGAGAGTTCCGCGAGGCCGGCGTGGATCGCCTGGTTGCGCCAGTAGTACTCGAGCCGGTTGCCTGCGCGGTAGTAGCGCATCATCTCGTCGTGCACGCGACGTAGTGCGGCGATCTGCGCGTCGGTCGCGTGCGCGCACGCGAGCCTTCCGGCGAGCGTTTCCAGCGCGACGAGCACGTCGAGCATCTCGCGCACGTCCTTGTCCGTCAGCTTGCGCACGATCGCGCCCCGCCCGGGGACAAGGTCGATCAGGCCCTCGCTCGCCAGCACCTTGAGCGCCTCGCGCAGCGGCGTGCGCGACACGCCGAGCGCCTTGCCGAGGTCGCCTTCGTGGATCCGCGTTTGGGGCGGAAGATGCCCTTCCACGATCAACGAACGCACGCGATCGACGACCTCGTCGTGCAGGCTGCGTCGATTGAGCGGCGCGATCGGCGGCCCGGCCGCGCCGATTGCGCTCACCTCGAGATCGCTCGACGAGGGGCTGGGGTCGCGCGCCTCGTCGGCGCTCGTCGCCGCCTTGACGGACGCGGGTCTTGATGTCAAAGTTCGTCGTCCTGAATGCTGCATTCAGCATTAAGGATACGCGTTCTCCCGCTCGCTCGATACCCCGTTGAAGCCTTCGAATTCCCCCGACGTGCCGCGCGCTCGCCTCGCCCTTGCCATGGGCGATCCGGCCGGCATCAGTCCGGAATTGACGGCCAAGGCCCTGGCGCTCCCCGAAGTGCGACAAGCGGCCGATATCGTCGTGATCGGCGATGCGCGGATTCTCGCGCTCGGCGCGAAAGCGGCGCGTGTCGACCTCGATCTGGACGTTCAGGCCGCCCCGGGCCCGTTCAATGGGCGGCCCGTCATGGTCGACCTCGCCCACCTCGATCCGGCAGCGGTGACGCAGGGAACGGCGACGCGCGAAGGCGGCGCGTTTGCGCTCGCGAACTTCCGCAAGGCGCTCGAACTCGCCGCATCGGGTGGCGCCGACGCCGTCTGCTTCACGCCGTTCAACAAGGCGGCGATGCGCCGAGCGCATCCGACCTACGACGACGAGATCGGCTACGGCGTCGAGGTGCTCGGCGGCGTCGGCGACGCCAGCGAATTCAACATCCTCGACGGACTGTGGAACGCGCGCGTCACGTCGCACATGCCGCTCGCCGACGTCGCGGCGTCGATCACGCGCAAGAACGTGCTCGACGCGATCCGCCTGACCGACCGGTCGCTGCGCGACGCCGACGTGCGCGCACCGCGCATCGCGGTCGCGGGCCTCAATCCCCACGCCGGCGACGGCGGCAATTTCGGACGCGAGGAAATCGACGCGATCGCACCGGCGATCGACGACGCGCGGCGCCAGGGCATCGAGGCGGAGGGACCGTTTCCCGCCGACACCGTGTTCGTCCGCGCGCGCGGCGGCCGCTTCGACGCCGTCGTCACGATGTATCACGACCAGGGGCAGATCGCGATGAAGCTGATGGGCTTCGATCGCGGTGTGACGTTGCTCGGTGGCTTTCCCTTCCCGGTCTGCACGCCCGCGCACGGCACGGCGTACGACATCGCCGGGCAGGGCATCGCGAACATCGGCGCGACGCGCGCAGCGCTGCTGCTCGCCGCGCGGATGGCCAGCGCGCGTCTTGCGCGCGCCATGCATTGAAGGCGGTTCAACTCCAAGGAGCCATGAAATGTCGGGTTGCGCAATTCGCAGGATCACGGGCGTGCTCGCCGCGCTGTCGCTTTGTCTCGCGTCGTCGCTCGCGGTCGCGGACTGGAAGCCCAGCCAGCCGATTGAATTCATCGTCACCGCGGGCCCGGGCGGGGGCACCGACAATTTCGCGCGCACGATCCAGTCGATCGTCACGAAGCACAAGCTGATCGATCAGCCGATCGTCGTCCTCAACAAGGGCGGCGGCAGCGGCGCTGAAGGCTTCCAGTACGGCAAGGGCCCGGCGGGCGATGCGTACAAGGTGACGTTCGCGACGAACAACGAATACCTGCTGCCACTGATCGCGAAGCTCTCGTGGAAGGGCGACGACTTCACGCCCGTGGCCGCGATGGCCGTCGACGAATTCATCCTGTGGGTGAACGGCAAGTCAGACTTCAAGACGGCAAAGGCGTACATCGACGCGGCGAAGGCGAAGCCCGACACGCTCAAGATGGGCGGCAGCCAGTCGAAGGACACCGACCAGACGCTGACGAGCCAGATCACCGCCGCGACCGGCGCGAAGTTCCTGTACGTGCCGTTCAAGAGCGGCGGCGAGGCCGCCGTGCAACTGGCGGGCGGCCACATCGACTCCAACACCAACAACCCCAGCGAAAGCCTCGGCCAGTGGAAGGGCGGATTGGTGACGCCGTTGTGCGTCTTCAGCGCGAAGCGGCTCGCCGCGGGACCGAAGATCACCGCGACAATGGGCTGGTCGGACATTCCGACCTGCGCCGAATCCGGCATTCCGATCGAGCAGTACCAGCAGCCGCGGACGATCTGGCTGCCGCAGAACGTGCCCGCCGACGCGGTCGCGTTCTACGTCGGCGTGCTGCAAAAGGTCCGCGAGACGCCGGAGTGGAAGGAGTACATCGAGCGCTCGGCGCAGACCGACCGTTTCCTGACCGGCGCCGAGATCAGGACGTTCATCGCGAGCG
>DASTIY010000399.1:0-7131 GCA_035717085.1 Casimicrobiaceae bacterium | reverse complement strand
CATCTCGGACAACGAAGTCACGAAGCGGCTCGCCGCCTACGGCGCGCTCATCACCGTGCCGACATTGATCGCCGGCATCTACGGGATGAACTTCAAGAACATGCCGGAGCTGTCGTGGTCGATCGGCTATCCGCTCGCGATCTTCTTCATGGTCGCGATCGACGCGTTCCTGTTCGTGCGCTTCCGTCGCGCGCACTGGATCTGACAGCGCGAATCTCGTCTCGGCCAAGACTTGTCGTGCTCGCGCCACGCGTCGCGCCGGCGCGGCGAAGCCACGGGGAGGGTCAGCGAGGCGGAGGGTGACGTGCTTAGTCGCCCGGACGTTCGTCGTCCTGCGTCGGCACGATGGGGATCACGCGGCGGTCGGAATACGCGCGCGACGCGGGCCACGACGGCTGCAACGTCACGTGCTCGATGTGGAAGCGCGACGCGAGCATCTGCCGCGCCGCTTCGAGCACACGCAGCCACCGGTCGCCCGACTCGAGCGTCACGTGCGCCGATAGCGCCGCATGGCGCGAGCTCATCTGCCACACGTGCAGGTCGTGCACGCCGAGGATTCCCGGAACTTCGGTGAGCGCCTTGCCGATCTGCCCGTAATCGAGATGCGCCGGCACGCCTTCCATCAGCACGCCCGTCGTCTGCGCGAGCAGACGCCACGTCGCGCGCAGGATCAGAACGGCCGTGACGAGCGACAGGATCGGATCGATCGGCGTCCACCCGGTGGCGAGGATCACGGCACCGGCGACGATCGCCCCCACCGATCCGAGCGCGTCGGACAGGACGTGCAGCATCGCGCTCCTGGCGCCGTGCGAGGCCGAGGCGCGCGACAACACCCAGGCGGTCAGCAGGTTGATCGCCAGTCCCACGCTCGCGATCGCGAGCACCGTACCGCCTGCCACCGGTGCCGGCGTGCGGATGCGCTGGATCGCCTCGATGACGATGAAGCCGACGAGCAGCAGCAACGCGAGCGCGTTGACGAACGCCGCGAGGACTTCGGCGCGCGCGTAGCCGTAGGACGCGCGCGGCGACGGCGGGCGCCGGGCGACCCACTGCGCGAAAAGCGCGAGCCCGAGCGCGGCGGCGTCGGTCGCCATGTGCCCGGCATCCGACAACAGGGCGAGCGAGCCCGCGAGCCAGCCGCCGAGCGCCTCGACGAGCGCGTAGCCCGCGGTCAGCGCGAGCGCGGCGCCGAGCGAGCGAATCGTCGTGGCCTCGAGCGGGATCTCGTGATCGTGCGCGTCGCCATCGTGCGCGTGCAGCGAAGCGTGATGCGCGTGCGAGCGAGCCATCTTCGTAAAATAGCACCGGCATGGACCCGCAAGCCGCCGTCGCCGAACGCATCGACGCACTCCTCCCGCAGACGCAGTGCGGGCGCTGCGGTTTTCACGCGTGCCGACCCTATGCCGAGGCCATTGCGGCCGGCGACGCCGACATCGACCGCTGCCCGCCGGGCGGCCCCGAGACGATCGCGCGGCTCGCCTCGCTCCTCGCGCGCGAGCCGAAGCCGCTCGATACCTCGCGCGGCGAGCACCGGCCGTTGCACGTCGCGCTCATCGTCGAAGCCGATTGCATCGGTTGCACCCTCTGCATCGCCGCGTGTCCCGTCGACGCGATCATCGGCGCGCAGAAGCGCATGCACGCGATTCTTCCGACGCTTTGCAGCGGCTGCGAGCTCTGCATTCCGGCGTGCCCGGTCGATTGCATTCGCATGGAGCCCGCCGATCGCGAATGGACGACCGCCGATGCCGATGCCGCGCGCGAGCGGCATGCGCGCCGCGAGGCACGGATGGCGAACGCGAAGGCCTTGCGCGCGCGCGACGCGGAAACGCGTTCGCGCAGAGTCGCGATCGATGCTGCGCTCGCGCGGGCGCGCAGCCGCCGCGCCGTCGACGCCGCGTAACGCGGTGTCAATGGAAGATCGGCTCCAGCACCTGTTCGAGCACGATCGCGGCGAATAGCGCCGCCCAGCAGGTACCGACGAACGCCTGTTGCGCAGAAATCCACTGATCGCTGTTGCCCCGCGGTCGATTGCGCGTCCAGTTCATGTGCATCCTCGTCGCTGTCGATGACGACGCGCCGAGTGTCCGCCCCGAACGCCCCCGCTGCCATTCAACGTTCGGCATACGTCGTTTACGCCGAATGGAGGATTCACAAGGCATCGCCCCGCTTCGCAGAATGCTCTCGACGCGTGGCAATGCGCGTTTTACCGGGAGATCGACATGACGCACTATCAGAAACCGCACGCCACAGGTAAATCGCTTCGCGCAGTGATGAGCGTCGCCGCAGCCCTTTGCGTCCTCGGGCTCGCAAGCCTCGTCTTCATCCACGCGCCGGACGTGGCGCTCGCCACCGACGACACGCCTTCCACGGTCGCCCGCGCCGCCCAGGTGGTGCCGCCGGGCGCACCCGGCGCAGGGTGGACGAACAACGTGCCGTCGGCGGACAACGTGTTTCGCGGCCGCGGCTACGTTGCGCCCGAGGAGCCCGTCGCCCAGTTCTGACGCGAGGTCCGCGAACGTTTTCCTCCTCCCCGGCCCCGGTCATCCGGTGTGCCGGGGCATTTTTTCTAGTCGAGGAAGCGCTTGGCGGCGAGCACCGCAGACGTCCGGTTGCGAACGTCGAGCGCGCGAAACACGGCGAGCAGATGCACCTTGATCGTCCCTTCGCTGACGCCGAGCTCGCGCGCGATCGCCTTGTTCGAAAGACCGCGGGCAAGCAGGCGTACGACGTCCATCTGCCGTTCGGTGAGGCCCGCGCTGTCGCGCGCGGCAGCCGATGCCGGCGCTCCATTGACGAGGCCCGGCGGAACGTAGACGCCGCCGGCAAGGATCAGGCGCACCGCGCTCGCGATCACGGCCGGCTTGTCGGTCTTGGGAATGAACCCCGCGATGCCGAGCGCGAGCAACGCGCGGACGGCGCTCGGATCGTCTTCGGCCGACACGATCGCAAGCGGCACGTGCGGCGCACGGGCGCGCATGTCGCGAATCGCCTCGACACCGCGTGCACCCGGCATGTGCAGATCCATCAGCGCGAGGTCGGGCGCCGGCTCGCGCGTGATCAGGGCGAGGGCGTCCTCGTGACGAGACGCCTCGAGGAACGCGACGCGGGGACCGAGCGACGCCAGCGCGGCGACGAGCGCCGCCCGCATCAGCGGGTGATCGTCCGCGATGACGATGCGCAATGCATCACGTTCCACGTCGTCTTGCATGAATGACGGGCGGCGTTTGTGCGACGCGCGCATTATAGGCAGAATGCCCGCCCGGGCGCCGCCGTGCAGGGCGCGCGGCGAGGCCGCCCACGTGCTCGCTGAGACGACCCTCCTCGAATGGCAGGCACAAGCGCTCGACGAGCATCGGGTGCTCGCGGCGAGCGGTCGCTTCGACGCCGCGCTCGCGTGCTCGGCGAGCGCGATCGAACGCCTCCATGCGCAGCTCGGTGCGCCGCCTGCCATCGACGCCTGGGTCGAGTTGCTCGATACCGACCGCGCACGCTGCGATCCCGACGATCCGCACGTCGAAGCGACCATCCTGCGCGGCGCGCTCGGCATCCTCGCGCGTCGCCCGCGTCACCCCGCTTTGCCGCTGTGGCATGCGCGCGCGCTCGCGGCTCTGCGCGATGCCGCGCCCGCCGCGGACGAGGCGATCATCGCCGCTCACTTCGCCTTCGAATACGCGGTACGAAGCGGCAACTTCGCGCTCGCGCAGGAGATCGTCGACCGCGTTCGCGAGCGCACCCCGGCCGCCAGCGCGGCAATGCGCCGCGGGTGGCTCGAGGCCGATGCGCTCGCGGCGTGGCTTGCCGGTGATCACGCGCGCGCACAGCGCGCGGTGCGCGAAGCGATCGCCGCCGGTGCGGGCTATGGCGCGTGGGAGCAAGGTGCGAGCGCCGCGATTTCCGAAGGCGATCTGCGCGAGGCGGACCGTTGCCTCTCCGCGATGGCAGCGCGCATCGATCCGCACCGCACGCAGGACGTCGCCCACATGCATTTCCTGAACGGCGCCCGGTGCCGCATCGGCGGCGACGACGCGGGTGCCGCACGCCATCTCGACGCCTGTCTCGCCGAGGACCGGACCAATGTTCCCGTTTACTTCCTGACGCTGTGGCAACTCGGTCACGCGCAACTGTTGATCGCCGGCGGGCACTGGCGCGCCGCGGCCTCCGTGCTCGCCATCGTGCTCGGGCGCGCATCCAGCCACTACTGGTCGTTCCTGCGCTTCTCCGCGCTGCTTTCGCGCACGTGGCTTCGACTTCGCGAAGGGCGTGTGGCGGAAGCGAGCGAGGATCTGCGGGTCGCGCTCTCGCTCGCGGTCATCGGCCGCTTCCGCAATTGCGATCCGTGGTGGGATGGCGAGGCGATCGCGGAGATCGTGCGATTCGCGCAAACGGTTCCGCACGACGCGACGACGCTGGGCGCGTTCGCCGCACGCAAGGGTTGAATCGATGATGCAAAGCGCGACATCGCATGCCCGACGCGCACTCGCGTTGATCGTCGCGTGGCTCGCGATCCTCGCGGTCGCCCCTACGGCGCACGCGCTGGTGCCGGTGGAAATCGACGAGGCGTACTTCGCGATCGGTGACATCGACGGTCGCTTCAGGCACGAGTCGCAGCGGCGCGTCAGCCTGCCGCATGCGTGGGCGATCACGGACCCGACGGCGACCGGCGACGGCTGGTACACGCTGCACTGGACGCTCGACCAGCTGCCGAACACCCCGCAAGCGATTTGCCTGACGGCGCTCGTCGTGCCTACCGAGGTCTACGTCAACGGCGAGCTCGTCGCCTCGACCGGATCGCTCGACGGTCGCCCGCCGCGCAGCTACGAGCAGTCGCGCTACGTCGACATTCCCGCCAACCTGTTGCGCCTCGGCGCGAACTCCATCGGCGTGCACGTGCGCACCCAGAAGGCGAGCGCTGCCGGATTGGGAATGGTGCTGGTCGGCGACGCGAGCCGGCTGCGTGAGCGCGCGCGCGAGGTACTGTTCGTGCATACGATCGGGCCCGCCGCCGTGAGCATCGCCACGCTGACCGTCGGCGTCTTCATCTTCGTCCTGTGGCTGCGCCGGCGCGACGCCGGCTACCTGATGTTCGCCGTCGCGGTCGTGCTGTGGAGCCTGCACACGCTCGCGTCGCTGTCGCCCGATCCATTGCTGCCGCAGCCGCACTGGATGATCCTGTGGACGGGAACGTACCTGCTGTTCGTCGCGATGCTGTGCTTGTTCTGCGTTCGCTACGTCGGCGTGCACTGGCCGCGCTACGAGCAATTCGTGGTGCTCTACGCGGTGGCGGCCATTCCGATCCTGTATGTGGCGTACGCGTTCGACGTGCTCGCGAAAGCCGGTGCGTGGGAGCGCTTCGGCGGCATCCTCATCGTCGTCGCCGCGCTCGGCGGCGTAGCGCGCTATGCGATGCGCCGCTTCGACGCCGAAAGCGCGCTGCTGCTCGGCGCCGGAACGATCTCCGCCGCGTTCGCCGTGCACGACTGGATCGCGTCGCAGGATCCGCTGGCGCTGCGTCCGGTCTGGCTCGTTCCCTATGCGGCACTCGCGTTCCTGACGCTCTTCGGTTATCTGCTCACCGACCGCTTCGTGCGCGCGCTGAACGAGGCCGAGCAACTGAACGTCGACCTCGAGCGTCGCGTCGAGGAAAAGGGTGCGGCGCTGTCGGCGCAATTGCGCATGACGCGCGAGGCGCGCGATGCGGCGGAAGCCGCGAACCGCGCCAAATCGAGCTTCCTCGCCGCGGCGAGCCACGACCTTCGCCAGCCGCTGCACGCGCTCGGCATGTTCTCGCAGGCGCTCGCGCTGCATACGCACGACGCCGACGGCGAGCTGCTTGTGCAGCGGATCACGGCGTCGGTCACGGCGCTCGAAACGCTGCTCTCCGCGCTCCTCGACGTGTCGAGGCTCGACGCAGGCATCGTGGTTGCCCATCCGCAGGACTTCGCGCTGCGCCCGCTTCTCGACCGCCTCGCCGACGAATGCATGCCCGAAGCGCTCGAGCGCGGACTGTCGCTCGGTGTCGTATGCGGCGACGCGGTCGTGCATTCGGACCCGGTGCTGCTCGAGCGCATCCTGCGCAATCTCGTCACCAACGCGCTGCGCTACACCGACAAGGGTGGCGTCGTCGTCGGCTGTCGGCGCCGCGGCGACGCCTGGTCGCTCGAGGTGTGGGATAGCGGTGAAGGCATCGCGCCATCCGAGCTGCAGCGCATCTTCGAGGAGTTCTACCAGGTCGAAACGCGCGCGCACGATCGCACGCGCGGCCTCGGCCTCGGGCTCGCGATCGTGCGAAGGCTCGCGCAGCTGCTGAACCACGACGTGAGCGTCGCGTCCCGTCCCGGTCGCGGCTCGGTGTTCCGCGTACGCGTTCCACGCGGCGTGCGCACGCCTGTCGCCGTCCCCGCCTTGCGCGCGACGCCCGCCGCCCCGGTTCCCGGCAGGCGCGTGCTCGTCGTCGACGATGAGGCGGACGTTCGCGACGCGACGACGCGATTGCTCGGTCAGTGGGGCTTGCAGGGCGTGACCGTCGCGGACTGCGCTTCGGCATTGCGCGCGTGCCGTGACATGCGACCCGACGCGATGATTGTCGACTTTCGCCTCGCGAACGGCGCCGACGGCCTGAATGCGATCCAAATGTTGCGCGATCGCTTCGGCGCGATTCCCGCCGTGCTCGTATCGGGGGCGAGCAGCGCCGAAGACCTCGCGCGCATCGAGGCCTCGGGCATCCCGCTGCTGCACAAGCCGGTTTCGCCGGCGCGGCTGCGCAGCGTACTCGCGCACCTCGTCGGTCACGCCGAGCTACATTTGCCGGAAGCGATGCGCGAACGCGCGTGATACGGCGACGGTCTCAGGGCGCGTTTTCATGCGAGCGGTAGCCTTAGAATCGCGTGATGAACGCCGAGAAGCGACGTCTGATCTTCGAGCGGCTGCGCGCCGCCAACCCGAATCCTCGCAGCGAGCTCGACTACAGGTCGCCGTACGAGCTTCTCGTCGCCGTCGTGCTGTCGGCGCAGGCGACCGACAAGGGCGTCAACAAAGCGACGGCGCGCCTGTTTCCGGTGGCGAACACGCCCGCGGCGTTCGCGAAGCTCGGCGTGGACGGACTGATCCCGTACGTGAGCTCGATCGGGCTCT
>DASTIY010000398.1:0-7974 GCA_035717085.1 Casimicrobiaceae bacterium | reverse complement strand
TGCGCCGGCGGATCGGCTTGCCTTCGGCATCGGTCGCGATGTAGAGCGACAGCGCCGGCGGCGCGCGCGACGCTTCGAGCGTGAAGAGATCGACGATCTCGTCGGGCAGCATCGTCAGCTTGCGCCCCGGCATGTACACGGTCGACAGCCGCGCGCGCGCGATGGCATCGAGCGGCGTGCCGCGCGGGATGGCGATCGCCGGACACGCGATGTGGATGCCGATCTCATGGCCGCCGTCGGCGAGCGCGCGCACCGAAAATGCGTCGTCGATCTCGGTCGTCGAGGCATCGTCGATCGAGAACGCGGCGACGTCGGCGCGAGGCAGATCGCCGGGCACGTCGGGCAACGTGCCGAACGCGGGGAACGCGGTCCCCTGTGGAAACGCTTCCTCGACGAAGCGCCGGAAGTGGTAGTCGTGCGTCGACGCGATCGCCCCGCATTCGTGGAGGAGCTGCACGGGCGCGATGCGCAACGTCTCGCACGCCGCCTGCAACGACTTCCACTCCGGCGATTGCTTGTCGGGCCGATAGAGCAGCATGTCGAGCTTCGCCGCGAGGGCCGCCGGCAACCGGTGCTCGCGCAACTCCGCGCTCCACTGCGCGATGTCGCGCGCCTCGCGCTCCTTGCGTGCGACCGACGCGAGCGCGGCCTTCAGCGCGTCGGGCGGCGCGCGGCGAAAACGGCCACGACCCTTGCGATAGAAATACATCGGCGCTCGCGCGAGGGCCAACGCGACGGCTGCGGCCTGCGCCGGCGCAGGCTCGCCACCGTAGTATTCGCGCGCCAGTTCGTCGAAGGCGAACTCGTCGTCAGGCACCACTTCCCAGAGGAAATTCGGATCGAGTTCCTCGACGAGCTGCTGCGCGCGCGACATCGTTTCCGCCGGCGACGGTTGTGCAAAACGCAGCAGCACGTGCGACGTCTTGACCTTCTGGCGCTTGCCCGAGACGGCCTCGACGTGCACGGACGCGTCGTGATCGGCGAGGAGGATGCCGGCCTTCAGTTGGCCGTCGTCCTCGAACAGAACGTTCATGGATTGCGCGCCGGCGGATCTCTCCGGAACGGAGACGACGCGGCCGTGGGATGACGGAGGGGAATTATAGCGGCGTGTAGCATTCGGAAGGGTTCAGAATCCAGGGTCCAGGATCCGGGGGCCAGGGACGAAGGAGAAGGAGACACCGGCATGAGTGCTCGGATGGAATACCGCCGGCTGGGACGCAGCGGACTCGAGGTTTCGATCGTGTGCCTCGGCACGATGATGTTCGGCGATCGCACGAACGCCCACGACGCGAGCGAGATCGTCGCGCATGCGGAGCACGCCGGCGTCAACTTCATCGACACCGCCGACGTCTACGCGAACGGCGCATCGGAAACGATCACGGGCGACGCGATTCGGGCGCGGCGCCGGCGCTGGATCCTCGCGACGAAGGTCGGCAACGTGATCCCGGGCGCGGAGAACGCGCGGCCGTTCACCGGCGGCTCGTCACGCCGCTGGATCCTCGCGGCGTGCGACGCGAGCCTCGCGCGCCTTCGCACCGACTACATCGACCTCTACTACCTGCATCGTGACGACGCCGACACGCCGCTCGACGAAACCATCGCAGCGGTCGGCGCGTTGATCCAGGCGGGAAAGATCCGTTACTTCGGCGTGTCGAACTTGCGCGGCTGGCGGATTGCGGAAGTGATGCGCTGCTGCGATCGTCAGGGCGTGCCGGCGCCGGTCGTCTGCCAGCCGTATTACAACCTGCTGAACCGGATGCCGGAAGTCGAGGTGCTCGCCGCCTGCGATTACTACGGCATCGGCATCGCGAGCTATTCGCCGATCGCGCGTGGCGTACTCACCGGCAAATACGAAGGCGGCCGCATTCCGGACGACTCGCGCGCGGCGCGCAACGACCGGCGCCTCATGCAGACCGAGTTTCGCGAGGAATCGTTTGCGATCGCGCGCAAGCTCGCGGATCACGCGGCGGCAACGGGTCGCACGCCCGTGCAGTTCGCGCTCGCGTGGCTTTGGGCGAACCGCATCGTCACGTCGATCATCGCCGGTCCGCGCACGCTCGAGCAATGGACCGCGTACGTCGACGCGATCGGCACGCCGTGGAGCGCCGACGACGAGAAGCTCGTCGATTCTCTCGTGCGGCCGGGACACCCTTCGACGCCCGGGTACAGCGATCCGCAATATCCGCTGTACGGACGACGACTTTAGCGAGGTGTCAGAGCGGTGTCAGATGCGTGTCGGAGGTGCGGCGCTCCTGTAGCGCGGTATCAGGAGGAGCACCGCACCTCTGACATGTGTTGACACCGCTCTGACACCTACTTCGCCGGCGCGCTCGCGGTATCCGCCGAGTCGAGCGCCTTGATCACGTCGTCGGTGATGTCGACACTGCGCGCGACCCAGATCGCATCCTGCAGGATCAGGTCGTAGTTGCGGTCCTTCGCGTACTTGGTGAGCACCTGATCGAGGCGCGTCTTGAGCTTGTCGAGCTCCTCGAACTGCCGTCCGCGCAGATCCTCGGCGAACTGCTGACGCTGGCGCTGCACGTCGCGCGTGCGCACGTCGAGATCGCGCTCGCGCGCCGCCAACTGCTCGGGTGAAAGCGACGCGCGATCCTTCGCGAGTTGCGCGCCGGCGGCCTGCACGTCCTGCTCGCGCTTGCGCAGGTCGGTGTCGCGGCTCTTGAATTCCTGCTCGATGCGCGCCTCCGCCGCGCGTGCCGGCTTCGATTGCCGCAGGATGCGCTCGACGTGGATCACGCCGATCCGATAGTCGTCGGCGAGCGAGGGCGCTGAGACGCTCGCGATCGCGAGCAAGGCGATGCCGAGTGCGCAACGCTTCATTCGTTGGCGACGCCGTGCGGTACGTGGCACGCCGGCACGTGCTGCGCAGCGGATTCGACGTGGCGGCGCTGGTCGTCGAAGAAGATGTCGGCGCCGAACGCGCGCAGGAACTCGCCCTTGTCGAGGCCGCCGAGGAAGAGCGCCTCGTCGATGCGGATGTTCCATGCGCGCAGCGTACGGATCACGCGCTCGTGCGCCGGTGCGCTGCGCGCGGTGACGAGCGCCGTGCGAATCGGGCTCGCGTCCTGCGGAAAATCGGACTGGATGCGATGCAACGCCGCCAGGAATTCCTTGAACGGCCCGCCCGAAAGAGGCCGCGTCGCGGCGTCCCGCTCGCTCTGCGCGAACGCCGCGAGACCGCTCGCCTGGAAGATGCGCTCGGCCTCGTCGGAGAACAGCACGGCGTCGCCGTCGAACGCGATCCGCAGCTCGTCGGTCTCGTTGCGGAACACCGACGGAAAGATCGTCGCGGCGGCGTAGCCATCCTCGAGCGCGCGGCGCACATCGTCGGTGTCGGCCGACAGGAAGAGGTGCGCACCGAACGCCGGCACGTATCGCGACGTCGACTCGCCCTTGGTGAACGCCGCGCGCGTGATGTCGAGACCGTAGTGCTTGATCGCGTTGAACACGCGAAGGCCGGTATCGGCGCTGTTGCGCGACAGCAGGATGACTTCGACGTACTGCTTCTGCGGCCGGTTGAGGCGCAAGAGCTTGGTCACCAGCGCAAACGCAGGGCCCGGCGCGAGCAGCTCGTCCTCGTGCTCGATCTGGTAGTGGTGATAGCTCTCGACACCGTGCTCGGTATAGATGCGATGGCTCTCCGCGAGGTCGAAGAGCGCGCGCGAGCTGATCGCGACGACGAGCTTGCCTTCGAGCGTTGGCGCGGGCATGCGGAATACTACCCCGGCGGTGCGCAGAACACGGCGCCTTCGAGCACCCAGCCCTGTTGCTCCATCGCGCTCGCGAGCGACGCATCGACGACGTACCGGTGTCGCGACGCGGTGACGCTGGCGCCGGGCCGAAACAGGCGCGTCACCGTTCGCTCGCCGCTCGCGCACGCTCCGTCCATCGGCAGCCGCGCCTTGAACGTCACGCCCTCCTCGATCCAGTGAGGATCCTTGCGCACGATGTCGCACTCGCGCGTGTAACCGGTGTAGAAGTGCGAATTCGGTCCGATCCCCGGCGTGCCGAAGAAGCGGCAAACCGGCTGCGCGGCGGCATCGGTCGCGTCGACCGACCACGCCTTGAACGACGTGCCGGTGCGCGACCAGCCCGGCCCGAGCGTGCCCTGATCGAGCAACGCGACCTCGCGCGTATCGCCGGTGAGGAAGTACTGGTCGTCGTCGCCGTTGTGGAATTCCACGACGTCGATCGTCGCCGCGGGCCGCGACGCATCGAGACCCTCGCCGGCGATGCCGCTCATCGCAAGCGCGGCGAGCTGCGGCGCATCGACGACGAGCTGCGCGCGCCGCGCCCCGGCAACTTGCGGGTGAAAGTAGAGCTTCAGCGTGCACGCGTCGCCGGCCGCGATCGCCTGGCCGATGCCGCAGTCGGACGGTCCATGGCCGAGCTCGCCGCGAAAGTCGTACGGCGTAGGACCGTTGAGCACGAACGCGCTCGGCACGAGCGCCGCGCTTCCCGTATTGCGTAACGCGAGCACGAGCGGACCGACTTCGACGCCAATGCGCGCCGCGCCGAAGTCGACGATCGGCGGATCGAAGACGAGCGAAGCGGAGCCGGCCTGCGCGTCGATGCCGCGACCATAGAACGTGACGAGCTGGTCCGGCGTGCTCGTCGTGTTGTGCAGCCACACCGCGCCCGAAGCCTGGCCGGGAAGCGTCGGCGCGAACGCGACGTCGATCGTGCACGTCGCACCAGGCGCGAGCGACATCCCGGTGCGGCATGCGGCGTCGACGTGGAACGCGGCATTCGTCGCGGGATGCACGCTCACGTCGGTGAAGACGAACGCGGCGTCGCCGCAATTGCGCACGGTGACCGTCGACGAAGCGGTGGTGCCGACTTGCTGCTGGCCGAACCACAGCGTGTCGGCACTCGTGCAGATGCGGCCGGCGGCGTGCGCAAGGCACGAAGCGAACAGCGCGGCGACGACGACGAGGCCGCGAGCGAAGCGAAGGCGTGACATCGAACGGCAGGCGGGGCGAAGCAGCGCGAAGGATACGCCTGAAATCCGATCCAGGGTCAGGCTCGATTTTCGGGGAATCGGGGTCGGACTCGATTTTCGAAACAATCGAGTCTGACCCTGAATCTCGCCATCGAAGTCGGAGCCGGGGCCCGACCCTCCGCGTTCAGGCCGCGCGCTTGGTGTCGCGCTCGACCTCCGCGAACACGTTGCGGATCTCGCCGATCGCCCACACGAGATCGTCGCGCGGGATGTTGAGCGGCGGCGCGATGCGCACGACGGTTTCGTGCGTGTCCTTCGACAGGATCCCGCGCTCGAGCAGCCGGTCGACGACGGTGCGCGCGCTGGCGCGACGCCGGTCGACTTCGATGCCGATGAAAAGGCCGCGCCCGCGGACGTCGGTCACGAGTCCGCTGCGCAGGCTCGCGAGCTCGCGCAGCATCCATGTCCCGATCTCGGCCGAGCGCTCGATCAGGCGTTCCTCGAACAGCACGTCGAGCGCCGCCATGGCGACGGCCGCGGCGAGCGGATTGCCGCCGAACGTGCTGCCATGATCGCCCGGCCGGAACACCTGCATCACGTCGTTCGTCGCGACGAAAGCCGACACCGGCAGCAGGCCGCCGCCGAGCGCCTTGCCGAGGATCACGCCGTCAGGTTTGACGCCGTCGTGCTCGGAGGCGAGGAAGCGGCCGGTGCGCCCGAGTCCGGTCTGGATCTCATCGCAGATCAGCAGCACGCGGTGCGCGCTGCAAATCTCGCGGCAGCGGCGCAGATAGCCGTCCGGCGGAACGACGATGCCGCCCTCGCCCTGGATCGGCTCGACGAGGAACGCCGCGGTGCGGGGCGTGATCGCACGCTCGAGCGCGTCGGCGTCGCCGTACGGAATCGTCGTGAGCCCGGGCGGGAACGGCCCGAACCCGTCGCGATACTGCGGCTCGGTCGAAAGTCCGATCACGGCGATCGTGCGTCCGTGGAAGTTGCCCTGGCAGCCGATGATCTCCGAGCGCCCTTCGGCGATGCCCTTGACTTTGTGCCCCCACTTGCGCGCCGCCTTGAGCGCGGTCTCGACCGCCTCGGCACCGCCGTTGGCCGGCAGGGCGCGATCGAGCCCGGTGAGCTGCGTGAGGCGCTCCAGCAGGAGCGGCAGCTCGTCGTTGAAGTACGCGCGCGACGTGACGCCGAGCTGTTGCGCCTGCGCGACCAGCGCGCCGACGATGCGCGGATGCGCGTGGCCGAAGCTCACCGCCGAATACGCGCTCATCAGGTCGAGGTAGCGGTGCCCGTCGACGTCGGCGAGCCAGCTACCCTGGCCGCGCGCGAGCACGACGGGAAGCGGGTCGTAGTTGCGGGCGCCGAACGTCCTTTCGCGCCCGATCAGGTCCATTGCGGCGTCGGAAAGCGGTTCCGACGCGGGGTCGCGCCCCACGCGGCGATCTGCCATCGCATGCTCCTCACTGCACCGGCCGCACGACGTGCCGGTGAGGCGGAGTCCTGTGCGCGGGCGGCGGAAAACGCGCAAGACTCGTGACCTCGCGCGCCGGCTATGGGATCGATCGCGGCCGTGGCGGCACCGGCAATCATCCCGGGTCGAACCGCAAGCATACCGCGCGCCCGCGGCAACAGCTAGTTGCGCCGCACAACGCCGCAGAAGCGCAAGACGGCCGGCAGGGCCGTCTCGAAGCCGACGAACCCGTGGTCGCCGCCGCCCTGCAGCCACTGCCACGCCCCGGCGTAGAAGCGCATCGCCGCGCGGTAGTCGAGCACCTCGTCGCCGGTTTGCGCGAGCAGCAGGAAGCGCTCAGGGTGGCTGATGCGCGGGACGGCCAGCGCGCGAAGCTCCTCGAAATGCCGTTCCGTGACCACGAACTCGGCGCCGGTGTAGAGATTCACTTGCACGCCGACATACGGTCGCAGGTCGTCGTACGGTCGGACCGCGGGATTGACGAGCACCGCTCGCGCCCCCAGGCGCTCGGCGAGGCAGGTCGCGTAAAAGCCGCCGAGCGAACTGCCGACGAACGACAGCGTGCTCGGATCGGCGTCGCGCACGAGGTCGAGGACGGACGCAATGGCCTCGGCCGGGCCGTCGGTCAGCTCCGGAACGTGCAGGACGGGCCGCATCGACGCCGGCAATGCCGCCACGGCGTCCGACAGCACGCGCGCCTTGCGGCTCGCCGGCGACGAGCGAAAGCCGTGCAGGTAGACGATCACGCGGCGGCGCGGTGCGCCAGCGCGTCGAGCAGCTTGCCGTGCACCCCGCCGAAGCCGCCGTTGCTCATCACGAGCACGTGGTCGCCGGCACGCGCCTGCGCCGCCACGTCGGCGACGAGCGCGCCGAGATCCGCATGCACGTGCGCGCGCTCGCCGAGCGGCGCCAGCGCTTCCGCGGCATCCCAGCCGAGATTCGCGGCGTAGCAGAAGACGTGGTCGGCCTGCGCGAGGCTGCCCGGCAGCGCCGCCTTCATCGTGCCGAGCTTCATCGTGTTCGACCGCGGCTCGACTACCGCGAGGATGCGGCCGTTTCGCTCTCGCCGGCGCAGACCCTCGATCGTCGTCGCGATCGCGGTCGGGTGATGCGCGAAGTCGTCGTAGACGCGAATGTCGCGCACGCTGCCGCGCAATTCCATCCGGCGGCGCACGCCCTGGAACGTCGCGAGCGCGGCGACGGCTTCCTCCGCGGAGACGCCGACCGCGCGCGCCGCGACGATCGCCGCGAGCGCGTTCAGCTGGTTGTGGCGCCCGGTCTGTCCGAACGCGAGCGTGCCCTGCACGGCGTCGCGATGACGAACGCGGCTCGCCTCGTCGATCGTCCAGTCGGCGGATCCTGGCGTATCCGCGTGCGCGAAACGCTCGATGGCGCTCCAGGCGCCGCGCGAGAGCACGCGCGCGAGCGCGTCGTCGGCGCCGTTCGCGACGATCGTGCCGTTCGCGGGAATCGTGCGCACGAAGTGGTGGAACTGCGTCTCGATCGCGGCGAGGTCGGCGAAGATGTCGGCGTG
>DASTIY010000397.1:0-3834 GCA_035717085.1 Casimicrobiaceae bacterium | reverse complement strand
CCTGCGGCATCCAGTGGTTCGCGCAGCCTGCTAGGTACTTCTCCCACGCCCACTTGTACTTGAAGGGGACGAGCTGGTTGACGTCGGCCTGGCAGTTGATGACGCGCTTGTCCTCGACGCGCACACGGTGGAACTGCGTCTGCGGCTCGTTCGCCGCGTCCGCGACGCGGCGCGGTGTCGTCGACGCTCGCGTCGGGAGGATCCCCACGACGTTGCCGCGCGCGCGCTCGGTCGGGGCGCTTCGGGCCGGCGCGGGCGCTGCGGGCAGGTCGTCGTCGAAAGTCAGCATGGCGTCTCCGATTTGTTCGTTGTTGTCGACGAGTCGTCGTTCGTCGAGGAGGGCTGCGCGCGCTGCGCGCAGCCCTCCGGTGCCGTCAGTGCATCGGCGTCAATTTGTCGTAGAGGAATTCCGGCGTGAAATCCTGGCCGTCGAGCCAGGCGATCGACGCAAGCCCGTAGTCCAAATAGCACTGCGAGAAGCGATCGCGATCGCGCAGCGGCTCGAGCTCTTCGCCATGCAGCTCGTCCGCGAGATCGACGACGCCCTTGCGGCCATCGTTGAATTCCAGCCAGACCTTGTAGTCACCGAGCCAACGCGCGTCCACCACGTGTCGGGGTGCGTACTCGTACCGGGCCAACAGGGACCTCCTTTCGCGAAGTGATTGACGTGCGCCGGCCGCCTTCGTGACGACACACGCCACGGACGGAACGACAGCCGATGCCGGGGAGCCAGGCACTGGGAAAAATCGCGCGCGGTCGAGGCCGCTGCCGCGCGCTCCCAGAACAACAACTGCAAGCCGTTGCCGGCTTCTTCGGTCGTCAGGCTCCCTGGCGCGTCCACGCCAACTTCGCGTCCTGTCCGGGTTCGCGCGGGTCCCATGCTTCCGGTGTCGCCGCGCCATGCTCTCGAGGGCATCGCTGTCCGTCGCTTCACCGGTTCACCGAATCTCGTCGGGCGCCGCGCCGGTTAGGATCCACCGGGCGACGACGTCCACCACTTGCTGTTCCTTGCCGTTGAAGCGCGGCGCATGCATCGCGTCGCCGGCCTCCGGTGCCGACGGCACGCGGCGCTCGTCGTGCACGCTGACGAGCGTTCGCCGTGCGCACTCGCCCCACACGTTCGGCGGCCCGAGTGCGCCATTGCGATGCCGCACGGCGAGCACGCGCATGCGCTCGGACTTCTGCGGCTGGTCGAGCGCCTCGTCGACGCACGACAGCAGCACCGCGCCGGCCAGGTCGTCGAGACTCGCGGTCGCGACCGCCGCCGACAGCGCACCGTTGTTGATGCCGAGCACCCAGGCGTTCGAGCACGGCCACTGCGCGCGTGCCCACTCGACGGCGCGCTGCATGTCGCATACGTGCGCGCTCGACAAGCGCCATTCGCGATCCATGATCGGGCGATCGCTCGGCGGCGACAGCGCGATGACGACGCCGCCCACCGCGTCGGCGAGACGCTGTCGCTGATCGAGCGACAATCCGCCGTATACCTCCGGCAGTCCGTCGCGCGAGACGACCGCGAAGCCACCGCCGCCACCGCCGAGCACGAGCACGACGTGCCGCTCGCTCGGCCCGCGCGTCGGTGCCTCGGTGACGAGCAGCACCTCGCGCACACCGGGGCGCGACTCGAGCACCTGCACGCGCTCGCGCAGCGCCTCGGCTTGCGCGACTTCGGGCGCAATCGACAGTGCGAGGGCCGCTGTCATCGCCGCGCGCCGCACCGATGTCGCTACTGGCAGGCCTCGCACTCGGGGTTATCGATGCTGCAGAACTTGGGCTCCGCCGTGTCGGTGGGTGGCGCCGCGGCGACGTCGGTCATCGCGGGCGTCGCGGCGACCGCATTGAGCTCGCCGCCGCGACCGGTCGACTTCTCGGCCGACGTGGCGCCGAGCGAGCGCAGGTAGTACGTCGTCTTGAGGCCGCGCTTCCATGCGAGCTTGTACGTGTCGTCGAGCTTCTTGCCCGACACGCCCGACATGTAGATGTTGAGGCTCTGCGCCTGGTCGATCCACTTCTGGCGCCGCGCGCCGGCCTCGACGATCCACGTGGGCTCGATCTCGAACGCGGTGGCGTAGAGCTCGCGAAGTTCCGCAGGGATGCGGTCGATCTTCGCGAGCGAGCCGTCGAAGTACTTGAGGTCCGACACCATCACGTCGTCCCAGAGGTTCAGCGTCTTCAAATCACGCACGAGCTGCTCGTTCACCACCGTGAACTCGCCCGAGAGGTTGGACTTGACGTAGATGTTCTGGTAGTCGGGCTCGATCGACGCCGCGACGCCGATGATGTTCGAGATGGTCGCGGTGGGCGCGATCGCGACGCAGTTCGAGTTGCGCATGCCGTGCTGGCCGATGCGTGCGCGCAGTGCGTCCCAGTCGAGCGTCGAAGACTCGTCGATCTCGACGTAGCCCCCGCGCGCCTCGCGCAGCATCGCGAGCGTGTCCTGCGGCATCACGCCGCGGTCCCACAGGCTTCCGCGGTACGACGCGTAGCGGCCGCGCTCTTCCGCGAGCTCGGTCGACGCCCAGTACGCGTGGTAGCAAACGGCTTCCATCGACGTGTCGGCGAACGCGAGCGCGTCGTGCGACGCGTACGGGACGCGCATCAGGTGCAGGCAATCCTGGAAGCCCATGATGCCGAGGCCGACCGGACGATGCCGGAGGTTGGAATTGCGCGCCTTCGGCACCGCGTAGTAGTTGATGTCGATCACGTTGTCGAGCATGCGCATCGCGGTCGTGATCGTGCGCTTGAGCTTCGCCTGGTCGAGCGCGTAGCCGCCGTCGACTTCGCGCATGTGCGCGAGCAGGTTGACCGAGCCGAGGTTGCACACGGCGATCTCGGTCTCGCTCGTGTTGAGCGTGATCTCGGTGCAGAGGTTCGAGCTGTGGACGGTGCCGACGTGCTGCTGCGGCGAGCGCACGTTGCAGGCGTCCTTGAACGTGATCCACGGATGCCCGGTCTCGAACAGCATCGACAGCATCTTTCGCCACAGCTGCACGGCGGGAATCCGCTTGTGCAGCTTGAGCTCGCCGCGCGCGACCTTGTCCTCGTAGCGGACGTAGGCTTCCTCGAAAGCGCGGCCCCACGCGTCGTGCAGGTCGGGCACGTCGGACGGCGAGAACAGCGTCCAGTCGCCGCCTTCCATCACGCGCTTCATGAACAGGTCCGGAATCCAGTTCGCGGTGTTCATGTCGTGCGTGCGCCGCCGGTCGTCGCCGGTGTTCTTGCGCAGCTCGAGAAACTCCTCGATGTCGAGATGCCACGTCTCGAGGTACGTGCACACGGCGCCCTTGCGCTTGCCGCCGTTGTGCGCGAGGCCCGCCGCCGTCAGGTAGGACTCGTCGGTATCGACCTTGAGATCGACGACGAGGGGCTTCGGCGTGATCGGCGCGACCGCGCGGATGCGCGAGAAGACGGTGTTGCCGAGCGTGATCCAGTTGTGCTTGGCGATCGGCTTGCAGCCGACGAGCGACGCGATCTCGGGGACCGCGGGAATGCGCAGGTCGATCGACGTCGTCGCGCTCGGATACGCGGCGTCGGCTGTCGCGTGATCGCGCCGGCGCCGCTGGCCGCTGACCGGCACGCCGAGGCGCAGGCACTGATAGCGCACGCCCTCCGCCAGCGACTCGGACGCCGTCGTGAAGTAGATCTCGGTTCCACGCGACACGCCGCCGTCGGCTTCCAGCAATCCGCGCAGCAGCGCCCGCGTCTGCGGGCGCGGGAGGTGCGAAAGGCGCGGCGCAATGCGCTTGCGACGGTCGGCGTCGTAAAGGTCGTCGTAGGTGAACGGAAGCGTTTCCGCCGAACCGCCCGCGATGCGGCCCGTGGTCGCGTCGCGCA
>DASTIY010000396.1:0-6926 GCA_035717085.1 Casimicrobiaceae bacterium | reverse complement strand
GTCGGGCGGCGCGAGTGCGGCGATCGACGCTTCGTCTCGCGTCGAACGCGCGAAGCGCGGCCCCTCGCCCTCGGCGAACGACAGGCCGAGCCCCATCGCGTCGGGAACCGTGAGGATGTCGGAGAACAGGATCGCCGCGTCGAGTCGAAAGCGCGCGAGCGGCTGCAACGTCACTTCCGTCGCGAGCGAGGGATCCGTCGCGAGTGCGAGGAAACTGCCGGCCTTGGCGCGAAGCGCGTTGTATTCGGGGAGGTAGCGGCCCGCCTGGCGCATGAGCCAGACGGGAACGTACGGCGTCGGCTCGCGGCGAAGCGCGCGCAGCAGCGTGTCGTTGGCGGGCGCGGTCATCGAACGAGACGACGACCCGTCATCCGCTCGAGCACGGCGAGCGGCGAGCGTTCCGGCATGTAGAGCGCCTCGATCGGCAGGTGGATCGTCTGCTCGAACATGTATTGACCCGACGATGCGGCGTGCATCACCTGGTCGGAATAGCAGATCCACGTCGTCCCCGGCGCGAATCGCACTTCCTGCTGGGGCGATCGCGCCTGGTAATCGAGATCGGCCTTTGCGGCGTCGTGCAGGCCGAGCATGAGATGGTCGTACTCGCTGCGCGGCGATTTGGTCACATGCAACGCGTGCAGCACGCCGCGCTCGCCGGGCAGCATCCGGCGCACGCGCGGCAACAGCCGCGTGGCCATCGCCTCGAAGTCTTCGCCGACGCGCCATACGCGCGGCTCGCTCGGGTTCGCGTTGGTGAACACGCGCAGGATGCGCTCGCCGTGATTGGGCCGCGACGGGAACGCGTCGACGTGCAAGCGCGCATCGTCCTTGCGCCACGACACGTTGCGTCCGCTCGCCGGATGCGGCCGATAGCTGGTCCGCGCGCGCTTGAGGTAGGGCGCGTAGCGCGGAAAGAGCGACGCGATCAGCGCGTCCGCCTGCGCGGCGAAGCGGCGCACCATCGCGCCGATCGCGTCACGGTCGGCGGCGTCACCTTGTGCACCCTTGATCGCATCGCCGTCGAGGCTGATGTTCTTTGCCTTGCCGTCGGACCAGCGCACGTCGAGAAACCTGCGCTCTTCGTCGTTCAGCGCGAACGCGAGACGCGGCAGCACGAGCACGGCGCCGCTTTCCAGATCGCGCGCGTAGCGGTCGGTGTCCCCGGTCGCGACCGCGGGGCGCCACGTCGCGATGTCGAGCGTGGCAATCGGCGACGAAAAAGGGTCAGACACGATTTTCCGCGTCGGGCGAAAAAGGGTCAGTCACGATTTTCCGCGTGAACACGGCGACTCCACGTCGGCGTCGGAAAATCGCATCCGACTCCGGCTAACGCGGCAGCGACGACGTTCCCATCAGATACGCGTCGATCGCGTGCGCACATTGGCGGCCTTCGCGGATCGCCCACACCACGAGCGATTGGCCGCGGCGCATGTCGCCGGCCGCAAACACCTTCGCTACGCTCGTGCGGTAATCGTCGGTATTCGCCTTGACGTTGCTGCGCGCGTCGCGCGCGATGCCGAATTGCTCGAAGAGCGGCAGGTCCGCCGGTCCCGTGAAGCCCATCGCGAGCAGCACGAGGTCCGCCTGCAGCGCGAACTCGCTGCCGGGAACCTCGACCATCCGCGTCGCGCCGCTGCCGTCGCGCTGCCATTCGACGCGCACCGCAACGAGCCGCTCGACGCGGCCGTCGGCGCCTTCGAAGCGCTTCGTCGCGACCGACCAGTCGCGGTCGCAGCCTTCCTCGTGCGATGACGACGTGCGAAGCTTGATCGGCCAGTACGGCCACACGAGCGGCTTGTTCTCCATTTCGGGCGGCTGCGGCAGCAATTCGAACTGCACGATCGACAGCGCGCCTTGGCGATTCGACGTGCCGACGCAGTCGGAACCGGTGTCGCCGCCGCCGATGACGACGACGCGCTTGCCGCCTGCGGTGATCTGCTGCGCGACCGCATCGCCCGCGACGACGCGGTTCTGCTGCGGGAGGAATTCCATCGCGAAATGCACGCCGCGAAGCTCGCGCCCCGGCACCGGCAGGTCGCGCGGCTTCTCGGCGCCGCCGGTCAAGGCGATCGCGTCGAACTCGGCGAGCAGTTCATCGGCGCCGACGTCGGCGCCGACGTTCACGTTCGGGCGGAATTCGACGCCCTCGATCGACATCTGCGCCATGCGCCGGTCGATCAGGTGCTTCTCCATCTTGAAGTCGGGAATGCCGTACCGAAGCAGTCCGCCGATGCGATCGTGCTTCTCGAACAGCACGACATCGTGGCCGGCGCGCGCGAGCTGTTGCGCGCACGCGAGCCCCGCGGGGCCCGAGCCGACGACGGCGACCTTGCGGCCGGTCTTGCGCAGCGGCGGCAACGGCTCGACCCAGCCTTCGTCGAAGCCCTTGTCGATGATGAAGTGCTCGATCGACTTGATGCCGACGGGATCGCTGTTGATGTTGAGCGTGCATGCGGCCTCGCAAGGCGCCGGGCACACGCGGCCGGTGAATTCGGGAAAGTTGTTCGTCGAATGCAGGACATCGAGCGCCGCCTTCCACTGATGGCGGTACACGAGGTCGTTCCAGTCGGGAATGACGTTGTTGACCGGGCAGCCCGTCTGGCAGAACGGAATGCCGCAATCCATGCAGCGTCCACCCTGCTTCGCCGCGCTCGCGTCGTCGAGACGATGGACGAACTCGCGGAAATGCCTGACGCGCGCCTGCACGGGATCCGCCGCTTCGGCGATACGCTGCCACTCGAGAAAGCCGGTGATCTTGCCCATGGCGCCCGCCTACGCCGCCTGCCGCGACGCGACGCGCGGAGGCACGCCCGCCGGTTCCGTCTTCTGCGCCTTCATGTAGAGCTCCGAGAGCGCGCGCACGTACTCGTTCGGAAACACCTTGACGAACTTCGCGCGCGAAGCGTCCCAGTCGTCGAGCATCGCGAGCGCGACGCTCGACCCGGTGAAGCGCAGATGCCGCTCGACGAGCCGACGCAGCAAGATTTCGTCGGCTTCGTTGGCGTGCAGCAACCGGCCCTTGCCCTGCGCGACGAGCGCCTTCTCGGCCTTGTGCTGCTCGGCCTCCGATTCGACGCGCGCGAGCGTCACCATCGCGACGTTGCAGCGCGATGCGAACGTGCCGTCGGGATCGTAGACGTACGCCACGCCCCCGCTCATCCCCGCGGCGAAGTTGCGTCCGGTGCGACCGAGCACGACGACGGTGCCGCCGGTCATGTATTCGCAGCCGTGGTCGCCGGTGCCTTCCACCACGGCCGTCGCGCCGGAATTGCGCACGCAGAAGCGCTCGCCCGCGACGCCGCGGAAGTACGCTTCGCCGTCGATCGCGCCGTACATGACGGTGTTGCCGACGACGATGTTCTCTTCCGGCTTCGCCGGACACTGCGGATCGGGATAGACGACGATGCGCCCGCCCGAAAGTCCCTTGCCGACGTAATCGTTCGTGCCGCCCTGCAATTCGAACGACACGCCGCGCGCGAGGAACGCGCCGAAGCTCTGGCCGGCGACGCCGTCGAATGCGACGTGCAGCGTGTCCTCGGGCAATCCTTCGTGGCCATGCCTGCGCGCCACCACGCCCGACAGCATCGCGCCCACCGAGCGATGCGCATTGCGGATCTTGTAGGCGAGCCGTACCGGTTGCCGCTTCTCGATCGCGGGCGCTGCGGCTGCGATCAGCTCGTGATCGAGCGCCTTCGCCAGGCCGTGGTCCTGCGCCTCGCAGTGGAAGCGCGCGACCTCCGGCGGCATCGGCGGCTGATGGAACACGCGCGTGAAGTCGAGGCCCTTCGCCTTCCAGTGCGCGATGCCCTTGCGCATGTCGAGGAGGTCGCTGCGACCGACCATCTCGTTCAGCGTGCGGAAGCCGAGCTCGGCCATGATCTCGCGCAGCTCTTCGGCGACGAAGAAGAAATAGTTGACGACGTGCTCGGGCTGGCCGGCGAAGCGCCTGCGAAGCACAGGGTCCTGCGTGGCGACGCCGACCGGGCACGTGTTGAGATGGCACTTGCGCATCATGATGCAGCCTTCGACGACCAGCGGTGCGGTCGCGAAGCCGAACTCGTCGGCGCCGAGCAGCGCGCCGATGGCGACGTCGCGGCCGGTCTTCATCTGGCCGTCGACCTGCACGGCGATGTGCCCGCGCAAGCGGTTGAGCACGAGCGTCTGCTGCGTTTCGGCGAGGCCCAATTCCCACGGCGTGCCGGCGTGCTTGATCGAGGATTGCGGCGAGGCGCCGGTGCCGCCGTCGTGGCCGGCGATCGTGACGTGGTCGGCTTTCGCCTTCGCGACACCCGCGGCGACGGTGCCGACGCCGATCTCGGAGACGAGCTTCACCGACACCGACGCCTTAGGATTCGCATTCTTGAGATCGTGAATGAGTTGCGCGAGGTCCTCGATCGAATAGATGTCGTGGTGCGGCGGCGGCGAGATCAAGCCGACGCCCGGCACCGAGAAGCGCAACTGCGCGATGTACTCGGACACCTTGTGACCCGGCAGTTGCCCGCCTTCGCCGGGCTTCGCGCCCTGCGCCATCTTGATCTGCAACTGGTCCGCGGAAGCGAGGTATTCGGCGGTGACGCCGAAACGTGCCGAGGCGACCTGCTTGATGCGCGAGCGCAGGCTGTCGCCGGCCGCGAGCTCGATGTCCTTCTCGACAGCCCGCTCGCCGATCACCGAGGCGAGCGTGTCGCCGTCGCGCACTTCGCTGCGGCCCGCGCGCATCTCGGCGCGGTAGCGCATCGGATCCTCGCCGCCTTCGCCGGTGTTCGACTTGCCGCCGATGCGATTCATCGCGATCGCGAGCGTCGTGTGCGCCTCGGTCGAGATCGAGCCGAGGCTCATCGCCCCCGTCGAAAAGCGCTTGACGATCTCTTTCGCCGGCTCGACATCGTCGATCGGAATGGGCGCGCGTTCGCCCGACTTGAATTCGAACAGGCCGCGCAGCGTCTTGTGCTTGCGTCCCTGCTCGTTGATCAGCGCCGCGTATTCCTTGTACGTCGCGTAGGAGTTCGCGCGCGTCGCGTGCTGCAGCTTCGCGATCGTGTCCGGCGTCCACATGTGCTCTTCGCCGCGGATCCGGTACATGTAGTCGCCACCGGCGTCGAGCGCATCGGCAAGGAGCGGATCGTCGCCGAACGCGAGCGCGTGCAGGCGCTGCGCTTCCGCCGCGACTTCGAACAGGCCGATGCCCTCGATCGTGCTCGCGGTCCCGGTGAAGTACTTGTCGACGAACGCCTTCTGCAGGCCGACGGCCTCGAAGATCTGCGCGCCGCAATAGGACTGGTACGTCGAGATGCCCATCTTCGACATCACCTTGTAGAGTCCCTTGCAGATCGCCTTGACGTATTTCTTCTGCGCATCCTTGCCATCCATGTCGGAAGAAGCCGGAGCGATGTTCGCGACCGTCTCGAGCGCGAGATAGGGATGGATCGCTTCCGCGCCGTAGCCCGCGAGCAACGCGAAGTGATGCACTTCGCGCGCGGAGCCGGTCTCGACGACGAGACCCGTCGACGTGCGCAGGCCTTTCTTCACCAGATGCTCGTGCACGGCCGCGGTCGCGAGCAGCGCCGGGATCGGCAGCATGTCGGCGGCAACGCTGCGATCGGACAGGATCAGGATGTTGTAGCCTTGGCGGATCGCGTCCTCCGCATGCGCGGCGAGGCTCGCGAGCGCGGCCTCCATGCCGTTGCCGCCCCATGCCGCCGGATAGCAGACGTCGAGCTCGATCGAGCGGAACGCGCCGCCCGAGAAGAGCTCGATGTGCCGCAGCTTCTCCATGTTCTCGGGCGTCAGCACCGGCTGCTGCACCTCGAGACGCATCGGCGGCTCGCCCGCGGGCGCGGTGCCGACGCCGCTCGGTGCACCGATCACCGTCTCGGCGTCGTCGTCGCGCGGATCGAGCGCGAGCAGGTTCGGACGCGGGCCGATGAACGACACGAGTGACATCACGAGCTCTTCACGGATCGGATCGATCGGCGGGTTCGTGACCTGCGCGAAGAGCTGCTTGAAGTAGTTGTAGAAGACCTTCGGTCGATCGGAGAGCACCGGGAGCGCGGCGTCGTTGCCCATCGAGCCCACCGGCTCCTCGCCGTTCGCCGCCATCGGCGCGAGGATGATCTTCAGATCTTCCTGCGTGTAGCCGAACACCTGCTGGCGATCGAGCAGCGGTACCTCGGTCGGCGTGCTCGGGGCAGGCTCCGGCATTTCCTCGAGACGAAGACGACAGCGCGCGATCCATTCCCGGTATGGCTTCGCCGTGGCGAGCGTGCGCTTCAGCTCGTCGTCGTCGACGATGCGGCCGGCGTCGAGATCGACGAGCAGCATCTTGCCCGGCTGCAGCCGCCACTTCTTGACGATCTTCGCTTCCGGAATGTCGAGCACGCCGACTTCGGACGCCATGACGACGTAGTCGTCGTCGGTGACGACGAAGCGTGCGGGACGCAAACCGTTGCGATCGAGCGTCGCGCCGATCTGCCGGCCGTTGGTGAACGCCATCGCCGCGGGACCGTCCCACGGCTCCATCAACGCCGCGTGGTACTCGTAGAACGCGCGCCGATCCTCGTCCATCAGCGGGTTGCCCGCCCACGCCTCGGGAATCATGAGCATCATCGCGTGCGGCAGCGAATAACCGCCCATCAGCAGCAGCTCGAGCGCGTTGTCGAACGATGCGGAGTCCGACTGGCCGTCGTAGATCAGCGGCCAGAGCTTGTGCAGGTCGTCGCCGAGGACTTCGGAGGCGATCGCGCCTTCGCGAGCCCGGATCCAGTTGAAGTTGCCGCGCAGCGTGTTGATCTCGCCGTTGTGGCAGACGAAGCGGAACGGATGCGCGAGGTCCCAGGTCGGGAACGTGTTGGTCGAAAAGCGCTGGTGGACCATCGCGAGCGCCGACACCATCGAGCGATCCGCGAGGTCGACGTAGTACTCGCCGA